>JALOTE010000139.1 GCA_025458045.1 Rhizobiaceae bacterium
CGGAAATAGATATCGATGAAATTGACGCCGATCGCCGTCTGGCGGATCAGCAGCTGGCCGTCTGCCGGCCCGGCGAGCGTGATGTCGCGATAGTCGAGCACTTCGGGGCCGCCGGGGCGTGTGGCGACGATGGCTTTCGCATTCTGCATGGTCTGGCTCATGATTGGGATTTGTCGAAGGCCGCATCGACAGGGATTTGCAAGGCGTTGGCAAGCGTGTTGGTGCGCGCGGCCAGTGAAATGATCGTCAACAGTTCTGAATGTTCGGCATCCGTCATGCCTTTGGCGCGGGCCGCCGCCGTGTGGCTGTGGACGCAGTAGGAGCAGGCGTTCGCCGCCGAGACGGCGAGATAGAGCATCTCCTTGACCTTCGGATCGAGCACGGTCGGCGTTGCCATCACGGCCTTCACATCGGCCCATGTCCTTTCGAGCAGGGCCGGATCGAAAGCCAGCGCCTGCCAGAAATTGTTGATGAAATCGGAGCCGCGCGTGGTGCGGATGTCATCGAACACCGCTTTCACGCGCGGATCGGTTTCGGAGGTGGTGAGGGGAAGGACGGACATGGGCACCATTTAATCTGCGCGAGCCTTGAACAGCACATGCGCTGCAAAGGCGCGACGGTCATCAAGAGGAGTCAGCCGAAATGCGGCGATGGCCGAACGTGCTTGAGCGATTGCCCTTAGGGCCTCGGAACGGGTGAAGTTCGCCGATGGATCATAGTCTGCATTGTGACGCTCCTTTTGGAGCGAAACGAAGAGCACGGCAAATGACTGAATTGCTTCGGGAAACGACGCCAAGCGCCCGGGACTACTGCATTGGTCCTTGGCCAATTTGTGATCGAGAGCCCTATAGACCTTGGCCCAGGAGGCTGATCGTTTCACAAACGCCGTTCGACCGATCAAGCAATCCGCGCAATTCCCGGCCATCTCGTGGAATACCGCATAGTAGCACGAACTGACGGCTCGACGGATAAAAGCGCCCTTGATGCGACCGCGCTGCCGTGCCCTGAGCAAAGCGTCTGCAACAGAAAGCATTTCGTCAGAATCCAATGTTCAATTCCTTGGCGTCGTCTGGGGAATGAAATCGGAACACAGGAAACGCGTTCATGTCCGCCTCAATTAAAATGGGGCGAATTTTCCGGTGTGTGCTCAAAAGCTCCCTTGGATCGGCATTGTCGTTGCCAAGCACCACATTGATCTCCAAAACAGGGTCGCCAAACTCGTCCTCATCCAGTCTGGCTTTCACATACTGGGCCTTCAAATCAGGAAGCTGCGACGTGAAGCCATCAAGGATGAGCTTTTCAAGATCCGCTATGTTCGGCTTCAAGGTTGGCATCGGCGTCTGTCTCATTCTGTTTTGTTGCCCTCCATAGCACTTCGAGGTCGCATCTGAAAATCGCGACGGCCAAAGCCAAACAAAAACCCCGCCGGAGCATGTCCGGCGGAGCGGTGTTCATCGCGGGGAACGCGGGAAGTTGCGTGCGGCGCTTAGTTCGTGTCGCGCTTTTTCAAAGCCGCGCCGAGGATGTCGCCCAGCGATGCGCCGGAGTCCGTCGAGCCATATTGGGCGACGGCCTCCTTCTCTTCGGCGATTTCCAAGGCCTTGATCGAAACCTGCACCTTGCGGCTCTTCTTGTCGAAGGCGAGCACGCGGGCGTCCACCTTCTGGCCGACCGAGAAGCGCTCGGGGCGCTGCTCGTCACGGTCGCGCGATAGGTCGCCGCGGCGGATGAACGAGTCGAGACCCGATTCCACCAGACGCACGTCGAGGCCCGCATCGGACACGGCCGTCACTTCGCAGGTGACGACAGCGTTCTTGCGCAGTTCGCCAGAATTGGCGGCTTCGCCAACGCTGTCCTTGCCAAGCTGCTTGATGCCAAGCGAAATGCGCTCTTTCTCGATGTCCACATCGAGAACCTGCGCCTTGACCATGTCGCCGCGGTTGTAGTCCTCGATCGCCTGTTCGCCCGGACGGTTCCAGTCGAGGTCGGAGAGATGGACCATGCCGTCCACGTCGCCGTCGAGGCCGATGAACAGGCCGAACTCGGTCTTGTTCTTGACCTCGCCTTCCACGACCGAACCCGAAGGATGACGGTTGGCGAAGGCCTGCCACGGATTTTCCAGCGTCTGCTTGAGGCCGAGCGAAATGCGGCGCTTGGAGGGATCGACCTCCAGAACCACCACATCGGCTTCCTGCGTCGTCGACAGGATCTTGCCCGGATGGACGTTCTTCTTCGTCCACGACATTTCCGACACGTGGATCAGGCCTTCGATGCCCGGTTCCAGTTCGACGAAGGCGCCGTAATCGGTGATGTTGGTGACGGTGCCCGACACTTTCTTGCCGATCGGGTATTTCGCGCCGATGCCGACCCACGGATCGGATTCGAGCTGCTTCATGCCGAGCGAGATGCGGTGCGTTTCCTGGTTGATGCGGATAATTTGCACCTTCACCGTCTCGCCGATCTGCACGATCTCGGACGGATGGTTGACGCGGCGCCACGCCATGTCGGTGACATGCAGCAGGCCGTCAATGCCGCCGAGGTCGACGAAGGCGCCGTAATCGGTGATGTTCTTGACGACGCCGTCAACGATCTGGCCTTCCTCAAGGTTCTGCACCAGTTCGGAGCGCTGTTCGGCGCGGCTCTCTTCGAGAACCGAACGGCGCGACACGACGATGTTGCCGCGGCGCTTGTCCATTTTCAGGATCTCGAACGGCTGCGGCGTGTTCATCAGCGGGCCGACATCGCGGATCGGGCGGATGTCGACCTGGCTGCGCGGCAGGAACGCCATAGCGCCATCGAGATCGACGGTGAAGCCGCCCTTGACCTGGCTGATGATCGAGCCGTCGACGCGCTGGCCGGCGTTGAATTTCTCTTCCAGGCGCAGCCAGCTCTCTTCGCGGCGGGCCTTGTCGCGGCTGAGCACGGCTTCAGACAGTGCGTTCTCGACGCGATCGACATAGACTTCGACGGTGTCGCCGATCTTCATCGAGCCATCACGGCCCTTGGCGCCGAATTCCTTCAGCGGAACGCGGCCTTCGACCTTGAGGCCGACATCGACCACCACGGCATCCTTTTCGATGGCGGTGATGATGCCTTTGACGACGGTGCCTTCGATAGAGCCATTGGCGCCGAGCGATTCGTCGAGCAGCGCGGCGAAATCGTCGCGCGACGGATTGTGTAGGGTCATTGTTTCTCCTGGGGTCCGCCCGGCCGCGCGCTGGCGGTTCCCGTCTGCGGACAAACTGCGCCGGGTTGGTGTTGAACGGACCCTGATGGCTGGCGCGGCCCCTTCAGCAGGGGCCGGTGGCGCGGACGCAAGCCGGGGCGGTGGAGGCCGACGACCAGCCAAAGGCTGACGATCAGCGGAACACTGTTCCGATTACACTCGCGCCTGATCGATGATGGATCGGGCGGCCCGGAACGCGGCCTCTATAGTCATGGCCGATGTGTCTAGCAAGTGGGCGTCGGCGGCGGGCCGCAGGGGCGAATCGGCGCGGCCCATGTCGCGCGCGTCGCGGCGGATGACATCTGCGAGGATCGTGTCGAACTGCGCGGTTCCGCCATTGTGCAGGATTTCGTCATGGCGTCGCCGGGCGCGCACTTCGGGAGACGCCGTGACGTAGAACTTCACCGGCGCATCCGGGCAGACGACCGTGCCGATGTCGCGTCCGTCCAGCACCGAGCCGCCCGGCTGCGCTGCGAAACCGCGCTGCTTTTCGACAAGGATGCGGCGCACGGCGGGATGAACCGCGACGCGTGACGCCGCCTCGCCAACGGCATGGGCGGACAGAGCGCTGCGGTCGAGCGCCGCCAGATCGATGGCCTCTGCTGCTGCAAGCGCGGCTCCGGCATTGTCAAGGTCGAGCCCGGCGGCAAGCATCGCCTGCGCCACGGCGCGATAGGTGAGACCGGTGTCGAGATGCGGCAGGTCATAATGGGCGGCGATCAGCCGGGCGAGCGTGCCCTTGCCGGACGCCGCCGGGCCGTCGATGGCGATGAGAAGGGGCCCTCCCGCCACGATCATCACCCCTCGATCACCGCGCCCAGAGCGGCCATAAGCCCCATGAACTCCGGAAAGCTTGTCGCGATCATGGTCGCGTCGTCCACCGTCACGGGATTTTCGGCGGCGAGCCCCATCACCAGGAAGCTCATCGCAATGCGGTGATCCAGATGGGTGGCAACCGTGCCGCCTCCGATACCCTTGCCGTCAGGGCGGCCGCGCACGGTCAGCCAGTCATGGCCTTCGGTGCAGTCCACGCCATTGGCTTCCAGCCCGCGCGCCACGGCGGCGAGCCGGTCGCTCTCCTTCACGCGCAATTCGTCGAGCCCGGTCATGCGGGTCTCGCCCTTGGCGAAGCTCGCGGCCACCGCCAGCGCCGGGTATTCGTCGATCATCGAGGGCGCGCGTGCGGCGGGAACTTCGACGCCGGTCAACTCCGACGCCTTCACATGCAAATCCGCCACATCCTCGCCGCCTGCATTGCGCCGGTTGATGAGCGTGATGTCACCGCCCATCTCGATCAGCGTTGTGATGAGGCCGGTGCGCGTGTCATTCATCAGGACGTTCTCGATGATGATGTCCGAGCCCGGAACGATGAGTGCCGCAACCAGCGGGAACGCCGCCGAGGACGGGTCACCCGGCACGGCGATGATCTGGCCACGCAAGTCTCCCTGGCCTTCGATGGAAATCCGGCGAGCTCCGTCAGTGTCGATTGTCACGTCGAGCTTCGCGCCGAAGCCGGTCAGCATCTTCTCGGTATGGTCGCGCGTCGCGACAGGCTCGATCACGGTGGTGATGCCGGGCGTGTTCAACCCGGCGAGCAACACGGCGGATTTCACCTGCGCCGACGCCATGGGCAGGCGGTAGGTGATCGGCGCGGCGGTGCGCGGCCCGGTCAGCGTCACGGGAAGCCGGTCTCCGGGCTGGCTTTCGACCTGAACGCCCATCTGGCGCAGCGGGTCCAGCACGCGGCCCATCGGCCGTTTGGTCAGCGAGGCATCGCCGATGAAAGTCGAGCGCATGGCATAGACGCCGGCGAGGCCCATGGTCAGGCGGCAGCCGGTCCCGGCATTGCCGAAATCAAGCGGAGCTTGCGGCTCAAGCAGGCAGCCATTGCCTGTGCCCTGAACAATCCATTCATCGCCTTTGCGCGCAATCGTCGCGCCCATCGCCGCCATCGCCCTGCCGGTGTTGATGACGTCCTCGCCTTCCAGAAGCCCGGTGATGCGGGTTTCGCCGGAGGCAAGCCCGCCAAACATCAGCGAGCGATGCGAGATGGATTTGTCGCCGGGCACGCGGGCGCGGCCCGAAAGGGCGGGCGAACGCCGGGCGGTGGCGGGGCGGGGGGAATGGACGTGGCTCTGGGCGTGCGAAGACGGGTTTGCAGGTTCTTGCGACATGGGTCGTCATGCGGGAGGATTGGATCAAGCGCGGCGCGCCTAGCATCCTTTTCCTCTTGCGTCACCCGGCCCGTGTGATGGTTTGCCCCGTGGTCCCTGACGCGGGAGCCCATGAAGCGCGGTTGCCGCCCGCCACGCGCTGTGGCAAGGCCGCACCCATGAGCCGCTCCAAAACCCGCCCGTTCCGGCCGAGCCCCAAATTCGCCGCCGCGCCTGCCGCGCCGGTGACGAAACGCGTTGCCGAGCCGCGTCCGGCCGGTGTCCTTCCGGCGGAATACGTTCCGCTGATGCTGACCGTCGAACCGGGCCGCGACTATGCCCTCATCGACAGCGGCGACGGCGAGAAACTCGAACGCCACGGGCCGCTCGTGATCCGCCGACCCGAGGGTCAGGCGCTGTGGCGCCCGGCGCTCGATGCAAGCCTCTGGGCGAAGGCCGACGCCGCCTTCACCGGCGACACCGACG
>JALOTE010000140.1 GCA_025458045.1 Rhizobiaceae bacterium
ATGTGTCGTTCAAGTTTCCGGAAGGCGAAGTGCCGATCAGCCATTACAACATCACGCCGCCGGAGAACACCTTGATGGCCGACAATGGCGACTCGACCGCCTTCTTCGTCGGCAACTGCGTCAACGGACGCTATGGTTTCAAATATGTCTATGTTGAGCAAAACAAGTCGGCCAAGGATTGGAAGCACCATGTGCGCGAAGGCGAGTTCCAGATCGCCAGCGTGGGAGGCGGCCAGTGCGAGGTTGACCTGAACACACCGGCAGGCTCCGCCGGCCTCAGCTGTTTCTGATCCCGCGTGGTGCCCCCTGCCGGGCTCGAACCGGCACAGCCGCAAGGCCGAGGGATTTTAAGTCCCTTGCGTCTACCGGTTCCGCCAAGGGGGCACGAGGCGGGAGGTAAACAATGCCTCCCGCCTGCGCAACCCGGCAGGGGTCTGCAAGGATCAACAAGCCGCCACGATTTCGTAGTGGTGCATCTCGATCGTCGCCATGTCGATCATGGACAGGAATGTTTTCGCGCCGGAAGCGGAACCGATCTCGGCCGCTGCTGCTTGCGCACTTTCCATATCGCGCCATTCGACGACCTCGATGGAGCGTCCGTCTTTGCGTCGCGACAGCCGTCGTTGGCGAAAACTTGGCATGGCTTGCAGCCTAGGGTCAGGACCCATTGATTTCGTTGAATTGGCAGCCAAAGGGCAAAGAAATACAAGGAAAAAGCTGAAGAGCGGGCCATTGGCCCCGATCGAAGCTTTTGACGATGGAGTTCGAGGCCATTTGGCTGATTTCCTACGCCTTTCCTCCTCGTATCACACAAAATTTCCTCCGACCATTTCAATGAAATCAATAGGTCTTGACCCTAGGCTCCATGGCCGCTGCCGCGCGGGCGACATCCTCGCGCTTGACGTCGGGTCCGACGTCGAAATGAACGATCTCAAGAACATGCTGTTTTTCATTCATGATGCAGGGCCTCCTGTCAGCCCGGCGCTTCACTAAACGGGACCTCCTGCCACCATGGCGTCAGGAGGCCATTGAACCGGACGCAAGGCCATGCCAGCCTTTGGCAAACGACACTCGGAGCTTGTTTCGTATGCCGGCACCCTTCACTGAATGGACCAAGAGCGCCGCACATCTCGTCGACGTTGCCACGGGGCGCGCGAAGGCCGATCTGGTGATCCGCAATGGGCGCTGGGTGAACGTGCACTCCGGCGAGATCATCGCTGGCACCGACATTGCGGTTGCGGCCGGGCGCTTCGCCTATTGCGGGACGGATGCCTCCCATTGCATCGGACCGGAAACCGAAGTTGTGGATGCGCAAGGCCGATACCTCGTGCCGGGCCTGTGTGACGGGCACATGCATGTCGAGAGCGGCATGGTGACGGTCACCGAGTTTTGCCGCGCCGTCATCCCGCATGGCACGACATCGATGTTCATCGATCCGCATGAAATCGCCAATGTGCTGGGCTTGCCCGGCGTGCGGCTGATGCATGACGAGGCGATGGCGATGCCCGTGAACGTGTTTGTGCAAATGCCGTCCTGCGTGCCATCCGCGCCCGGCCTTGAGAATGCCGGCGCGGCCATCCTTGGCCCGGATGTGGTGGAAGCGATGGGCTGGCCAAACATCATCGGGCTTGGCGAAGTGATGAATTTCCCCGGCGTCTCCGGCAATGATCCGCTGATGCGGGCCGTCATCAACGCCACGGCAGCCAAGGGCAAGACCGTCGGCGGACATTATGCCTCGCCTGATCTCGGACTGCCGTTCCATGGCTATGTTGCGGGCGGGCCGGAGGACGACCATGAGGGCACGCGCGCCGAGGATGCCATTGCCCGCGTGCGCCAGGGCATGAAGGCGATGCTGAGGCTTGGTTCGGCCTGGTACGACGTTGCAGAGCAGATCAAAGCCGTGACGGAATTCGGGCTTGATCCGCGAAATTTCATCCTCTGCACCGATGACAGCCATTCCGGCACTCTTGTGCGCGACGGCCACATGGACCGCGTGGTGCGCCACGCCATCGCGCAAGGGTTGAAGCCGATCACCGCCATCCAGATGGCGACGCTCAACACGGCGCAGCATTTCCGGCTCGAACGTGAACTGGGTTCGATTGCACCGGGACGGCGCGCCGATGTCCTGGTCGTCTCTGATCTTGCGGCGCTGACGATTGACGCGGTTTATGGACGCGGGCGCTTGCTGGCCGAGCATGGCCGGATGGTGGCGGAGTTGCCCGCTCATGATTACCCGGCTGCGGCGCGCGACACGGTCAAGCTTGGCAAGCGGCTGACACCCGCGATGTTCGAGATCGCCGCACCGGCAGGCGCGAATGCCGTTACTGCCCGCGTCATCGGCGTTGTCGAGAACCAGGCACCCACCAAGGCGCTGATCCGGGATGTGCCGGTTCAGAGCGGCTTGGTGACGGGCGACGCGGCGCAGGACATCTGCCAGATTGCGCTGGTCGAGCGCCATCGCGGCTCGGGCGGGGTCGTGAATGCACTTGTTTCGGGCTTCGGCTACACGAAGCCTGTCGCAATGGCGTCCACCGTCGCCCATGACAGCCACCACATGATTGTCGTCGGCAACAACCGGGAGGACATGGCGCTTGCGGCCAACCGGCTTGCGGAGGTGGGCGGCGGCGTGTGCCTCTATTCGGAAGGGCGCGAACTGGCGATGGTGGAGATGCCGATTGCCGGGCTGATGAGCGACGAGCGCTCCGACATCGTGGCGGCGAAAGCCGACCGACTGGTCGATGCCATGCGCGCCTGCGGCTGCACGTTGAACAACGCCTACATGCAGCATTCGTTGCTGGCGCTCGTCGTCATCCCCGAGTTGCGCATCTCGGATGAGGGCCTTGTCGATGTGCGCAGCTTCGAAAAGGTTGATTTGTTCGTCTGACGGGCGCATGGCGCGCAGATGAGCACGATTGACCTAGCGACACCCTTGTCCAGCCTGCCGCCAGAACTCGATTCCGCGATGAGTGCGATGCGCGGCCTGTTCAAGCCGACGCCGCTGCACAGGAACGATTATCTGTCGCATCTCCATGATGCCGACATCTGGCTGAAGCGGGAAGATTTCACGCCGGTGCGCTCCTACAAGATCCGAGGCGCGATGAATTTCTTCCGCGCCTATCTGGCGCGCGGCGGCGTTGGCGACCGTTTCGTCTGCGCGTCTGCGGGCAATCACGCGCAGGGTTTCGCCTATGTCTGCCGCAAGCTGCACAAGCATGGCACGGTGTTCATGCCGGTCACGACGCCGCAGCAGAAGATCGACAAGACGGCGGCGTTCGGCGGGCGCTATGTCACGATCCTGCTGAAAGGTGACATTTTTGACGAGTGCCAGGCGGCGGCGCTGGAATACGCCGCCCGCGAAGGGGCGGTCATGGTGCCGCCCTTCAACCATGCCGACATTGTCAGCGGGCAGGCGACCGTCGGCCTCGAGATGCTCAAACAGCTCGGCCGCGTGCCGGACATGATCGTGATGCCAGTTGGCGGCGGTGGCCTTTCGGCAGGCGTCGTGACGGCGCTCAGGGCGGCGGGAGTTGCGCCGCCCATTCATCTTGTTGAACCGGCGGGCGCGCCAAGCTTTCATGCGGCGATTCAACAGGGCGCACCTGTCGCGTTGAAAAAGATCGACAATTTCGTTGACGGCGCGTCCGTGGCGCAAATGGGCGAAGTGCCGTTTGCGGTGTTGAAAGACTATGCCCCGATGACGAGTGCTCTCATCCCGGAAAACCGCCTGTGCTCGACGATGTTGAAGTTCCTCAACATCGAGGGGATCGTGCTGGAGCCGGCGGGGGCGCTGGCGATCGATGCTTTGAAAGATCTCGAGCGTGACGGGGTCCGCGGCAAGACAATCGTCTGCATTGTCACGGGCGGCAATTTCGATTTCGAGCGACTGCCGGATGTGAAGGAGCGCGCCATGCGCTTCGACGGGCTGAAGAAATATTTCATCATCCGCTTTCCGCAGCGGCCGGGCGCATTGCGTGATTTCCTCGAAATGCTCGGCCCGGATGATGATATCGCGCGCTTTGAGTATCTGAAGAAATCGGCGCGCAATTTCGGTTCCGTGCTGATCGGACTGGAAACGAAAAAAGCGGAAAGCTTCGCCGACCTGCTCGCCCGGTTCGATGCGGCGGGCGTCCAGTATGAAGACATAACCGAAAACGAAATCCTCGCCAATTTGATCATCTGACACGAGATGCCCTAAGGGATGCTGCGCGGGGAGGGCGCGATTCGATGGCAGGCATAATCGCGCTTGTGCTCGGCTATGTGCTGTCACAATTCTACCGCACCTTTCTGGCCGTGCTGACGCCGATCCTTGGGGCCGATCTCGGCATGACGAAGGCTGATTTCGCGCTGGCGTCCGGCATTTGGTACGTCGCCTTCGCGCTCATGCAGTTTGTCATCGGCGTCGGTCTCGACCGGCACGGCCCGCGGCTCACGACGATCGCCATCATGCTTCCGTTCGGCGTGGCAGGCGGGTTGATGTTTGCGGCGGCGCAATCGCCCTTGATGATCATCATCGCCATGGCGTTGATCGGCGTTGCGTTTTCGCCGGTGTTGATGGCGGCGATGTTCGTCTTTGCCAAGACGATGGAAGCTTCGCGCTTTGCAGCGGCATCGTCGATGTTCATCGGCGTTGGCATAGCAGGCGCTGTGCTGGGCGCGTCGCCGCTGGCGATAGCTGCGGAAGCCGTCGGTTGGCGCACGGTCATGGCCATGCTTGCCGGACTGACATTCATCGTCTCGGCGCTGATCTGGTTTGGCCTGAAAGACCCTGCGCGAGAGCCGTTGGACAGCGGCTCGGTCGGATTGGGCGGCTATGTCGAACTGCTGCGCATCCGGGCGCTCTGGCCGATCTTTCCGGCGGTGTTTGTCGCCTATGCGGCGATGATCGGTCCGCGCGGCCTGTGGGCGGGCCCCTATCTCACCACCATGCATGGGGCGGACGCACGGTTGATCGGCGACGTCACGTTCTGGATGTCGATCGCGATGGTGATCGCGGCCTTTTCCATCGTGCCGCTCAGCCGCATGGTGCCATCGAACAAGCGGCTCGCCATGGGCCTCAATCTCTGCGTCGCAGGCGCCTGCGCGGTCCTTGCTTTCAATCCCGCCATGCCGCTGTGGGCGGCGGCTTGCGCCCTCGTTGCGATCACCTTGTTTGGCTCATCCTTCGTGGTGCAGGCCGCCCATGGCCGCGCGTTCTATCCACCGCATCTTGTGGGGCGCGGGGTGACGTTGCTCAACGCGTTTTCCATTGGCGGGGCAGGCATCTTGCAGTTCATCACCGGGGCGCTCGTCAGCGCAACGTCCAACCCGGGCGCGCCGGGGCTGCAATGGAGCGTCCTGTTCGGGTTCTACGCACTGGCGCTGATTGCCGCCGTCGCCGTTTACGCGCTGTCACGCGACGCCAAACACTGATCGTTTCACAGCGTTTTCGCCCATGCGATGATCGCATCGGCAAGGGGCTGCGTCGTGGATGGTGACAAAGCGTCGCCGGCGATGACATGGCTGTAGGGGTCGTCGTTTTCCTCGACGATCAAGGTCTGTTTCGGCCCGCCCCAGCGTGCCGCCATCGCCTCCACCAAATCAGGCCGGATCACCTTGTCGGTTGGCGACCAAATGAAAAAGGCGGGAGTGGTGATCCGTTCCACCGGTTGGGCAGCGGCAAGCGCCGTCAGCCCCGCCATCGGCAGAAGCGCGTCCGTCGGGTATTTGGCGGTCCAGAAGCGTCCATGCAGTTCGTTGATCGGCTCGAAGCCGCGTTCCGGCCCGACAATCCAGTTGGCGAGCGTGCGGCCGAACGGCATGGTGAGGATTTCCGAGCCGGCCGCCTGAACGCCATAATTGGGCGAAATCAGCACCGCGCCCGCCACATCCGCGCTGAGCGCAGGTTGGGTCAATGCCCAGGTTGCCAGCCCCGCACCGGTGGAAGTGGCGATGACGATGACGCGTTCACCGATCGTGCGGCCGATCGCCATGGCTTCGGCATAGTCATTGGCCCAGTCATTGACACTTGCCTCGGCCATCGCCGCGCCGTCCGCGCCATGGCCGGTCAGCCGGGTGTAAAACAGGTTTGCGCCGAGCGCTTTGGCCACAAGGTCGGGCAGGGGGCGGACTTCGCCCTTCGACGCCGAGAAGCCATGCACATAGACGATAGCGAGCGGCGTCTTGGCGCGCGAGGCCGGAAACGCCCAGATGATTTCCTTTTCCAGCCCCTGCTGCAAGCGCGGTTCGGTTGCTTCGCGCGTTGCAAGATACATCGCAGGGTCAGGCCCGATGGAGGCCGGATCGAATGTCACAGAAGTATCGACCGGCACGCGCGGCCCTGTGAACCAGGCGATCGCCCCAGCGACAACAAGAGTGATCAGCAGATAGAGAATTTTGCGCCCCATCATGTCCTCCCCGACATGGGCGAGTGATAGGACAGCGTTTCCTGCCGCGCAACGCCTGAACCGGCAGGCTTCGGGCAACGTAGACAGCGATCATGCCCCATCGCTCC
>JALOTE010000141.1 GCA_025458045.1 Rhizobiaceae bacterium
GCTGTGGCTGGGCGCGGCCTTGTTCTTCATCGGCTTGCGCCGCCGCAACCGCAACCGCGCCGCCAATCCGTCCGAGCCGCCCGCACCGAAATGGGGCCGGCAGTAGCTGGCATTCCTTCCATTGGCCGAATTCAAATGGCGAAAGCTCGGTCATCGCCGCCGCGCCATCGCGCCTCGAGGCTTTTTCCCTTCATGCTGAGGTGCGAGCAAAGCGAGCCGCAGCCTGCCCCGCACTTGATGTGGGGAAGCAGAGGGGAAAAAGCACCTCAGCATGAAGGCGCGGATCACCTGCTGGCGAACCGGTCGATCCGCGCTCAGCCCGTAGGCTCGAAGGATATCCCCGCTTCATACTCCTCGCTCAACGCCAGCCAGCGCTCTTCGGCCTCGTCAATCTCGCCGTTGGCCGCCGCGCGGCGCTGGGCGAGGCGCGCTGCTTCCGCCGGTGATTTCTGGTAGAGCGCCGGGTCGGCGAGTTTCACTTCAATGGCCTGAATCTCTTTGCGTAGTTTTTCCAGCAAAGCCTCGGTTTCGTTGATCTTTTTCTTGACACCCGCCATGGCCGCGCGCCGCTGCGCCGCATCGCGGCGCGCCTCCGCCTTGGAATTGGAGGAGGGCGCGTCCGCCTTTTTCGGCTCGTCATCACCGCCGAGCACCAGCGCGCGGTAATCCTCCATGTCGCCGTCGAAGGGCTTCACGGCGCCGTCCTTGACCAGCCACAGCCGGTCGGCGGTCGCCTCGATCAGGCGCCGGTCATGGCTGATCAGGATCACGGCCCCGGCATAGTCGTTCAAGGCTTCGATCAGCGCTTGGCGCGCGCCGATGTCGAGATGGTTGGTCGGTTCATCAAGGATGAGCAGATTTGGCCCGCCCATGGTGGCAAGCCCAAGCAGAAGCCGTGCTTTTTCACCGCCTGAAAGTGATTGCGCAGGCGTGTCCATCTTCTCGGTCGGCAGCCCCATGCGGGCGACGGCGGCGCGCACTTTCGGTTCGGGCTGCTGCGGCATGGCGCGGCGCACATGCTCCACCGCGCTTTCGGCCGGGCGCAACTCGTCCAACTGGTGCTGCGCAAAATAGGCGACCGAAAGGTCCGGCGCGCGCACCATCTCGCCCTCGACCTTGCCTTCCTTTTGCAACCGGCCGGCGATCAGCTTGGCAAGCGTCGATTTGCCATTGCCGTTTGACCCAAGCAACGCGATGCGGTCATCAGCGTCAATGCGCAGATCAAGCCGCTTCAGAATCGGCGCTCCGCCATAGCCCGCCGCAATGCCGCGCATGGCAATCGCCGGTGACTGGATTTCACGGCGCAGTTCCGGGAAATTCAACGGCAGGTCATCCTCATGCAAGGCGGGGGCGACGTCCCCTAGGCGCGCCAGCGCCTTGATGCGGCTTTGCGCCTGGCGCGCCTTCGACGCTTTCGCCTTGAAGCGCTCGACAAAGGCTTCCATGTGCCTGCGCTGCGCAGCGATCTTTTCGCGCGCCTTTTCCGCCTGCGCCGCGCGCTCGGCATATTGGCGGGCAAAACCGTCATAATTGCCGCGATAGAGTGTAAGCTGCTTATGCTCCAGATGCACAATCCATTGGCAGGTCTTGTTGAGCAGATCCTGATCATGGCTGATCATCAGCACGCTGTAGGGATAGCGCGTCAGGTAGTTTTCCAGCCACAACGTGCCTTCAAGGTCGAGATAATTGGTCGGCTCGTCGAGCAGCAGCAGGTCGGGGGCGGAAAAGAGCACGGAGGCGAGCGCCACCCGCATGCGCCAGCCGCCCGAAAAGCTGGAGGCCGGGCGGCGTTGCGCCGACGCATCGAACCCGAGGCCGGAGAGGATGCGCGCCGCGCGCGCTTCGGCGGAATGCGCGCCGATGTCGGTCAGCCGCGCCTGGATGGCGGCAATCTCATGGGCGTCGGTTTCGGTCGCCGCCCGCGCCAGAAGCGCGGCGCGTTCGGTATCGGCCGCAAGCACGATGTCGATCAGCGCGTCCTCGGTGCCGGGCGCTTCCTGCGCCACCTGACCGATGCGCGCGCCGGAGGGGATGGAAACCGACCCGCTTTCGGCTTCCAGAACACCGGTGATCGCCTTGAACAATGTCGTCTTGCCGGTGCCGTTGCGGCCGACGAGTCCGGCCTTGGCATTGGGCGGCAAGGCGAGCGACGCGTCCTCGATCAAAGGGCGTCCGGCGATGCGCAAGGTGAGATCGGTCAAGGTCAGCATGCCGCGCGCTTCTCACCGATCCGGTGCCGGACGGCAAGGGGTGGCGCGCAATGGTTCAAATCAGATGGAACACCGTGTGCAGATGCTGCGCGTCACGGTCGACGCTGGCAAACTCGATCAGAACGCCGTCGCCATGGATGCGGTAATAGGCAGGCTCGCCCACACGGGTGGACCCGGCAAAAGCGAAATGCGTGGCGGCGCCGTCTCCACGGGCCACCCGCGCTGCAACGCCCGACGCATGCGCCGCGTTCAGATGCTCGGCGGTGAACGCATCGAGGATTTCGGCCAACAGGTCGCGCTGTCCGGCGGTGAAATCGGCAGCCGGGAACCCCTCTCGGCCGGGGAACGGGTTTTCCCGCCCTGCAAGCGCCAGCACATTGCGGAACGGCCTGTCGGTGAAGAACACGCGGTCTTTCGCCGCGCCGGTGAAATCGGCCGCGAGCCTGCGCGCCAGATCATCTTCGCGTTTCAGCGTCACCAGACCATCAAACGGTCCGCCGGTCACCCGGTTCGGATTGACCGAGAAGGACGACGGCGTGACCCCGGCGAGCACATCATTGGCGACATTGAATGTGAGTGACAGGTGGTGACCCTCGAAGCGCAGCGCCCATTGTTGGTCTGCCGCCGGTTCGCCGAAGGCGGCCAGGCTGAACCGCTCCTCGCCGCGTGTCTGCGCGCCGTCACCGCGCTCGATCAGCACCCGTTGAAGCCGCATCACATCGCGGGCCTTCGTCAGCCCGCGCGGCGAAAGCACGGCGGCGAGCGCATGCCACGCCGCATCCTTCTGGCTGTCGCTCATCTGTTCCAGACGGAAGCCCGGCTTGATGAAGCCGCCGCCGCCCATGAAATTCCAGCGTGCCTGGACATCGCCGCCAAAAGGGAAGCGGGCGGCGGCGGCCTGATCCGGTTCCAAGAGGCTCAACCAATCCGTCACACGGCGGCGGAACTCGGCCGCTGGCCCAAGCCCTGCAGGCACAAGCCCCGCAGATCCAAGGCCCGCAGATCCAAGACCCCCGCTTGAAGCCAAGGCGTGCGGTTCCGGCGCGAAGGACGTGTATGCAACGGCGGCGCCGCCAAAAAGAAGGGACCGGCGCGTGAAGGACGGGTTCGGCAGCAGGGGTCGTCTCAAGGGCGGCTCCAGTCGCTATAGGCCCAGATTTGGCAAAGTCCGCGTCTCAGAGCCGCAGGTTGACGCTTGCGTCATCGCGGCAGAGGCCCGACAGTGCGCGAACAAAACCGCCGATTCCGGCGTCAGTATGGCGGCAGACATGACAATCGTCCTTTATGACCTCGTGGGCCAGGATCCGAAGCGCCCGTTCAGCCCGCATTGCTGGAAGGCGGCGATGGCATTGGCGCACAAGGGGCTCGATTGGCGCTCTCACCCGGTGCGTTTCACCGAAGTGCCGTTTCTCGAAGACGGCGCGAGCAAGACAGTGCCGCTCATCCGTGATGGCGAGACGCTGGTGGCCGATTCCTTTGCCATCGCGCGCTATCTCGATGCCGCCTATCCCGATGCGCCATCCCTGTTCATCGGCGAGGCCGGCGAAGCGCATGCGCGCTTCATCGAACGCTGGTCGCAGACCATGCTGCATCCGGCCCTGTCGCATATCGCGATCCTCGACATTGTGAAGGCGCTCGATCCGGAGGACGCGGCCTATTTCCGCGCCAGCCGCGAAAAGCGCTTCGGCCGCAGCCTCGAAGATGTGGCCGCCGACGCGGAAGCCAAGACAGCGGAACTGCGCCGCAATCTGGAGCCCTTGCGCTCGATGCTCGCCTACCAGCCCTTCATCGGCGGGGAGGGGCCATTGTTTGCCGATTACATCGTGCTTGGCGCGTTCCAGTGGGTGCGCGCCGTTTCGGGTCAAGTCCCGCTGGATGATGCCGATCCGCTGCATGCGTGGCTCGACCGCTGCCTCGACCTGCATGGCAGCCTTGCGCGGCGCCTCGTGGCCGTTTGAAGCGGTCCAGCCCACCTTGGCAAAGCGGACGCGCCCCGCTATGTGCGCCCGCATCAAGCAACTCCTGATCCACCCACTCCAATCTGCAATGAACGGACCATGCCCATGGCAATTGAACGCACGTTTTCGATGATCAAGCCGGACGCCACCAAGCGCAACCTGACAGGCGCGATCGTCGCCATGCTGGAACAGAACGGCCTGCGCGTCGTCGCCTCCAAGCGCGTCTGGATGAGCCGCCGTGAAGCGGAAGGCTTCTACGCCGTCCACAAGGAACGCCCGTTCTTCGGCGAATTGGTCGAATTCATGTCGTCCGGCCCGACGGTCGTGCAGGTGCTGGAAGGCGAGAACGCCATTGCCAAAAACCGCGAAGTGATGGGCGCGACCAACCCGGCCAATGCCGCCGAAGGCACCATCCGCAAGACATTCGCCCTGTCGATTGGCGAAAACTCGGTGCACGGCTCGGATGCGCCGGAAACGGCTGCCGAGGAAATCGCCTACTGGTTCTCGGGCACCGAGATCGTCGGCTGAAACGAACAGGTGTTCTTTTCAATGCTCTGCCCGGTGTGCCGCCTGAAAGCGGCGCGCCTTGGCGCGGTTGCCGCACACGGCCATGTCGCACCAGGCGCGGCTGCGGTTTTTTGATTTGTCGAGGAACAGCGCGCCGCAGGCGGGGCAGGTCTTCAGCCGTTCGGCCTCCTGCAATCCAAGCAGGCGCAGCGCCGACATGGCGGTGGCGCTTTCAAGGCTGCGTGGCGGCGCATGCCGGAGCGCGGGCAGGGTTGCTTCCAGCAGATCCGCAAGGTCACCGCGCGAGGCCGAGCCCTTGGCGCAAGCACGAAAATGCGCATCCGCCGCCTCACGCAGGGTGAATAGCCGCCCGATGTCAGAGGCACCCTGCACCCGCGCGGCGAGATCCTGTTCCGCACACAGTTTTTGCGCCGCAGGGGCGAAGGCGGAAAGCGCGGCCTGATCCGCAAACCGGTCCTCGCGTTTTGCCGCGTCATGGCGCAGAATGACGCTGTTGCAGACGTCGAGAACCAGAACACCGCCTGAAAAACGGTGTGGCGTCCATGCGAAGGCTTCAGTTGACGCATCCGACATGGCGAGCCTCCGTTCTGGCAAAACTTAACTGGTAAAAACTCTTTTACCAGTTAAGTTTTGAGCGGGAAAGCGCACGGACATGGCTCCCGACCGCAATTGCCTAGCTCGCGCGTAAAGCTCATTTGCGCATACCGGTGCGCCACTGGTGTTCCTGTTCAACATCGCGCTGCAGGCGGTGGTGCTTGCAGCGCGGGGCAGGGATCAGGACGGGGTGTGAGCCCCCCACCGCTCCCGCGCCGCATCGTCCTTGTCCTTCGCCGCCACCCACCCCGTCGAGCCGTCCTTGCGGTGTTCCTTCTTCCAGAAGGGCGCGTCGGTTTTCAGGAAATCCATCACATAGCGCGCGGCATCGAAGGCGGCGTCGCGATGGCGTGACAGCGCTGCCACAAACACGATCACCTCGCCCGGACGGACCACGCCATGGCGATGCACGGCGCAGACACGGCTGGCACCGAAACGCGAAGCGGCCGCACGCGCAAACCGCTCGATCTGCCTT
>JALOTE010000042.1 GCA_025458045.1 Rhizobiaceae bacterium
AAAGAAATACAAGGAAAAAGCTGAAGAGCGGGCCATTGGCCCCGATCGAAGCTTTTGACGATGGAGTTCGAGGCCATTTGGCTGTCCTTCGGATCGGGTTAATTTTGTCTGCTACAGTGTCGAAAAGGCTTGAAAATGCTGGCATTTCCGACGCCTTCTCTCCTCGTATCAAACAAAATTCCCTCCGACCATTTCAATGAAATCAATAGGTCCTGACCCTAGATCATTTTGTGTCTTGATGGAATCATCAAAACGAAAGCAAAATGATCAAAATCAATATCTTGGAGCATTCTGTCTCCGATTGACCGGTTTCCACTTAACCGCAGCATGCTCTAATCAGCCGGCGTCGGCGACAAGGCCTTCAGCGCTGATTGCGGCGAGCGCCGCCGCCTCGTCATTGTCGGAGGTGTCACCGGTCACGCCGATGGCGCCAAGCAGCGCACCCTCGCCGGTCCTGATCAGCACGCCGCCCGCAACCGGCACAATTCGCCCGCCGGACACGCCCGACAGGCCCTCGAGAAAATGCGGACGGTCCTTGGCCTGATTGCCGAGCCATCGCGAACCGACACCCACCGCCAGCGCGCCATAGGCCTTGCCGCTGGCAATCTCGAAACGCAGCATCGAAGCCCCGTCTTGGCGCTGGAAAGCCTTCACATGGCCGCCGGCATCAAGCACAACCGCCGACAGGGGCTTGAAGCCATGCGCGGCACCATGGGCAAACACCCCTGCAATCAGGCGGTTGGCGAGGTCCAGTGTCAATGTCGCGGTCATTTCGGATGCTCCGGTTTGAGTTTCATGCGAGGGCTTGTGGCATTGCCTGCCGCCGCATGCCAGCCGCTTACCGGGTTGTTAAACATTTTCCGAGACATTGAAGATTGCGGGCGGAGAGGGCAGCGCAAGCCACCTGCACGACCAAGAGGGCGACACGTGACGACGACTGCAGAATTCCTCAAGGCCCTGCCGCGCAAGCGGCCGACCGCTGCGGCCGATCTGCGCGAACCGGCTTTGGAGCGGCCGGAATTTTCCCGCGATCTTGACCGTGTGATCGCCGCCTGCATGCAAGACAAGGCGCGGGCCGCATTGGCCCTCGTCTCGATTGATCATCTCGACATCGTCAACACGGCCTTCGGGCATGCGGTCGGGTCAAAGGTGCTCGGTGCCGCGCGCGAAGCGCTGATCGGCGTCGTGCGTTCCGGCGACAGTGTGTGGCGCTTTTCCGGATCGAAATTCGCGGTCATCCTGCGTGACTGTTCGGAGAGCGACCTGAAGATCGCCTGCCGCCGCTTCCGTGACACGCTGACCGACAAGGTGTTCGATACCTGCGCCGGCCCGGTTTCCATCACGGCTTCCGTTGGCGCGGTCATGATGCCGCGCCATGCCCATACGCAAGAGGAAGCGACCACGCACGCGCTGGTGGCCGTGGAGGATGCGCGGCGGGACCGCTGGCGCGCTGTCGCGCTCTATCAGCCCAATGCCGCGCGAGACCGCCAGCGAGCCAACGAGGCGCTCGCCGGTCAAAGCGTCATCACAGCAATCGCCGAAAACCGCCTGCGGTTGGCCTTCCAGCCGGTGCTTGGCGCGGTTTCGCGCAAGCCCGCCTTCCACGAGGCGCTTGTCCGCATCGAGGCCAAGGACGGCACGCTGGTGGACGCACGCGACTTCATCACGGCGGCCGAGCGGCTCGGCCTTGTCCGCCTTGTCGATCACCGCACGCTGGAACTGGCGCTCGACGCCTTGCGAGAGACCGATGCCGTCCTGTCGATCAATATTTCCGGCGACACCTGCCATGACCCAGCCTGGCTGTCGAAGCTCGCCACCGCGATTGAAGCGGCACCAGCGCTGGCCAAACGGTTGATCGTCGAGATCACCGAGAGCCATGTCTCCATCCAGACGGAAGCGATCCGGGAGTTTGTCGATGCGGTGCGTGCCATGGGCCTGCGTGTCGCGATCGATGATTTCGGCGCCGGCTACACATCGTTCCGCATCCTGAAGACACTGCCGTTCGACATCATCAAGATCGATGGCGACTATGCGCGCGGGATGAAAACCGATCCGCGCGATCAGGTGTTTGTGCGCTCGCTCGTGTCCATTGCCAAGGCGGTGCATGCCGAAACCGTGGTGGAATGGGTCGATGACAGCGACACCGCCGACCTTCTGGCCGCATGGGGCGTCGATTATCTGCAAGGCTACGGCATGGGAAAGCCGCAGCGCTGCCTTGAATCCGGCGCGGATCAGGCAGCGAATCATCGCATTCGCGCCTGACCGGGCCTCGGGTCAGCCCGTCATCCTGTAGCGGCCCCTGAGCAGCGGCGGCCCGTCGGTTGCCGCGTCACCACACGCCACCAATTCTTCGAGATGCGCGAAAACCGAGAGCGCGGCCGCGCCATGCAGGCGCGCGTCCACCCCGGCATAGATCGCCTGGACGATGGCGGGAACCGTCTCGTCACCCGCTTTCAGCCGCTCGAGGATCGCATTGGCGCGCATGCGGCGATGGCTGCGCAGCCCGCGTGTGAAGCGTTGCGGATCGTCAACGGCTCCGCCATGTCCGGGCAGGTACAGCGTGTCACCGCGCGCGATCAGACGGTCGAGCGACGCCATGTAGGGTGCCATCGCACCATCCGGCGGCGCGACGATTGTGGTGGACCACCCCATGACGTGATCGCCGGAAAACAGGACTCCGTGGGCATCGAGCGCAAAGCAGAGATGGTTGGCCGTATGGCCGGGCGTCGCAACCACCGACAGCGGACCAAGCTCCGTGGGGATCATGGCGCCGTCGCCGAGCACGGTGTCCGGCGCATGGGCGCGGTCACCGGAGGCATCGAGCAGGTTGACCTCGCCATCGGCCAAATCCCGGAAGGGCGCATGCGGACCGCAGCCGAGAACGGGCGCACCTGTTGCCTGTTGCAGCGCGCGGGCGAGCGGGGAATGGTCGGCATGGGTGTGGGTGACAAGAATGGCATCGACGCTGCGTCCGGCAATTGCCTTCAACAGGGCGTCAAGATGCGCGTCATCGGCCGGGCCGGGGTCGATGATCGTCAGACGCTCGTCGCCCAACACATAGCTGTTGGTGCCGTGAAACGTGAACGGGCCGGGATTGTTGGCCGTGACGCGCAGAATCGGCAATGTCTCATGCGCTGGCACGGGTGCCCCATGGCTCGCGTCAAAGCCGGTTTGCAAAGCGACGGGGCTTGTTGACAAATCGGGCGCAGGGTTTGTGCTCACGTGGCAGCCCCGGTGGACGGCAGTTTCACTTCGGCATAGCCGCCTGCGGCAATTCCGGTGCAAGTGGCATGCCACGGGCATGTGCCGCAAGCGCGGCGGATGGTTCCTGCCGCAAACGCCTTACGAAGGGTGCGCACCTCCGATGGCGTCACGGGGGCGGCGTCGGCAAGGCTGCGGCCAAGCAGTGGCTCCACATCGGTGATGGCCTCGGCGTCCATGCGGGCCGTGTCAGGGTCGTGGCAATCATGGCCGCTCGCCTTGATGCAGGCTTCTGTCAAACCGGCGCAGATGTCGTCCGGTCCGGCCACCAACCGCACCGGTTGCCCGTCTGCCACTGCGGCGGCCACGCGGTCGAGATTGGCGATGAAGGGGGCGGAATAGCCCAGCCCCCGATAGGTGAGCAGGCACAAAAAATGATGCCCGCGCAAACGCACGGGCATCACGGGGTGATGAAACGAAGAACCGTCAGAGCCGTGCAAGGCTGGATGCACCCTTCAGGACACCCTTGCCGATCAGCGCGGCCAGAACGAGCTTGATCACATCGCCAAGGATGAACGGCGTGACACCGGCGGCAATCGCCTTGTCATAGCCGATGACATGGCCAAGCCACAGCGCACCCAGCCCAAAAATCACGACCAGACCGGCAAGCAGGGCCAAAACCGCGCCTGCCCAGTTGCGTGTCAGGCCGCGGTCGGCGGCAAGGCCGATCACGCCTGCACCCACGACAAAGCCTGCGAGATAGCCCGCCGTCGGCCCCACGAGGTGCTGCGCGCCGCCAGCAAAACCGGCAAACACCGGCAGGCCCGCCGCGCCTTGCGCCAGATAGAGAAGCACGGTCGCAACCGCGAGCCGCGCACCGAAGGTGAGACCGATCAGCATGACGGCAAGCGTTTGCAGGGTCATCGGCACGGGCGCGCCAATGGCAACCTGGCTCAGCCCCGCCAGAAACAGGCTTCCGCCGACGACGAGAAGCGCTTGCTTGGCGAGCGAACCGCCGGTTGCCTGGGAAAGCGTGTCGAGTGTGGTGGCCATGTCGGAAGTGTCCCCTGATGTGTGTCGCGCTTTCATTTTACGAAGCGCGACGCTTGTCAACCGGCGCGGACGGTTGAGGAGCGGGTTGCACCCCGCCGCAAACACCCGCCCGAAGCACCCGCCGGAAACATCCTCTTGCGCGCAAGGCGAAATCGGGCCAGTCTCGCTCGCGTGTCCAACTAACGAAAGGAGGTGATCCGATGTCGAGTGATTTCCGGAATGCTGTGTGCTTGAGCGGATCTCTGATCCTTCGGAGCAGCCTCTGAAGGATTGTTGAAACGCTTCCGGCTTCGGAGAAGAACCCGCAAGCCTCAGCGTGACTGCAAAATCACGAACGCCGCTCGCCGGGACGACCGGGTCAACGGGCGGCGTTTTTGCCTTCACTTCCCCGGCGATGCACAGTGGCGGACACATGCGGATTTTCATTGCCCAGACATTGGACGGCTTCATCGCCGGGCCCAACGACAGCCTTGACCATCTGGGGCCTTTTCACGGGGTCGAGACGGGCTATGATGCCATGCTGGCGCAAGCGGGGGCGGTTGTCCTCGGCCGCCGGACCTTTGACCGCATTTTCCCGACCTATGGCTGGACTTACCCAGACACCCTCCAAGGCTGCGTCCTGACGCGGCGCGAACTGCCCGTCACCACGCCTGCCCATGTTGCCGCGATGCAGGATGTGAAGGCCATCGCGCGCCGCTACCCGCATGCCTTCATCGATGGTGGCGCGGAAACGATCGCGCAGTTCATGCGGATCGGCGCTATCGACACCGCCGACATTTTCACATTGCCGGTGCGTCTCGGCGGCGGCGTCCGGTTGTTTGCGGATCAGGGAACGCTGACCGAAACATGGACGCTGGTCGATGTGCGGGCGCTCGATCAGGGCATGGTCCATGCCCGCTATCGCATCGGGCCCCGGCGCTAACCGGCTGCAAGCCTCCGCAGTTTTTCCAGCGCCGTTCCCGGGTTTTCGCCATAGGCGATGGTGCCCTGCAAGGTGCCATCCCGCCGGACAAGGAAGATCGAGGCCGTGTGGTCCATCGTGTAGTCACCGCCATCAAGCGGCTGCTTTTTCCAATAGACCTTCCAGGCGCGCGCCAGTTCGGCGATTCCATCCGGGTCCCCGGTGATGCCCGCCAGCCGCGGGAATGCTCCGATATAGCCCGCAAGCACGTCCGGCGTGTCGCGTTCCGGATCGACGGTCACGAAATAGGCGGCGATGTCCTTGCCCTCGTCGCCAAGCTGTTCCAGCCAGCCGGAGAGTTCATACATCGTCGTCGGGCAGATTTCCGGGCAGTGGGTGAAGCCGAAAAACAGGGCCACCGGGCGTCCGGAGAATGCCTGTTCGGTGATGGGCGCGCCGGTATGGTCCACCAGAGAGAAGGGGGCGCCGAGTGTCACGTCAGGAAGCAAGGTCACGTCGCCGCCGCTGCGCTGCTGGGCGAACAGAACGGCACCAAAGGCCAGTGCCGCGGCCACCAACCCCCACAGAACCAGACGGACGATTTTCAAACCCGGCATGCGAATATCCTCCATGGTCAAAGCGCGCGGTCAGAAGTCGATGGCGAGGCCCTTGACCTCCCAATCGCCATAACGGGCCGGTTCCAGCCCGCCGCGCCCGTTTGTTTCCGGAGGCATCGCGGCCGCCGCCGCATCAATGGCCGCGCGGCGCGCTTCGGCTTCGGCCAATGCCCGCTTGGCCGCATCCGTCAGCGGAGGGCGTGGCGGCGGACTGAGTGTCGAAGGGTCTGCCAGATCGTTCATTGGAAACTCTCCTGATCGCTTCCCATATGCGTGGGCGGCCGGCATGCGCAAGGCGGCAAAATGCAGCGCACGGCGTTGGTTGGCGGCCCGGGACACGGAGATTGGCGATGAATGTTGTGAAAACCATGATGTTGCTTGCCGTCATGACAGCGCTGTTCATGGCGGTCGGCTATTCCATCGGCGGGCAGGGCGGCATGATGGTGGCGCTGCTGTTTGCTGGCGGCATGAATCTCTTTGCTTGGTGGAATTCCGGCAACATGGTGTTGCGCATGCATGGCGCGCGGCAGGTGGACGCGCGGACCGCGCCCGAATTGCACGACATGGTTGAACGGCTGGCGGCGCGCGCCGGATTGCCCATGCCCAGGGTCTATGTGATCGACCAGCCGCAACCGAACGCCTTCGCCACCGGCCGCAACCCGGAGAATGCCGCTGTCGCCGCCACCACCGGCCTGTTGAACGCGCTCACCTATGAGGAGATCGAGGGCGTGATGGCGCATGAACTCGCCCATGTGCAGAACCGCGACACGCTGACCATGACCATCACCGCGACGCTGGCCGGCGCGATTTCGATGCTTGGCAACATCGCGCTGTTCACCGGCGGCAACCGCGACAACAATTCCCCCTTCGGCGCGTTCGGCACCATCATCGCCGTCATCCTTGCGCCGCTTGCCGCCATGATCGTGCAGATGGCGATCAGCCGCACGCGCGAATATTCCGCCGACCGCCGCGCCGCCGAGATCACGGGCAACCCGCGCGCGCTCGCAACCGCGCTCATGAAGATCGCGCGGATGGCGGGGCGCGCCGTCAACATGCCGGCCGAACGCAACCCGGCGACCGCCCACATGTTCATCATCAACCCGCTGAACGGGCAGCGCGCCGACAATCTGTTCTCGACGCATCCGGCAACCGAAAACCGCATCGCCGCGCTGGAGGCGCTGCTCAACGATCCGACGTTCGAGGTGGAAACCGGTGCGGATGCCGGCGGGCTGTTGCCGGGCGGCGGCGAAACGCCTAACCCGTGGGGCCATGACCGAAGCCAGACATCGCGCCCCGCGCCGACCCGGACCGAAGAGCCACCCTCGCCCTGGGGGCGGCAAGGACAAGACGGCCAAGGTCGGCGGCCGCGCGGGCCATGGTCAAGCTGAGGCTGCCACGCCAATCGAAGGGCTGGCCGCGCGTCAAGCCGCAGCGGCGCTGCTCCTGGCCGTCATCGAGCACCGCCAGGGGCTCGACAGCCTGACAGATGCCGCGACCGCGCCGAAGGCGTGGACCAGCCTTGACCCAAGGGATCGCGGCCTCGCGCTCGCCATCGTCAAGACGGCGCTGCGCCATCACCGCCGCATCGCTGCAGCGCTGGACGCGCTGATGGAGCGCCCGCTTGCCTCCGACGCCAAAATGGCGCGCGCCATCCTGCATGTGGGTGCAACCCAAATCCTGCATCTGCGCGTGCCGCCATCGGCCGCCGTCAATCTCGCCGTCGAGGCGATGCGGGCGGACCCGCAGGCCAAACGCTTCGCCGGGCTTGCAAACGCTGTGCTCCGAAGGCTCGCGCGTGACGGCCAAGCGCCGGGTGTCGCCGCGGTTCCTGAAGCGCCGGACTGGCTGCTTGGCGCGCTTGCCGCCGATTATGGCGAGGTGGATGCCCGCGCCATCCTCGCCATGCATGGCAGCGAAGCGCCGCTCGACCTGTCGGTGAAGGGCGATGCGCATGGATGGGCCGAACGACTGGGGGGCGTCGTGCTTCAAACCGGCACTGTCCGGCTCCCGCATGGCGCGACGCCCGTACCGGACATGCCCGGTTTCTCCGACGGCGCATGGTGGGTTCAAGATGCCGCCGCCGCACTGCCTGCACGGCTGCTTGGCGATGTGCGGGGCCTTAGCATCGCCGACCTCTGCGCCGCGCCGGGCGGCAAGACGGCGCAGTTGGCGCTTGCCGGCGCGCAAGTCACGGCGCTGGACGTGTCGCGCAACCGGCTCAACCGGCTGGCTGAGAACATGCGAAGGCTCAGGTTGGACGCCGACATCATCGCGGGCGATGCGCGCGCCCATCGTCCCGCCCAACCCTATGACGCGGTGTTGCTTGACGCGCCCTGTTCCTCCACGGGAACGCTCAGGCGGCACCCGGATGTCGCCTGGACAAAGACCCCGGAAGACATCGCCAATCTGGCGCGGGTGCAGCGCCAATTGCTGGACGCCGCCTTTGCCATGGTGAAACCGGGCGGCGTGGTCATCTATGCCAACTGCTCCCTGCTGAAAGCCGAAGGCGAGCATCTTGTCTCGGCATGGCTGCGCGATACACCTGCCGCCGCGATCCTGCCGGTCGATACTCTGCGGGACGGCATTCCTGCGGCTTTCATTGGCACGGATGGCGGCCTGCGCACCACGCCGCTGGCTTTGCAGGTGATGGATGCGGCGACGGGCCTGCCTGATGTTGCCCTGTCAGGCATGGACGGCTTCTATGCGGCGCGACTCGTAAAGCGCGGTTGAAACAATGAAATTGCCGCTTCCCCAAGAGCCGCCGCCGCCTTTACTGTCGCGGCGGGGCAGGCAAGTGGAGCGCGGCAGGGACATGCCGGGTCGGATGACGCCAATGGGTGAGCGGGTGCTGGTCGCGCGCCTTGCGCTGCGCCGCGCCGCCATGATGCCCGGTGACGCGGCCGCCCAGCTTTTGCGCCTCTGGCGCGACATGACGCAGCGCCTGCCCGACGCGGTGGATTTCCCTCTGAAGGAGATCCGCCCCGCCGATCCGGTGATCGGCGAGCGCATATATAGCGGCGTGTTTCTCCTTGCCCGGCAATCGCTGCAAACCGGAGACAAGTCGGCCTTCGCGTTGCAGCCGCCATCCTCGCGCTTTGCCGTTGAATTGCACGAGTTCGGCTGGCTGCGCCACATTGCGGCAGGCGGCACCGAGCTTGGCAGCGCCAACGCGCGCGCCCTGCTGCACGCCTGGCTGAAAGACGCCCGTGACCTGCCGCCCGTCGCCTGGGATGATGACGTGGCGGCCCGCCGCCTGATCGCGCTGATGGCGCAGGACCGGTTGATGCTGAAGGGCGCGGATGCGGGCTTCCTCGCGCTCTACCTGAAAACCGTCGCGAGGCACTTGCATTGGCTGCAAGCGCGCCTGCGGCACATGCGGGTCAGTGCCACGCGCATCCGTGCCCGCATCGCCATCATCGAAGCCTTGATGCTGCTGCGCGTCAGCACGGCACGGCTGCAACGGCCATTGGCGGCGTTGGGCAATGAATTGGCGCGCGACGTCCTTGCCGATGGCGGTCACGTGTCCCGGTCACCTGAAGTCATGATTGAGCTGCTCAGCGACCTGATTCCGCTCAAGCTGCTCCTGGCCGCCGAGAAACTGCCGGTGCCGCCACCACTCGTCTCGGCGATTGACAGGATGATTCCCGCAGTGCGCTTCTTCCGCCACATGGATGGCGAACCTGCGCTGTTCAACGGAACCGGCGCCATCCTGCCCGACCGGCTCGCCGTGCTGTTTGATTTTGATGACAGCGGCGCCGCCGCCCCGAAGCGGCTGGCGCAGTCCGGTTTCGAGAGGCTGACCATGGGCGGCACGGCGGTGATCGCCGATGCGGGCCCGGTTCCAGGCGCATCCGCAAACCCCGACGCGCATGCCGGGACACTTTCATTCGAGATGTCGTCGGGCCGCCACCGCTACATCGTCAATGCCGGTGTCGATGTGAACCTGCCGGACAATTACCGCCCGATCTGGCGCCAGACAGTCGCGCATTCGACGCTGGCGATTGATGAGCGGTCATCGACAAGCTTCACCGGAAACGCCCGATTGCAAGCCGCATTGGGTACGCCGGTGCTCACAGGGGCGCAAGTGCAGGATGCCGAGCGCATCGACACCGGGGACACGCAGGGCTTCCGCGCCCGGCATTCGGGCTATGTGGCCGATCGCGGCGTCTGGCATGAACGGGTTGTCACGCTCGGGGAGGGCGGCAACCGGATTTCCGGTACCGACCGGCTGATCCCGGTCAGCGGCCTTGTTGCGCCGCGCGGCGGCGCGGTGTCGGTGCGGTTTCACCTGCACCCGGATGTGCATGTGCTGCTCGATGGCAATGACCAATTCATGCTGGTCGCCGATGGCGATGATTCGTGGACATTTTCCTGCGACGGCATCGAACCGAAGCTGATCCAGACCTTCTTTTTCGCACGTGTGACCGGTGCGACCCGGTCGAAGGCGATCCAGCTGGATTTCGACATGGCGGAGCGCAGCGAGGTCACCTGGCAAATGACGCGCAGCGGCACGCGTGCGCGCTGAAGCCTGCTCAGAAGCCTGCTCAGAAGCCGGCCGGGTTGGCAAAGGGCGGCGTCGCCCGGCCTTCGATCACGCGGCGCGCATCGGCGAGCATCCAATGCACGGTCGGAAAGGCGATGTCGCCATCCGGCAGCGCGTCGAACGAAAACAGCCGTGTTTCAAGGCTTTCCGGCCCGGCGGCGTGAATGCCGCGATCCAGTGTCGCCATGTAGATCAATTGCACCTGGGAGAGCTTCGGGACGGAATAGACGGCGAGCAACGGGCCGAGCGTGATCTGCGCCATGGCCTCCTCGCGCGCTTCGCGCCTTGCGCCATCCTCCGGCGTTTCGTTCAATTCCATGTAGCCCGCAGGCACCGTCCAGAAGCCGCGCCTTGGCTCGATGGCGCGGCGGCAGAGCAGCACGCGGCCCTCGTGCAAGACCACCGAGCCGACCACAATTTTCGGGTTCTCATAGGCGACATGGCCGCAATGATCGCAGATCGCGCGCTCCATCGCGTCGCCGTCGGGCGTGCGGCGCGAAAAGGCGGGCGACAGGCTCATGCGGCGATCACCGCGCTGCCGCAAGCGCGGCTTCGAGCGCGGCCATGAACGGACCGTTGAGGCTTTCCGCCGTCAGCGGGCCAACATGCTTGTAGGCGATCAACCCGTCCGCGCCGACGATGAATGTTTCCGGCACGCCATAGACGCCCCATTCAATGGCGGCGCGGCCGGTCTGATCGGCGCCGATGGCGGCAAACGGGTTGCCCAGTTCGGCAAGGAAGCCCAGCGCGTTGGCCGGATCATCCTTGTAGTTGATCCCGGCGACGGTGAAGCGGTCGTCTTTTGCCAATTCGATCAGCAGCGGGTGCTCCTCGCGGCAGGGCGCGCACCAGGACGCCCACACATTGACGATGGTGACACGGCCCTTGGCGGCGGCGACATCGAACAGCGGCGTTTGCCCCAAAGGCTGCAACACGGTCTGCGGGGCAGGCTGGCCGATCAGAGCCGAAGGCACGACGGCGATGTCCCGGCCGGACAGGAGCTGAGCGGCGAAGAAGCCTGCAAGGCCGAGAAACAGGATGAGCGGCAGAAGGAAGGCCATGCGTCCGCGCTGCGGCGGCCGGCCCGGCGCGCTGTCCGGTCCGGCGCTCATGTGCGGTCCGCACCCGTGTCAACGGCGCGGCTGGATGCGCCGCGCTCCAGCGCCTCGACGCGTGCCCTGGCACGTCTCGCGCCGATGATGATCACGGCGGCGAGCCCGCCAAGCGCCACAAGCGAAACGGCGTACGACGCCGCCACAAACTCAAAATGCTCGGGCAGACTGTCCATGGTTCAGCCTGCATCCCGCGCCAGACGGCGCGCAAGTGCGCTGGCGCGCCGGTTCCAGATTTCGCCGCGCATCGCCATCAGGTGCAGCACGAGAAAGAGGCAGGTGAAGCCCAACGCCATCACCATCAGCGGCCAGAGCAGCGTCGGGTGGATGGTCGGTCCGTCCATGCGGAAGACGGACGCCGGCTGATGCAGGGTGTTCCACCAATCGACAGAGAACTTGATAATCGGCAGGTTGATCGCGCCAACCAGCGTCACAATGGCGGCGGCGCGTGCGGCGCGGCCCGGATCGTCGATCGCGCGGTGGATCGCCATCAGACCGAGATAGATGAGAAACAGCACGAAGACGGATGTGAGGCGCGCATCCCACACCCAATAGGCGCCCCACATCGGGCGGCCCCAAAGCGCGCCGGTGATGAGGCAAAGCGCAGTGAATGTCGCGCCGATGGGCAGCGCGGCCTTGGCCGAGACATCGGCGAGCGGGTGCCGCCAAATGAGCGTGCCGAGCGCCGAGACCGCCATTGTCGCGTAAATGAACATGGCGAGCCAAGCGAACGGCACATGGATGAACATGATGCGCACCGTCACGCCTTGCTGGTAGTCTTCGGGCGCCGAAAACGCCTTGAGCAAGCCGACGGCGAGGAGCGCAAAGGCAAGCAATGCCAGCGGGCCGATCAGCCGGTCGGCCAATCTCAGGAACCGCGCCGGATTGGCATAGGCCACCCAGCCGCCGCTCGTGATGTCCGTCTCTGCGGGTTTTGCCGCGTCACTCATTTGCGCTGTCCATGCGGAAAGAACCTGCCCTTGCTTTAGTTGCCTTTGCGCGACCGGGCAATTGCGGCGGATCGCCCGGCTCCGCCTTGCGTTTGATCAAACGCGATTTTCAACGGCCGTCACTCACTCATCGAGGGCTTTCAGGAAAAAAGCCGACGCCAGCGGGCCTATGACCGCAAAAAACAAGGTGATCGCGGCAAGAAAAAGGAACGGAGCCAGAAACGGCGTGACCGGGTCGATGGCGCCCGTGGTGGCGGCGATGCCGAAGATGAGCGTCGGCACCACGACAGGCAGAACGATGACGGCGACCAGCAGCCCGCCGCGGGCCAGCGTGACACCCGCCGCCGCACCGACCGCGCCGATGAAGGCAATCGCCGGCGTGCCGACGGCGAGCGTCAGCATCGACGCGCCGATCGCCAGCGGTTCCATGTTGAGGAACAGGCCGAACAACGGCACGCACAGCACAAGCGGCAGGCCGGTCACCGTCCAATGCGCGAGGCATTTGATGAACACCGCAAAGGCCAGCTGCGCCACATCGCCCGAAAGGCGCAATTCATCGAGGCTGCCATCCTCGCGCTCGGCCTGGAACAGCCGCTCCAGACCGAGCAGGCTGGCGAGCAGCGCGCCGATCCATAAAATCGCCGGGCCGATGCGGGCGAGCAGCTTCATGTCGGGCCCGATGGCAAACGGCGTCATCGCCACAACCGACAGGAAAAACAGGACCGCGATCAGCGCACCGCCGCCGGCGCGCAGGCCAAGCCGGATCTCGCGCAAGAACAGCGCCCTCATGGGGCGAGCGCCTCGCGCGCGACCGGTTCTCGGACCGTGGCCGGATCGATGGCGAGCGTCTGCCAGCCCTCATCGCGCCCGAGCGGCACATGCGTTGCGCCGATCACAATGCCGCCTTGCGCCAATTGTTCGGCAATCAGCGTTTCAAACAGGACGGTGGATGCGGCATCAAGCCCCGCTGTCGGCTCGTCCACCAGCCAGATCGCGCGCGGCGTCGCAAGCAGCCTGGCTATCGCCACGCGGCGCTTCTGGCCCGCCGACAGATCGGCGAAGGCAAGATCGCGCACCCGCGAAAGTCCGACACGCCGGAGTGCATCCTCCCAGCCGCCCTCGGCCGCTGCACCGCCTGAAAAGCGCAGCCAGAAATCGAGATTTTCCGCTACTGTCAGTTGCGGCTTCATCGCGTTCAGATGGCCGAGATAATGGATGGTCTCGCCGGGCGCGGCGTCCGGCGCATGACCGGTGATGGTCACTTTTCCCGCATCCGGGCGGATGAGGCCCGCCAGCATGCGCAGAAGCGTGGATTTGCCGGAGCCGTTCGGCCCGGTGACGCGCAACGCCGCCCCCGGCTTCAGGCTGAACGACACATCGGCAAAGAGCGGAAAGCCGCCGCGGCTGCCATGCAGACGTTCGGCTTCGATATGCGCGTTGAATGGTCCGGATATGGCCAAGACAGGGGATTCCCGCTTGCTGCGGCAACTGTGCCGACAGGTTTTAGCCCATGGTCTGACGGTTTGGCATCTGGAATTTCGTGAACCTTTCGCCTAAAGCGCGCGCTGAAGCTGGCGCGTCTGCGAAAGGCGTGCCGACACCCTTTTGCCCCAAACGCACGTGACGGTGCGGCGGGCGGCCTGTCGGGTCCGGCACCTGCCTTGCGTGTTGCGCGCCCATGCTCCTTTTGAGGCAAACGGCGTTCATGAGCGCCCAACGAGGCAAAGGCAGGATCAACCCGTGACAACATCGCTCGACTCTTTCAAATGCCGTTCGACACTCACCGTCGGCGACAAGAGCTACGTCTATTTCTCGCTCCCCGAAGCCGAGAAGAACGGGCTGACAGGCGTTTCGGCGCTGCCTTATTCGATGAAGGTGCTGCTGGAAAACCTGCTGCGCTTTGAAGATGGACGTTCGGTCACGAAAGACGACATCAAGGCCATCGCCGCCTGGCTTGTGGACAAGGGCGCGGCACAAAAGGAGATCGCATACCGCCCGGCGCGCGTGCTGATGCAGGATTTCACCGGCGTTCCCGCCGTGGTCGATCTCGCCGCAATGCGCGATGCCATGAAGAACCTTGGCGGCGACCCGCAGAAGATCAACCCGCTGGTTCCGGTCGATCTCGTCATCGACCATTCGGTGATCGTCGATGAATTCGGCACGCCGCAGGCTTTCGCGCGCAATGTCGAACTAGAGTATCAGCGCAATGGTGAGCGCTACCGCTTCCTGAAATGGGGCCAGCAGGCGTTCAACAATTTCCGCGTCGTGCCGCCCGGCACCGGCATCTGCCATCAGGTCAATCTTGAATATCTGGGCCAGACGGTGTGGACCAAGGAGGAAGACGGCGAGACGGTCGCATATCCCGATACCTGCGTCGGCACGGACAGCCACACCACAATGATCAACGGCCTCGGCGTGCTTGGCTGGGGCGTCGGCGGCATCGAGGCGGAAGCCGCCATGCTCGGCCAGCCTGTGTCGATGCTCATCCCGGAAGTGATCGGCTTCAAGCTGACGGGCAAGCTCAAGGAAGGCGTCACGGCGACAGACCTCGTGTTGACGGTCGTGCAGATGCTGCGCAAGAAGGGCGTCGTCAACAAATTCGTCGAATTCTTCGGCCCCGGCCTCGACAACATGACGCTCGCCGACCGCGCCACCATCGGCAACATGGGTCCGGAATATGGCGCGACCTGCGGCTTCTTCCCGGTCGATGCCGAGACCGTGAATTACCTCACGATTTCCGGCCGCAAATCCGATCGCATCGCGCTTGTCGAAGCCTATTCCAAGGCGCAGGGCATGTGGCGGGAAGCCGGTTCCGCCGACCCTGTGTTCACCGACACGCTTGAGTTGGACCTTGGTTCGGTCGTTCCATCGCTTGCCGGTCCGAAGCGTCCGGAAGGCCGCGTGCCGCTGGACGCCGTTGCCCTGGGCTTCGCCGAAGCGATGGAAAAGGAATACAAGAAGCTTCCTGCCGACTTGGGCAAGCGGTATCCGGTTGAGGGCAAGGATTTCGACCTTGGCCATGGCGACGTGGCGATTGCCGCCATCACGTCGTGCACCAATACCTCCAACCCATCCGTGCTGATCGGTGCGGGGCTTCTCGCCCGCAACGCCAACCGGCTGGGCCTGAAACAGAAGCCATGGGTCAAAACCTCGCTTGCCCCCGGCAGCCAGGTTGTCGGCGAGTATCTGGAGAAATCCGGCCTGCAAAAGGAACTCGACCAGATCGGCTTCAATCTGGTGGGCTTCGGCTGCACCACCTGCATCGGCAATTCCGGCCCGCTGAACCCGGACATCTCGAAAACCATCAATGACCGCGGGCTGATCGTCTCGGGCGTGTTGTCGGGCAACCGCAACTTTGAGGGCCGCATCTCGCCGGATGTGCAGGCCAACTACCTCGCCTCGCCGCCGCTCGTCGTCGCCTATGCGCTGGCGGGCTCGACCCAGATCGACATCACGACCGAACCGCTCGGCCAGGGCGCCGATGGCAAGGATGTCTACCTCAAGGACATCTGGCCGACCAATGCCGAAATCCAGGAGTTCATCCAGAAGCATGTCACGCGCGAATTGTTCGAGACGCGCTATGCGGAAGTGTTCAAGGGCGATGCCAACTGGCAGGCCGTGCAGGTTCCGGCAGGCGAAACCTACGCCTGGGACGACACTTCGACCTATGTGCAGAACCCGCCCTATTTCGACGGCATGTCGCCGAACAAAGGCACGATCAACGACATCCGCGGCGCGCGCGTGATGGCGCTTCTCGGCGACAAGATCACGACCGACCACATCTCGCCCGCCGGCTCCATCAAGGCGGCGTCTCCGGCCGGCGCCTATCTGATGGGCAACGGCGTGGCCGTTGCCGATTTCAACCAATATGGCACGCGGCGCGGCAACCATGAGGTGATGATGCGCGGCACTTTCGCCAACATCCGCATCCGCAACCACATGCTGGGCGAAAACGGGCGCGAAGGCGGCTACACCATCCATTACCCGTCGAAGGAAGAAATGCCGATCTATGATGCGGCGATGAAATACAAGGCGGAGGGCGTGCCTCTCGTCGTGTTCGCCGGCCTTGAATATGGCAACGGCTCGTCGCGTGACTGGGCAGCCAAAGGCACCAACCTGCTCGGCGTGAAGGCCGTGATCGCACAGAGCTATGAACGCATCCACCGCTCCAACCTTGTCGGCATGGGCGTCATTCCCTTTGTTTTTGAAGAGGGCACGACTTGGAAAACCCTCGGCCTGAAGGGTGACGAGACGGTGGAGATCACCGGCCTTGCCGACATCAAGCCGCGCCAGAAAACGACCATGAAGATCACCGATGCAGCGGGCAATGTTGCCCATGTGCCCGTCATCTGCCGGATCGATACGCTGGATGAGCTCGACTACATGAAGAACGGCGGCATCCTGCAAACCGTTCTGCGTGATCTGGCGGCGTGATTGCCCCGAGCGTGAAACCCATGCCGCCGGGCCTCAGGTCCGGCGGCATTTTTGTCACGCAACAGCAGTTTTTCCACTCAGTGAACTGCATAACCGGTTCGTGACTTCCCATTGATGCGCCGCTGGCGCATGACGCGGGAATGAGAAAGTTTTTGTCGTCCACCCTCGTTCTTGCCGCGGCAGCGATGATTGCCGCATCGCCCATGCCGAAGTCAGCTGCGGCGGACCGGCATGTGACGGGTGTCGTCGAACTGTTCACGTCGCAGGGATGCTCGTCCTGCCCGCCAGCCGACAGGATTCTGGCGGAATTGTCACGTGAGGACGGCGTTCTCGCACTCGCCTGGCATGTCGACTACTGGGACTATATCGGTTGGAAGGACACGCTGGCGCTGCCCGAATCAACCGCCCGCCAGCGCGCTTATGCACTGCAATTCAACGCGACATCCGTTTACACGCCGCAGGCCGTGGTGAACGGTGCCGCAGGTTTCATCGGGTCGCATGAAGCTGAGTTGCGTTCCGCACTGTCCGCCACGCCGCTGGCGCTGACCGGCCTTGAGATCACACGCTCGCCGCGAAGCATAACAGTTGGTTTGCCTGCCATTGCCGCGCCGGCCGGCGACATGCTCGTGGAACTCATCTACTTTGAACCCGAAACCGCCGTCGAGATCACCCGCGGCGAGAACGCCGGAAAAACCGCGCAGTACCACAATGCCGTGCGCGGGATGACTGTGCTCGGCCTATGGAGCGGAGAGGCACGGCGAATCGAGATGCCGCTGTCCGAAATGGATGCGCATGCTGCCAAGGGCTGTGCCGTGATCATTCGCGCGTTGGATGGCGAGGGGCGCCCGCATCGCATCCTAGGTGCGGCGCTTCTGCCCTAAGCGCAATTGAACTGAGCGGCCGCGGCGGCTATCCGGCGCAGGAGATTTCCTCCGGACCTGCTCCATGGCCACTCCCGTTTCCGCCATCTCCATCCCGGTGCCCGACAGGGTGGTGCCGCGCCGCGCGCTTCTGTCTGTCTCCGACAAGACGGGTCTGGCCGAATTTGCCCAAGCGCTGCACGCGCGCGGAATCGAGCTTGTCTCGACCGGCGGCACCAAGGCGATGCTTGCGGCGGAAGGCCTGCCGATCCGCGATGTGACGGAACTGACAGGCTTTCCGGAAATCATGGATGGGCGGGTCAAGACGCTGCATCCGGGCGTGCATGGTGGGATTCTCGCCGTTCGAGACCATCCGGACCACGCCCGCGCCATGGCCGAGCATGGCATCGCGCCCATCGACATCGTGGTGGTGACGCTCTACCCGTTTGAACAGGTGCGCGCTTCCGGTGCGGACCCTGCCGCCATCATCGAGAACATCGACATTGGCGGACCGGCCATGGTGCGCGCGTCAGCGAAAAACCATGCCTATGTGACGATCCTCACCGACCCGGCGGATTATGCTGCTGCATTGGCCGAGCTGGATGCGCAGGGCGGCGCAACCACGCTCGCCTTCCGCCGCGCGCTGGCGTCCAAGGCATTCGCCCGCACCGCCGCCTATGATGCCGCCGTGTCCGGCTGGTTTGCCGAAACACTGGCCGAAGCCGCGCCGCGCCACCGGGCGTTTGCGGGGAAACTGGCAGAAGAACTGCGCTATGGCGAGAACCCGCATCAGCAGGCCGCGCTCTATCTGACGGGCGAGCAACGGCCCGGTGTCGCCACCGCGCGCCAGCTTCAGGGCAAGGCGCTGTCCTACAACAACATCAACGATACGGATGCGGCGTTTGAACTGGCAGCCGAGTTTCCGGCCGCGACACCAGCCTGCGCCATCATCAAGCACGCCAACCCTTGCGGGGTCGCCACCGGCGCTTCGCTGGCGCAAGCCTATCGGGAGGCGCTCGCCTGCGATCCGGTTTCGGCCTTTGGCGGCATCGTCGCGGTCAACGGTTTGCTTGATGCCGAGGCCGCGGCCGAAATCATCAAGACGTTCACCGAGGTGATCATCGCACCCAACGTCACGGACGAGGCGGCGGCGCTGATTGCGGGAAAGAAGAACCTTCGCCTTCTGGTGACGGGCGGTCTCCCTGACCCGCGCGCGGCGGGGATCCTGGCCAAAAGCGTGGCGGGCGGGTTGCTGGTTCAATCCCGCGACAATGGCGTGGTCGACGATCTGGACCTGAAGGTGGTGACGCGGCGCGCGCCGACGGAACGCGAACTCGCCGATTTGCGCTTTGCCTTCCGCGTGGCCAAGCACGTCAAATCCAACGCCATCGTCTATGCGCGCGACGGCGCGACGGTTGGCATCGGCGCCGGACAGATGAGCCGCGTCGATTCGGCCCGCATCGCCGTGATCAAGGCGAAGGATGCCGCGGCGGCGAATGGCTGGGCCGAGCCGAAACTGAAAGGCTGCGTGGTCGCGTCGGACGCGTTCTTCCCCTTCGCCGACGGTCTCATCACCGCCATCGAGGCGGGTGCGACCGCCGTCATCCAGCCCGGCGGCTCGGTTCGTGACGTTGAGGTGATCGCCGCCGCAGACGAGCGCGGCGTGGCGATGGTGTTCACCGGCATGCGGCATTTCCGGCATTGAGGGGCAGGGCGACAAATTCTCGCCCCGCTTCACTTCGCCGGATAGGGCGTGCCGCGCAGGATGAGCCAGCCGACCACGAAGAACAGGATGATCACCGCCATGCCGGCGCGTGCCGAATCGGTGAACGCGGTTACGGTCGCGACAAGGAACGGCGCAAGGAATGAGGTGGCCCGGCCCGACAGGGCGTAAAGCCCGAAGTAGCGCCCGGCCTCCTCCTCGCTGACGGAGCGCGCCATGTAGGCGCGTGACGAGGCTTGCACCGGCCCGAACGCGATGCCGATCAGCAGGCCGTAGAGGATGTAGGCCTTCTCCGCCGCCGTGCCGAACAGCCCGCCCGAATCGGCGCTGCCAAGCTGCAACGCGCCAAAGGCGGTGTAGCCCGGCCCCGTCGAGACGATGCCGACGGTGGCGATCAGCAGAAGGATGATGCAGGCCGAAACGACCCGCTTGGAGCCGAGCCGCGTGTCGGCGCGCGAAGCGTAAAGGCAGCCGAAAATCGCCACCGGCGCGCGAAGCGTAAAGGCAGCCGAAAATCGCCACGACATTGAGGATGATCCCATAAATCCCGATCTCGGTGATCGACCATCCGAACATCGCAGCCGCAAAGCCGCCGCCGAGAGCCAGCAGTGCATTGACGCCATCCTGATAGACCATGCGGGCAACGAGGAAGCGCAGCAGGCCGGCGCGCTGGCGCGCTTCACGGATCGTCGATTTGAGTTCGGCCAGCCCTTCGCGCACTGCTTCGCCCAAGCCATGGCGCGGCCCGCCCGCATCGGGCGTGAACAGGAACATTGGCAGGATGAAGACAAGATACCACAAGGCCGAAATCGGCCCGGTGGCGCGCGCATCCTCGCCTTGGGCGGGGTCGATGCCGAAC
>JALOTE010000002.1 GCA_025458045.1 Rhizobiaceae bacterium
CATGATGGCCGCATCGCCGCAAAGTGACTTTGTTTTGCCACAGGCTCCGGTGTAAGTGCGGGTGGTGAAACAGGAGTCCGGGCATGGCGGTTCAGGGCGTGTCGATATGGATGCCGCCTCTGGCGGTGGCGGCAGGTGTGCTTTGCGGCCTGCAAGGCGCAGCGGCATCCCAGCAATTCGCAACCGATTATGCGATCAGCTTCGCCGGGCTCCCGGTGGCCAAGTCCAGTTTCACCACCACGGTGGAGGGCGACCGGCTGACGCTGAACGGCAATCTCGCCAGCGCCGGGCTGGTGTCGGTGTTCGCCTCCACCAAGGCCAGCAGCACCATTGTCGCGCGTGTGACCGACAAGGGCCTGCAAACGCAGTCCTACCAGCTGAACATCCGCTACGGAGATGCGCAGCGCGAAACCACCGTGCGCTTCAAGGGGGGCGATGTGGCAGGTGTCACCATCACGCCCAAGCGCAAGCCGAACCCCAATGCGGTGCCGGTGGAGGAGGCGCATCTGAAGCGCGTCATCGATCCGTTTCTGGCCAGCGTGATCCGTGCGGAAAGTCCGGCCGAGGTGTGCAACCGCACCATCCGCGTGTTTGACGGCGTCACCCGCAGCGATCTCGTGCTGCGGCCCGACGGGGCCGAACCGTTCAAGACCAAGGGATTCGACGGCGAAGGCGTGCGCTGCGCCGTGCGCTATGTGCCGATCTCCGGCCACCGCGCCGGGTCGCGGTCGATCCGCTTCATGGCCGAAGGCGAACGCGCCAAGATCACTTTTGCCGCTTTTCCGGGCTCCAGCTACTACGCGCCGGTGAAAGCGAGCGTGGAGACGCGCAATGGCCGCATCACGGTGCGCGCCACGCGTTTCCAGACGGTTCCGGATTGATCGGTCAGGCGTCGCCGGTGACCACGCCGACAAACGGCAGTTCGCGGAAGGCATAGGCGGCGTCCATGCCGTAACCGACGACAAAATGGTCGGGACAGTCGAAACCGGTGAAATCGGCGCTGATCGGCGCGTTGCGCCCTTCGGATTTGTCAAGCAGCACGGCGAAGGACACGCTCTTTGCGCCGCGTCCCATCAGCAGGTCCCGCGCGAAGGCCAGTGTCTTGCCGCTTTCCAGAATGTCGTCGATCAGGATCACGTCGCGGCCGGCCACGTCGCTGTCGATGTCGCGCGTCAGGCGCAGTTCGCCGCTGGTCGTGCCTTTGCCGTAGCTTGAGATCATCATGAACTCGACTTCGGGCGCGAGGCCGACATCGTGCATCGCGCGCACAAGGTCGGCGGCGAAGATGAACGAGCCTTTCAACACTGCGATCACCAGCAGATCATCATGCGCGCGCGCAGCGATGTCCTTGGCGAGTTCCAGATTGCGGCGTGCAATGGTGGACGCCGAAAACAGGACGTCGATCGACTTGTTGCGGATGACCGGCATGGAAGATGGCCTCAATCTGGGGCAAGCGTGATCTCGACCGTGTCGATGGCCATGGGTGCCTTGTCAAGCGCGAGTCCTGCGGCGGGGGCAACAGATGCCGTCGCTGTCAGGTCCAGACGGGCCGAGACAGGCAATGCGCCGCCGGCCGGGATCCGCTGGCCGGCCGTGCCGATCCGGAAATCCATGCGGCGGCCATCGGCCAACGCGACACGGATTGCCACCGGCGCGGCATTCGCCGGCGTCGCGCCTGTGTTCAGCAGCACGGCGCTGACCGATAGCCCCTGGCCCGGCAGGACCTGCCACTCTTCGCTTGTCAAAAGCACGGATGAAGGCGCGGGACCGTGCGATGCACGCTCAAGAAACGCATGCCCGCCCGACACCCAGAACGACAGCGCGACCAAGGCTGCCGAAAGCCCGTAGAAGGCGGGGCGGTTCTCGCGCTCCTGTGCCGTCAATGCGGCAGGGTCGCCAAACAAGGCCATGCCGGCCTTGGCGTCGGATGCGGGTTTCCCGAAAAACTCAGTGCGTCCGCTGCGATCCTTGTCCCTGCAGGCGGCAGGTGCACCGGCCGGTATCGTCTCGAACTCGGCGTCAAACACGTCCTGCATCACGGGTTCGCGGCGCAAGCGCACCGCCGCGCCAGGCTGGCGTGGCTGGTCCGGCGAATGTGCCTTGCGGCCGAAATGGCGGGGCTTGGCAGCCGTTGCCGCATCCTTGCCTGGCATTTGTGAGGCCTCCTGTGGCGTCTTGAGGACGCGATAAACACCCGCGCTTAAGATCGCGTTAACCATGAATTGGCCAAGGATGCCCGGCACAGGACGCGCAGCGGATTTGTCTCGTTGCCGCCGCTTTCAGGAGCCCGCCGTCCCATGATCCGGTTTGAAAATGTCGGATTGCGATACGGCCTCGGCCCGGAAGTCTTGAGCGATGTGTCGTTTCACCTGCCGGCCAAGTCCTTCCAGTTCCTGACCGGTCCCTCCGGCGCGGGCAAAACCACATTGCTGCGCCTGCTTTTCATGTCGCTCAAGCCGACGCGCGGTGTCATCAGCCTGTTCGGGCGCGAACGCACCGCGATCACGCGGGCCGAACTGCCGATGATCCGCCGCAAGATCGGCGTGGTGTTCCAGGACTTCCGGCTGCTTGACCATCTGACAACCTTTGAGAACGTGGCGCTTCCATTGCGCGTGCGCGGGCGCGATGCGGCGAGCTACACGAAGGATGTGCGCGACCTGCTCGAATGGGTCGGTCTCGGAGACAGGATGCATGTCTATCCGCCGGTGCTTTCGGGCGGCGAGAAGCAACGCGCCTCAATCGCGCGTGCGCTGATCGAACAGCCCGAGCTGCTGCTGGCCGACGAGCCGACAGGCAATGTCGATCCGCCTCTGGCGCGGCGGCTGCTGAAGCTGTTCATCGAGTTGAACAAGCTCGGAACCGCCGTGGTGATCGCCACGCATGATCTCGGCCTGATGGAGCAGGTGGACGCACGCCGCATGGTGATCCATGATCAGCGGGTGGAAATCTATGACTGAGCAATTGCTGCGACGCCTCGGCGCGGAACGCGAGAAGGCCAAGCGTCAGGCGCTGCGGCCTGCCAACCCGCAAGCGGCCAACCCGGTCTTGCCGGCATCGTCGGTGTCGATGCGCGCGCTGACGCTGGTTGTCGCCATCATGACCTTCCTCGCCTGCCTGACCGCGGGCGCCGTGCTGCTGGTCAACCAGACGGCGCGGACTTGGCAGACACAGATTTCGCGCGAGGCGACGATCCAGATCCGGCCCGCCGAGGCGCTTGACATGGAGGCCGCCCTCGAGCAGGCGCGCGCGCTGGCTGAAACCTTTCCGGGCGTCACCAATGCCCGCATCATAGACCGCGCGGCGACCGCGCGCCTGCTGGAGCCCTGGCTCGGCAGCGGGCTCGACATCGACACACTGCCGGTGCCGCGTCTGGTGGTTGTCACGATTGACACGGCACAGCCGCCGGATTTCGAGGCGCTCGGCGCAGCCGTGCTGCGCGAGGTACCGAACGCGTCCTTCGACAGCCACCGCACATGGGTGGACCGGCTCATCGCCATGGCGCGGACGACCGCGTTTTTCGGGCTCGCCATTTTTGCGCTCATGCTGGCGGCAACCGTGCTGACGGTCGTGTTCGCCACGCGCGGGGCGATGGCGGGCGCGAGCCATGTCATCGAGGTCCTGCACTTCATCGGTGCGGAATCGCGCTACATCGCGCGGCTGTTCCGCAACCGTTTTTTCATGATCGGCCTGTGGGGCGGTTTTGCCGGCGGTGCGCTCGCCGTTTTGATGTTCCTTGCGTTGCATGTCTGGGGCCGCGTGAACATGGCGGCTCCCGAAGCCGATCAGGCGGCGGCGCTGTTTGGCCAATTCGCGCTGGGGCCGACAGGCTATGCCCTGAGCGCTGTGGTGGTGCTCGCCGTTGCGGCGCTCACGGCGCTGACCTCGCAATTGACCGTTGTCGCCTATCTGGAAGACCTGCATGAGGGGCAGCTTTGAACTTTGCGCGGCCATTGAATGTCTGCGTCCTTCAATAGGGCGATGGACAAGGCGCGCCGTCTCGGGTCGATTTGCTGCCGCATTCACGTGATTCTTGTCTCCGCATCATGGTCGCCACCGCACAGCCCCGATCTGTGACCCGACGCCGCGGCGCGAGCCGCCTGGCGAGCGCTGTCCTGCGGCGGCTGGTTGTCGCATCGCTGCTGTTTGTCGTTGCCGGTTTTGCGCTGTTCACCGGCCATGTGATGAACCTTGCACCGCCGCGAGAGATGCCCCGCGCCGATGCGATCATTGTGCTGACCGGCGGGCAGGACAGGCTTAAACCTGCTTTCCGCCTCCTGGCGGAGGGCGCGGGCGAGAAGCTGCTTGTCAGCGGCGTCAACCTGTCCACCCGCAAGGCCGATCTGGCACAGGGCTCAGGGATTGATGATGCCATGCTCGCCTGTTGCGTCGACCTCGACCACAAGGCGCTCGACACGATCGGCAATGCCGAGCAATCCGCCCGTTGGCTGCGCGACAATGGCTATGCGTCAGCCATTCTGGTGACATCGAACTACCATATGCCGCGCGCGCAGCGTGAGTTGCAGCGGCTGGCCGGTTCTGCCCGCATCGTGGCCTATCCGCTTGCGGCATCGGAGCCGGATGCGCTGCGCTGGCTGTCGAAGCCCGGCACCCTGCGCGTTTTGGCCATCGAGTATGGCAAGCTCTGCCTTGCGATCCTTCGCACGCTTGTCGCGCCACCGCCGCACACCGCGGCGCTGGCGCGCCTGTGACGTCCGGCCTCCGCCCACTGGACTTCCCCCAACAGGACTTCTCCCAACAGGATTTGCCCGGATAGGACTTGCCTGGATAGGACTTGCGGCGTGCTTGTCGGCGGCGCTTGGCGCAGGCTAAGGGGCGGTATGCTGCTTGCGCCCTCAACCTCCGAACCCGGCCTGACCTATGAGCGCCTGCGTGCCGGGTTCCGCTGGAAGGTGCCGATACATTTCAACATCGGCCTGGCTTGCAGCGATGTCTGGGCCGCACGCGAAGCCTCCCGCCCGGCATTGATCGCTTTCGATGGCAATCACCGCGCGACGGTCACGACTTACGGTGAGTTGGCGCGGCTGTCGGATGCGTTTGGCGGCGCGCTGCGCGCCCATGGCATCGGGCGCGGCGACCGTGTCGCGATCCTGCTGCCTCAAGGTCTCGACACGCTGGTGGCGCATCTTGCCACATACAAGATCGGTGCGGTCGCCGTTCCGCTGGCCGCCTTGTTCGGTCCGGAGGCGCTCGCGTTCCGTCTTGCGTTTTCCGGCGCAAGGGCCGTCATCACCAGCGCCCATGGCGCGGAGCGGCTGGCGCAGATCACCCGCCCCGCGGCACTGGAGACCGTCATCCGCACGGATGCGCCCGACGGTGAAGCGCTGCATATGGGGGCGATGATCGCCGCCTTTCGCGGTGAGTTCCGCGCTGAACCAACACTCGCCGACGATCCGGCGTTGATGATTTTCACCTCCGGCACCACGGGCGCGCCAAAGGCGGCGCTGCACGGGCACCGCGTCGTGCCGGGCCATCTTCCCGGCCTGCAAACGCATCATGAGTTCATGCCGCAACCTCGCGACATGATGTGGACGCCGGCGGATTGGGCGTGGGCGGGCGGGCTCTTGAACGCGTTGCTGCCAAGCCTGATTCTGGGTGTTCCGGTGGTGGCCGGGCCGTTCGAGCGTTTCGATCCGGAGCGCGCGATGGCGCTGTGCGCCAAGGCCAAGGTGCGCAATGCGTTCATTCCGCCAACCGCGTTGCGCATGCTTCGGCAGGCGGGGCACATGGCGGGCCGTTTCCCGCAAACGCTGCGCAGCATAGGCTCGGCGGGCGAAGCGCTGGGGGCCGAAACGCTGGAATGGGGTCGTTCCGCCTTCGGCCTGACGATCAACGAGTTCTACGGCCAGACCGAGTGCAACGCCGTGATCGGCTCGATGGCGGCGCTCGGCGTGTCGAAGCCGGGCTGGATCGGCAAGTCCTTGCCCGGTCATGATGTTGCGGTGATCCGTGCCGATGGAACGCTGTGCGAAGCAGGCGAGCGCGGCGAGATTGCCGTGCGGCGCCCGGACCCGGTGATGTTCCTCGGCTATTTCAACGATCCGGAAGCGACCGCGCGCAAGTTCACCGGCGGCTGGATGATGACGGGCGATGAGGGCGTGATGGACGGCGACGGCTACATCCGCTTCATCGGCCGCAATGACGATGTCATCACATCAGCCGGCTACCGCATCGGTCCGAGCGAGGTCGAGGATTGCCTCATCCGCCATCCGGCCGTGGCGCTTGCCGCCGTGGTCGGCGTGCCGGATGCGTTGCGCACGGAAATCGTCAAGGCATTCATCGTCCTGAAGCCCGACGCCCGTCCGAGCGATGCGTTGAAGGCCGACATCCAGACCTTCGTGCGCGAGCGCCTGTCGGCGCATGAATATCCGCGCGCTGTCAGCTTCATCAGCGAGTTGCCGATGACGACATCAGGCAAGGTGATCCGCAGGGCCTTGCGTGAAAGCGCTTGAGGCTCAGCCGTTCAACCAGCCGCGCACCTTGTCGCGCAGGGATCGTGCGGCGCTGCGCGTCTGCTGACGGATCTGCAACTGCGCCAGCGCCGCACGCGCCTGCCGGTCACGGTCGGGGCCGAGGCCGATCACCAGCGTTTCCACCGGCGCGCGCGCGCTCCAGATGCGGTCCATCATCGAATGGTCCGGCACGGCGCAACTGTCGGCGCGCTCGATGTTCGGATCATCGATCAGGAATTTCGTCGCCTCGATCATCAATTGCATGCCGGGCGAGGCGGCCGCATGTGTTTCGTCAAAGGCGATCTTCCATGTGTAGCCGACGCCGTTTTCGATGAGGATGATCAGCGACGCGATGGCGCGGCCATCGAGGTCCAGCGTCATGATGCGCACACGGTCGCGGGCGGCCATGCCGTTGACGGTTTCGCGGGCGAACGCCGCCTGCATCCGGTCCGAGATCATGGCGGTGCGTTTGCGGCCTTTCCAGCCGCGCGCTTCCAGCGACAGGAACTCCTCCATGCGCCTGAAAATGCCGTCCGCGTCGCGCGTCAACGTGAACTCGACAGCACCCTTTCCGGCAAGGCGGCGCAATTGCCGCGCATAACCGCGCCGGTGATGGCCGGTGAACACCGTGCCCAGATAGGCGTCGGCGTCCAGATCGGTTTCCAGCATCGCCCGCGTGACGGGCGCAGTGGCATGGACGGGATAGTCGCGGAGCAGGGCGGCCGCGCGCAGGACGCGGGCCGCGGCGCCGTCGCGATAGATCTGCGGGATGACGAGCACGCTTGGCAGGCCAAGATGCGGCCTGGCCAGCATGTCCAGAAATTCATCGGCGACCGCCGCCGGGTCGTCCCCGTCGATCAGCGGCGTGCCGTTCGGGCCGAACACCGTTGCCCATGAACGGATGACCGACGGGCCGACGCCGCCCGCGATCAGCCGCTCGATGGTGTAAGGCATCAGCAGGCGCAGGCGCGAGCGCGCCCCGTCCTCGTCCCGCAGCACGGCAAGGCGCACTTCCCGGTCATCCAGCCGAGGGATGGCGGGCGCAAGGAAGCGCGGGTTGAAATAGACATTGGGCTCGATCGCCCGCAGGCTCAGATGCTCCAGTTCGGCGGCCAAGGTGAAGGCGGCGTGGCCGGAATAAACCGACAGGCGACGTTGCGCGCCGCTGACGGCCTTGGCCTCCCTGACCAGGGGTGCGTGGGGATCGCGCGGCGTGAACCCGGCCAGGCCCGAGATCATCGGCCCGGCGGCGCTGAAACTCGTCTCCTCGAAAAGCGGCTGCGCGGCCACAGCGTCACCCCTTGGCCGGAGTGACGGACGGCCGCGCGGCGATGAACATGACAAAGCCCATGCGCCGCCAGACCAGCCAGGACAGCATCACCGCTTCCAGCACCATCGCTCCGGCCGTGGCGATTGCCGCGCCCATCAGCCCGTAATGCGGGATCAACGCGAAATTCAGGGTCATGTTCGCGCCGAGAGCGACTCCATACGCGAGCGCGCACACCTTCTCATGGCCCGACATTGTGAGCACGCTCTCACACGGGCCTGCGGCAGCACGCGCGACGATGCCCAGCGTCAGCACGATCATCAATTGGTGGCCGCTCGCATATTCGCCGCCAAACAGGCGCAACAGCAGATCGCCCGTGCCGATCATGATAGCTGCCATGAACACGGACGGCCAGAACATCCAATGTACCGTCTGGCGGGCGAAGGCGGCCAGTTCCGCCTTGTTCCCGGCATGGACGAGCGCGGCGAAGCGCTGGCCCGCGCCGGCGCGCACTGCGAAATTGACGAAGTGCACAAGCGCCAAAATCTTGACGGCTGCGAAATAAATCGCGACCTGGTCGGGCGGCAGCCAGACACCGATCATCAGGACGTCGGCGTTTGTCATGGTGAAATAGAAGCCTTCGACCAGAAAGATCGGCAGCGAGACTGCGATCCAGTGCCTCAACTCATAGGTCTTGGGGCCGGATCGGATGTCGGCAGGCGTCTTGGCCTGGAGCGCGAGCAGCGCGCCGATGGTCGAGACATAGGTTGCGGCGATGGAGGCGATGAGCGCGTTTTCCGCGCTTGCCTCGGCCCCCATCGCGATCGCGCCCAGGACAAAGGCGAGGATCAACAGCGGGCGGATGATGTAGATCGGCAGCAGCGACAGCATCGCCCAGCCCTGCGCACGCGACAGGCCGGTGATGTAATCGCCAAGGGCGATCATTGGCAAAAGCACGAGGCCGAACAGGAACGGCGCGACGTAATAGGCTTCGATCCGGCTTTGGCTCACTTCGACAATTCCGACACCGATCAGCGCCAGCATGCTCGATGCAAGGAACACCAGCCAGCGCGAGGCCGAAATCATGCCGCGCAGGCGTTCAAGATCGCCATGCTCACGGTATTGCGGCAGGAAACGGATGACCGAAACCTGGAAGCCGAAGCAGGAAATGTTGCCGGCGATCACCATCGCCGTCCAGACCAGCACGAATATCCCATATTCAAACGTGCCCATCATGCGGGCGAGAATCACCTGGCTGATCAGCGCGATGGCCGCGGAGACAACGCGCACGACAAAGGCCGAAAGCGCGATGCGCTGCGCTGCCGCCGCGCTGTCCTTGCCCGTCACGATACGCCGGACGCGTCCTGCAAGGGCTGCGGCCCTTGAAACACCGGCTGCGTCAGAATGGTGCGTGTTGGCGGCGCTTTGCGGCACGGCGCGTCAAATCCGGAAGGGCGGTTGTCCGCCCATCCCTAGCGCCTGAGGTTTAAGATTCCGTTCGACACGGGCCAGCGGCTGACTGTTCACCACCAATGAACAATCGGGGCAAGATGCCTCTCACGGCTCCAGTTCGGTATCCCAATAGAGATAGTCCATCCAGCTTTCGTGCAAATGGTTCGGCGGGAACAGCCGCCCATTGGCCTGCAAGTCATGCACGCTTGGCTGGTATGGCTTCTGGCGCGGGAACATCTTGGCCTGATGCGGAAGATGGCCGCCCTTGCGAAGATTGCAGGGCGAGCACGCCGCGACGACGTTCTGCCACGTGGTTGCGCCGCCAAGACGCCGCGGGATCAGATGGTCAAACGTCAGGTCATCCTTCGTGCCGCAATACTGGCACTCGAATTTGTCGCGCAGGAACACGTTGAAGCGTGTGAATGCCGGGTGCTTGGCCGGCTGGATGTAGTGCTTCAGCGACACGACGCTCGGAAGCCTCATCGCAAATGACGGCGACGACACCTCGTGCTCGTATTCCGCAACGATGTTCACGCGATCAAGGAACACCGCCTTGATGGCGTCCTGCCAAGACCAGACTGACAGGGGGAAATAGCTCAGCGGCCGGAAATCGGCGTTGAGAACCAGTGCCGGCAGGCTGTCCGGCGATACAGCCAAAGTCACCTGTGCAGTCCTCCAAGACAGCTCTGGAATCGGACACGGGCATACTATGCACGCCATGACAGCAATGTGAAGCGCGGCGAAGGCGCGCGGCGCCCCGGTTTGCACACCGCCGGAAAGGCGCGTCATGACACGGGTGGCGGCAGGCCCCTGTCCAGCCCGTAAACCGCCCACATCAGCCGTGCGGCCACCGCGCGCAGCGGGGCCCAGCGCCGCGCCGTCTCGATCACGCGCTTTTCGTCCGGGCGCGTGTCCCATCCGAAATGGTCCTGAACCGCCACCTGCAAGGCCAGATCGCGCGCCGGAAACACATCCGGGTGACCGCAGGCAAACAGGAGATAGACCTCGGCCGTCCACGGGCCAATGCCTTTCACCTGCGTCATCGCGGCAATGGCCTCGGCGGCCGGCTGGCTGGCGACAGCGTCGAGATCAAGCCTGCCCTCGATAACGGCTGTGGCGCTGGCTGCTAACGCGCGCTGTTTGGGGCGCGACAGGCCCGCCTGCCGCCAGACATCACCCCCGGCATCCAGAAACCGTTCCGGCGACAGGCCGGGAATGAGGCCGTTCAACCGCTCGTCCAGCACATCGGCCACCCGGGCCGACACCTGTTGCGCGATGATGATGCGGGCGAGCGCCGCAAAGCCCGGCTCGGCGCGGCGAAGCGGCAGCGGCCGGGCGCGGGCGGCCAGCGGGGCAAGCGCCGGGTCAAGATCGGTCAGGGCCGTCAGCGCCGCGTCAAGCGCATCGGTGGAGCGGAGCGGAGTTGAATGCATCGGGGCGGACGGTTTGCACATGGCGCGGAACAGCGCCAAAGAACCATCATGGCCGATGTTCCACAACACGTTTTCAGATTTGCGCCGTCACCCAACGGTTATCTGCACCTCGGCCACGCCTATAGCGCGTTTCTGAACGAGGCGTTGGCGCGCGAGGCAGGCGGGCGGCTGCTGCTCAGGATCGAGGATGTGGACAGGCAACGGTCACGGCCGGAATTTGCGGCGGCGATCATCGACGATCTCGATTGGCTGGGCATCCGGTTCGACGGTGCCATCCGTCGCCAGAGTGACCATGCGGCCGACCATCAGGCCGCGCTTGACACGCTGTGCGACCTCGGACTGGTCTATGCGTCGGTGATCAGCCGCAGGGACGTTCAGGCCCATGCCGTTGCCAATCCCGATTGGCCGCACGACCCGGATGGCGCGCCGCATGTGCCGGGCGAAGAGCGCGACATGGCAACCGGTGCGCAGGCCGAATTGATCGCTTCCGGTGCGCCGCATGCGCTGCGGCTCGACATGGGCAAGGCTGTGGCGCTGACTGGCCCGCTCTCCTGGATCGAGAAGAATGACGTGCAGGCGGCGAACCCGCGCGCATGGGGTGACCCGGTGCTGAAAAGCCGCGACGGATCGTTCGCCTATCATCTCGCGGTGGTGACGGATGATGCCGCACAAGGCGTGACGGACGTGGTGCGCGGGCGCGACCTCTTTCACCAGACGGCAATCCACCGCCTGTTGCAGGCGGTGCTCGGCCTTTCCGCGCCGCGCTATCACCATCACGACCTGGTGTTGGATGATGCGGGCGAGAAACTGGCCAAAAGCCGCAATTCGCCAAGCTTGCGTGACCTGCGCGCGCAAGGTGTCACCCCCGACGCGATTCGCGAGCGTCTGGGGTTCAGCGCGGCAGGCTGATTTCAAACCGGCATGCCGGCGCACCGCTGCCCATGCATGCGGTCTCACGCACCATGACATGCGGCGAGACGAGTGCTTCAAACAGCCGCATGAACACGGCTTCATGCCAGTGACAATGGTCGAAGCCGGAACGGCCAAGACAGATCGGGTTGCCTTCAATGGCGATCCAGCCGGCATTGCCTTTCATCCCGGACGTCACGCGCGCGGAACCGGCGAATGTCCAAGCGTTGCGGGTGACGGCCTTGAGCAGCAATCTCAGCGCAATTCTCCGCGGCAGACGTGTCAGGACGGCTTGCGCCGCCGCAGGGATTCGGTTGGCTAGGATGTAATCACCTGTCCGGCGGCCCGCCTCGCGCATGACGGCTTGCGCCTGCGCCATGGGCAGGCCGCGCCCGATTTCGCTATTGAGTTGGTTGATGATGTCGGCCGGAACCATGTCCGCCGGATCGTCGGCCTGCCAGGCTTGCAAGCCCGCCGCATTGAAGATGAGACAGCGCGCCCCAATCCCGCACAGAGCGTCCAGCGCAGCACGGGTCTGGATGATGGCATTCGGCCCGACACGATGGATGGCGGTGTGGTCCGGTGCCGCCCCGTCAAGGCTGAGGCTTGCGCGCATGGCCGCGCTCATCCCTTGGCCGCTTCGACCACTTTGCCCCCGGACGTGATCAGCGGAGCGCCCGCGTGGACAGGCTTTGCACCCTTGCCGTTCCCGCCGCATGAACCGTTGCCGCCGCAGCCGCAAGCGTGGTCCGTGTCCGCATGCCCATGACCATTCCCGTGATCGTGATGCTGCTGATCATGACCGTGCCCTTCGTTGCCACACCCACAGCCGCCTTCGGCCTGTAGCGGCCGTTCTGTTCTCAACGGAGTGAGCAGATGGGCCGGGAGCTCACCCACAAGGTCGGCGATCTGGCCGACGCCGCCGCCACAGGCCGAGGGCGGCGTGCGGTTCTCCATCGCCAATTGCGTTTCCTCCGACAGGCGCGGCTCCAACCCTTCGGCTGCAGCGGCCAGCACGGCGGATTTCTCGCGCGCGGCTTTCATGCGCTTGGCGCGGTCGGCTGCGGCCTCCCATTCGGCAGCCTGCGCCGGCGCAATCGATTTCGACTGGTCGAAGTGGAAATCGACGCCCTTTTTCGATTGCGGACCCCAATAATTGACCTTGCCGAGGTCATAGAAGGTACGCGCGAAGCCAGCCTTGAGGAAGGCCTTGAGGCAGCCGAGCAGATAGCGCCGCCGGAAGCCGGTGCCGCGCCACGGATAATGGAACAGCGCCTTGCGCATGTAGAAGCGGCGATAATTGTTCATCGTCCGGTCGAGCAGTTCGGCGCGGTCCATCGCGGCCGGCTTCATGATCGGCGTGACGAAATTGTATTTGGAGAAATCGAACACCTCCACCTTGTCAGCCAGTTCCTGATAGAGCGGGGTGAACGGCCACGGCGTGTACATGGACCAGTTGGCGAGGTCTGGCTGCCAGTCCCACGCCATGCGGTAGGTTTCTTCCAGCGTCTCCGGTGTCTCATTGTCGAGGCCGACGATGAACTGCGCCTCGGTGAAAATGTCGGCCTCGCGCAGCAGGCGGATCGCCTCCTTGTTGTCGGCGACCTTGGTCTCCTTGTTGAACTGGTCAAGCTTCAACTGGGCTGCGGCTTCGGTGCCGAGCGACACATGCACCAGCCCCGCCTTGCGGTAGAGCGGCAGCAATTCCTTGTCGCGCATGATGTCGGTGACGCGGGTGTTGATGCCCCATTTCACCTTGTCGGGCAGGCCGCGGGCGATCAGCTCCTCGCAGAATGCGATGAACTTCTTGCGGTTGATGGTCGGTTCCTCGTCGGCAAGGATGAAAAAGCCGACACCGTTTTCATTGACCAGCTTCTCGATCTCATCGACGACCTTCTTGGGATCGCGCACGCGGTAGTCGCGCCAGAATTTCCACTGCGAGCAGAACGAACAGGTGAACGGGCAGCCGCGCGCCATGTTGGGGATGGCGACACGCACGCCAAGGGGAATGTAGATGTAGTTCTTCCAGTCGATCAGCGACCAATCCGGGTTGATCGAATCGAGATCCTTGACTGTCGGCGCCGCCGCCGACGCCTTGATCTCGGTGCCCTCGCGCCAGGCGAGCCCCTTGATCTTGGCGCGGTCCTGCGGCCAGCGCTTCTCGGCGACGGCGGTCACCAGATCGGTGAAAATTTCCTCGCCTTCGCCGCGCACGATCACATCGACCTGCGGCGCCTCCGACAGCACCTGGCGATACATGAAAGTGGCGTGGATGCCGCCGAGCACGCGCACGGCCTGCGGGCACGCGGCCTTGGCAAGTTCGAGCACGCGCTCGGCGGCGTATATCGACGGCGTAATGGCGGTCACGCCGACGACATCCGGCTGCAGCTCTGCGAGCCTTGCCGAAACCTCTTCCTCGCTGAGATGATCTGTCATCGCATCGAAGAAGGTGATATCCGTGATGCCGTGGCGCTTGAGATGCCCGGCCAGATAGGCAACCCATGCGGGCGGCCAGTTTCCGGCGATCTCCGCCCCGCCGGAGTGGTAATTCGGGTGAATGAGCACGACCTTGACAGGCCGTACGGGAACACCGGTGAGTTCGGTTTGGGCAATCGTCACGGCTTCAGCCTCCCGCCAGAGAATGCGGAAAGCCTAGCGCGGATGTGTCACGCTAGATTGACATGGATCAATGGAATTTTCGATTGACACTTTGGTGGCCGTTCAGTGCCTTGTCCCGCTTTGCCGCAATCGGCGCTCCAAGGCTCGAAGCGCCAGCGACAGTCCGATCGTCAGGATGAGATAGACGTAAGCCGCAATCGAGTAGGTTTCAAAATAGCGGAAATTGCCGGCCGCATAGACCTTGGCCAGCTGTGTGATGTCAGAGACGCCGAGCACGGAAACAAGCGATGAGTCCTTCACCATCGCCACGAAATCATTGCCCAGGGGCGGCAGGATGGTGCGGATCGCCTGCGGGAAGACGATCAGCCGGAAGCGCTGCCAGCCGCCGAGGCCGAGCGCCTTGCCGGCCTCCACCTGGCCCTTGTCGACCGACAGGATGCCAGCGCGGAACACCTCCGCGATGAAGGCGGAATAGCCGATCATGAGCGCGAAGATCGCGCGCCACAGAAGCGAGAAATCCCGCGTGCGGGCTTCCTCCATCAGGCCTGCCGCCTGCAAGGGCTGCGTGATCAGGTTCCAGAGAGCCACAAGCGCCGGTGCCGCCGCAAAGGCGATATAGAACAGCAGCACCATGATGGGCAGGCCGCGGATCACCTCGATGTAGAAGCGCGCCATCTGCCTGAGCACGATGTGCTTCGACAGGCACATGACGGCCAAGCCGAGACCAAGCAGCGTCGCGCCTGAAAACGCCACGATGGTGACGAAGATCGTCAACGCGATGCCGTTTGTCAGCTTGTCGAGCACCTGGGTGTAAATGTCATTGGTGGCGATCACCCATGCCACCCACAGGCCGATCAGCACGCAGGCGACCAGCCACCAGGGGAAGTCCTTGTCGTTGGCGGAAGAGGGGGTCAAAGTGCGGCACCCGCAACGGGTGGTTCACGCAGGAACAATTGCTCGCGCGCACCGCCCGACCATTGATCGACATCGCTTTCATGCTTCAAGCGAAACCCATGAGTTTCGTAGAGCGCGCGGGCAGCATCGAGCCCCGCAAATGTTGTCAGCCACGCCTTGCCTTTCGCCGCACGGGTGCAATGCGCGATCGCAGAAGCCATCAACTTGCGGCCAAGACCCGTTCCACGCGCTTGATCATCCACGATGAACCAGCGCAGATGCGCGCCGTCCGGCCCGCCGCCGGTCACATCGAGGGTAATGCTGCCAACCAACCCCGTAGCAGCGAACGCGTTCGCCTGAAAATCAAGTTCAGGATCGAAGCGCGAAAGAAATTCGCTCAACTCGCGCGAAACCTTGTCACGAAACGCTGCTCCAAACCCCCAGGCTTTTGAGTAGTAGGCCTCATGAAGCGAAACGATGCCGCCCGCAGCTTGCGGACGGCATCCGGTTTCTAATGCATATGGGAGGATACTCACTCGCCCATCTTGTAGTCGAGGAACCACTTCTTGTTCAGCGCCTCGATGGTGCCGTCCGCTTTCAGCGCGGCGATGCCTGCATTGATCGGCGCGACAAGATCCGAGCCTTTCGGGAAGATGAAGCCGAATTCTTCGGTGCCGAGCGCCTCGCCGACCATTTTGAGGCCGCCATTGGAGGCTTCGACATAGCCCTTGCCGGCCGTGCCATCGGTCAGCACCGTGTCCACATCACCGTTCTTCAACGCTTCGACGGATGCGCCGAAGGTTTCAAACAGCTTGATGCGCGGATTCTGCTCATTGCCGTCGAGGACGGAATAAACGGCGGTGTAGAACGGCGTGGTGCCGGCCTGCGCGCCGATCAGGCCGTCGGCGAAAGCGGCGAATGTTTTGGCGTCGCTGAAGCGGGTCTCATCGCCGCGCACCAGCATGAAGCTCTCCGAGACCATGTAGCTGTCGGAGAAATCGACCTTCTCCTTGCGGTCATCCTTGATGGTGATGCCCGTCATGCCGATGTCGAACTGGCCGTCTGACACGGCCTGGATCATCGCGTCCCACGAGATGTTCTTGTACTCGACGGTGAAGTTCAGCCGCTTGGCGAGTTCAGCCATCGCATCATATTCCCAGCCGATCTGTTCATTGGTCTTCGGGTCGATGAATTGCAGCGGCGGATAGGCGTTTTCGGTCACGACGACAACGGTGCGGCCGGCGAGATCGGGCAGGTCCGATGCCTGCGCCGGCAGGGCAGCAAAGAGTGTGGCGGCAGCGAGCGCCAGCGTTCCGGCCAAGGTCTTGATGGGGGTCATGGGTGATGCCTTCCTGTGAATGGTTCGCGCTGGCCTCTTGGGCGGGCCCGCATGCGCGGCAACTCTAAGGCGGCAAACGGCACGTGCAAGAGGGTCCGGGCTGTCCGAGGCGAAGCCCAAGAGAAAAAGGCCGCCCGCGATGGACGGCCTTCCGGAATGAATTTGCGGGAGTCTGCCGATCAACCCAGCGGGTTGGCCGACTTGTTGCGGATCGCCTCTTCCTCGGCCTTGCGTGCGGCCTCGGCTGCGGCGTCGGCTTCGGCCTTCGCCTTGGCGAGTTCGGCAGCCGCGGCAGCCTTGTCGGCGGCGAGCGCGGCCTTCTGGTCGGCGACGAGCTTGCGTTCGGCCTCGTTCAGCTTGCGGGCGCGGATGTTGGTGTTTTCGGCGATGCGGGCGGCTTTGCCCGTGAGGCCGCGCAGATAATAGAGCTTGGCGCGGCGCACCTTGCCGCGACGGACGACCTCGACCGCTTCGACCTGCGGCGAATAGACCGGGAACACGCGTTCCACACCTTCGCCATAGGAAAGCTTGCGCACGGTGAAATTCTCGTTCAGGCCGCCGCCGGAGCGGGCGATGCAGATGCCTTCATAGGCCTGCAGGCGTGAGCGCGTGCCTTCGACAACGCGCACGAACACGCGCAGCGTGTCACCCGGGCCAAAAGCCGGAAGCGTGCGCTTGGCGTTGATTTTCGCCATCTGCTCGGCATCGAGCTCGGCAATGATGTTCTTCATGGTAGCACCATCTCTTTATGTCGAACCGTCAGAGCGCCTCGCCTGAGGGGCTTTCAAAGCCCGCGTTCAGGAACCGGGCGAGCCCGGTTGGGCGGTTTCACGCGTTCATTGGTTTCTGGTCCCGCCCAGTATTCCGGCGCGGATGCGGGCCGATACACGAAGGCCGATGGGGAATCAACCGTCCGCGCTTGGCGGCAGTGTCTCAGTTCGAAATCCGTCCTTCGAGTCCACCCCATTCTTCATGGTCAGGGTCCGTCTTCAGGACGGGCGAGACCCGTGGCTCGCCCTATGCAATTGCGAGCCTCAAACCAAGAAGAATGGGGTCCTCAGGATGAAGGATTTCAAACTGAGACGCACCCGCTTGGATGGCCTTTGGCTGCTCCAAGCAAATCCGGCCGCCGTTCCCGTGTCAGCCGTTCGGCCTCGGCCCGCCGCCACGCATCGATCTTCGCGTGGTTTCCGGAGGTCAGCACATCAGGAATGGTGCGGCCCTCCCATTCTTGCGGGCGCGTGTAGTGGGGATGTTCGAGCAAGCCATCCTCGAAGCTCTCATGCGTGCCGGACACCTCATTGCCCATGACGCCGGGCAGCAGGCGGATCACGGCGTCAAGCAGCACCTGTGCGGCAACCTCGCCGCCAGACAGAATGTAATCGCCGATTGAAACTTCCTCCAAGCCACGCGCGTCGATCACGCGCTGATCGATGCCTTCGAAGCGTCCGCAAATGATGACGGCGCCGGGACCGGCGGCGAGGTCGCGCACGCGGGCCTGTGTCAACGGCCGCCCGCGCGGGCTCATCAGCAGGCGGGGACGTGTGTCGCCATCAGAGGAAGCGGCGTCGATGGCGCGCGCCAACACATCGGCACGCAACACCATTCCGGCTCCGCCGCCTGCCGGGGTGTCGTCGACGGAACGGTGCCTGTCGGTGGCAAAATCGCGGATATGGATCGCGTCGAGCGTCCATGCGCCGGCTGCGAGCGCTTTGCCTGCCAGCGCCAAACCAAGCGAGCCGGGAAACATCTCGGGATAGAGCGTCAGCACGGTGGCGCGAAAGGGTGTCTGCTCAGGAGCCGGTTCCATCCGCCCCGCCTCGCCGTTCGTCATCACCGTCCGGCCCGAGTCCTGCAAGGACCGGATCAACCGTCACGAAGCCCTCGGCCACCTTCACCTCCGGAACGGCGGCCCTGGTGAAGGGGACGGACACCGTCTTGCCGCCAGACACGGCAATGTCGAGCATGTCGCCTGCGCCGAAATCATGCACAGCCGTGATGCGGCCGAGCGGCGTGCCCGACATGTCGCGCGCTTCAAGCCCGATCAGGTCGGCGTGGTAGAAATCGTCTTCATCGTCAGGCGCGGGCAGTGCCGCGCGCGGGACCATCAATACAACGCCATTCAATGTTTCTGCGCCGGTGCGGTCATTGACGCCTGCGAATTTCACCACCACCTGATTGGCCCCGCCGCTTGCGGGGCGGATCGCATTGACCTTGTAAAGCCTGCCCTGCCCGTCGCTGAGCGGGCCATAATCGCCGAGCGCGAGCGGGTCCCGCGTGTGGCTTGTCGCGCGCACTTCGCCCTTCAGCCCCTGCGCGCGGCCGATCTGCGCCATCACAACCATCGTGTTTTTCGTGTCACTCATTCCTCCGGCATAATGTGGCAATCCGCGAAACGGAAGCCCGGACACAGGCAGGCCGCGACACGGCCCGATCGTATCCGAGCGTTTGCGGTAACGCGATTGAAAGGCGCGGCGCGCAACAGTGGCCGCCATGACAACCGAGAGCGAAACCCTGCCGGTTCATCCCGCCATCGCGCGAGCGCGCGCCGCGTGGCTTGCCGGGTTGATGCATGGGCGCGGCCTGTCGGCCAGGACAATCGACGCCTATGAGCGCGACACGCGCCAATTCCTTCTGTTTCTCGGCCAGCATCTGGCGGCGACGCCCGCCCTGGCTGATCTCAAGACTTTGCGCGTGGCGGATTACCGTTCCTTCCTTGCGTGGCGGCGCAAATCCGAAGCGGGCGCGCGCACGCTGGCCCGGGGCCTTGCCGGCATCCGTTCCTTCATGCGGCACCTCGACCGCGACAGTGAAGGCTCGGCCGCCGCGGCCATCGCCGTGCAAAGCCCCAAACAGCCGAAATCCCTGCCGAAGCCGCTGCCCGTGCCGGAGGCTTCCGCGCTGGCGCGCGGGCAGGCAGGGTTTGCCGAAGAACCATGGATCGCCGCGCGCAATGCCGCGATTTATGCTCTGCTTTACGGCTGCGGGTTGCGCATTTCCGAAGCCTTGGGCCTGGCGGCAGACATGCTCAACGGTGGTGACGCGTTGCGCATCACCGGCAAGGGTGGCAAGACACGCATCGTGCCGTTGCTGCCAGTCTGCCGCGCGGCGGTCACGCGCTACCGCGCGCTTTGCCCGTTCCACCTTGCCGCCGACCAGCCCTTGTTTCGCGGGGCCAGAGGCGGGCCGCTCAATCCGGCCATGATCCAGCGCGACATGGCGCGGATGCGCGGCGCGCTCGGCCTGCCCGAAACCGCGACACCGCATGCGCTGCGTCATTCCTTTGCAACGCATTTGCTGGCGGGCGGCGCGGATTTGCGCGCCATCCAGGAACTGCTTGGCCATGCCAGCCTTTCAACCACGCAGATCTACACCGCCGTCGATGGCGCGCATCTGCTCAACGCCTACCGCGCCGCGCATCCGCGCGCCTGAGGACCAGCCATGCTGATTGCCAATTTCCTGCTCCCCCAGACACTGGACCTGATCGACCGGCAGGCCGGGCGTTTCGCCGACCGGATCGCCGCCGCGCTCTGCGTGATTTCGGGGCTGTCGGTTCTGGTGTTCTTTGGCCTTGCGCTGGCGATGATGCCGGCGCGTGCTTCAGACAGTGTCGCCGCCGGGCCCGGGCCGGCCTGTGCCGGCAGCGACCTGACGACGATACTGACCGACCCGGCCGTGTTGGCCGCGATCGAAGCCAGGGCGTCGGCGACCATCAATGGCAAAGGCCTGTTGTGGAAGATCGAGAAGGACGGGCTTCCTGCCTCGTGGCTCTTCGGCACGATGCATGTGACGGACCCGCGCGTCGTCTCCCTGCCGCCTGCGGCCGATGCCGCCTTCAACGAATCGACCCGGTTGGTGATCGAAACCACCGAGGTGCTCGACCCTGTGAAGGCGCAGGCCGCGCTGATGAAACGTCCTGATTTGATGATGTTCACCGACGGCACGTCGCTCGACACGCTGATCCCGGCGGAAGACCTGGCAATGGTTGAAACCGCGCTGGCCGGCCGCGGAATGCCGCTCGCCTCGGTGCGGTTGATGAAACCGTGGATGCTCGCCGCGCTGTTTGCGATGCCCGCCTGCGAACTCAACCGCAAGGGCGGCGGCGCCGACATTCTCGACATCGACATTGCGCGCCGCGCGGCTGCCGCAGGAAAGCCTGTCGAGGGGCTGGAGACCATCGAGGAACAGATTTCGGCCATGGCCTCGTTGCCCATCGAGGACCATGTGCGCGGGCTGGTGGAAGCCATGCGTATCGGCGACCGCATGGAGGACGTGTTCGAGACAATGATCTCCCTCTATACGCGCGGCGAAGTCGCCCGCATCATGCCGGTGCTGAACGCCGCGCTTGGCGCGCAGGGTGACGCGGAGAGCGCTGCCGCCTATGCGGCGTTCGAGGAAAAGATGATCAATGCCCGCAACCGCATCATGGCGGAGCGGTTGCCGCCGCACCTGGCGCAAGGCGGCGCGTTTGTGGCCATCGGCGCGCTGCATTTGCCCGGCGAGAGTGGAGTCATCGAAGAATTGAGACGGGCCGGTTACACGCTGACCCGCGTGGACTGAACGCGACGACTTGACTTGCACCGGAAACAATGACGCGGCGGCATTGACCAAATCGTGATCGTGCCGCGCTTGCCAGCGGCGCGAACGGCGATACCTTCACAACGCAACCCAAAAAGGAGCGTGCCATGAAGACCATTGTTGCCTCCATCGCCATGCTTGCCTTCACCGCACCGGCGTTCGCCGGCGGGTGCGGCTATGACGCCACGGCCAAAATGTCGGTCAAGAAAGCCCAGACCGAACAGTTGGCCAGCGCCAACCCGGAACTGCTCAAGCTCGTTGACGGCAAGCGCCTCGCGCTCGTCTGATCCGCCCGGTTGAGACTGTCCGAATTCCGAGAGGCCGGGGCGTTTGCGCTCCGGCTTTTTTGCAATGAAGGAAAACCAAGTTTGGATTGCCCTCCTTCGTGGTTCGAGGCTTTTTGCCTTCATGGAGAGGTGCGAGCGTAAGCGAGCCTCGAACCAGAAGGCAAAAAGCACCTCACCATGAAGAGGGAGGGCAATCCGAGGGGAACAGATCCTATCCGAATGCACCTGATGCAGCTTCAAACCCAAATTGCAAGCGGAAGCACAAGCCGCTGGCGCCGGTCACCAAGCGCGATGAAATCACCATTGCGATGGCTGCGCTTGCCGTAGTGGAACGGCGAACCGTCCGGCGCGAGCACGACGCCGCCCGCCGCCTCCAGCACGGCTTGCCCTGCCGCCGTGTCCCATTCCATGGTCGGCCCCATGCGCGGATAGATGTCGGCTTCGCCGGCGGCGACGAGGCAGAATTTCAAGGATGACCCGGCCGACACGCAGTCGGTGATGGTGTTGGCCGCCAGAAACGTGTCCGTTTCCGGCGAACGGTGCGATCGGCTTGCAACCGCCACGCGCGCGTCGGGCGCAGGACGCACGTTCAGCGCGGTGCGGGTCGGGCCCGACACTTCATATGCGCCCGCGCCCGTCGCGCCGATGAACATGCGATCCAGGGCCGGGGCGAACACGACGCCTGCAACCGGGCGGCCATCCTCGACCAGCGCGATGTTGACCGTGAACTGGCCGTTGCCGGAGATGAACTCCTTCGTCCCGTCGAGCGGATCGACGAGGATGAAGCGCTCGTGCCAGCCATCTCCATCCAGCGCAGCACCATGGCTTTCTGCGCGCTCCTCTGTCACGACCGGGATGCCCGGCAGACGCGCATGCAGCCCCGCCCAGATGATCTCGTCGGCGGCGAGGTCGGCGGCGGTCAGCGGCGTGGTGTCGGACTTGTCGGCCAGGCGGCACTCGGTCTCGTAATGGGTGAGGATCGCGGCACCGGCGTCACGCGCCAACGCCTCGAACACGGCGAGCACGTCGGCAAGTGAGTGTGCCGGTCCGGCCATCAGAGGTAACCCCGCGCCTTGAGCCATGTCTCGATTTCTTCCGCCATGTCGGCGGCGTCACGGCCGGATGTTCTCAGATGGATGTCCGGGTTTTCCGGCGCTTCATATGGGCTGTCGACGCCGGTGAAATTCTTGATCTCGCCGCGCAGCGCCTTGGCATAGAGCCCTTTCACATCACGCCGCGCGCACTCCTCAAACGGCGTGTCGACAAAGATCTCGACGAACGCACCGTCAGGCAAACGCTCGCGCGCCATCTGCCGGTCCTCGCGGAAGGGCGAAATGAACGACACCATGGTGATGAGGCCCGCATCCGTCATCAGCCGTGCGACTTCCGCCACGCGGCGGATGTTTTCAACGCGGTCGGCCTCGGTGAAGCCGAGGTCCCGGTTGAGGCCGTGGCGGACATTGTCGCCGTCAAGAAGCGTCGCGTGCTTGCCGAGCGCAAACAGCCGCTTGTCGAGCAGGTTGGCGATGGTGGACTTGCCGGAACCCGAAAGCCCGGTGAACCACAGCGTCACCGCCTTTTGGTGCTTCTGCTCTGCGCGCGCCTCTCTCGTCACGTCCAGCGCCTGCCAATGCACGTTGGAGGCGCGCCGCAGCGGATGGTCGATCAGGCCGGCGGCAACCGTGGCATTGGTCAGCCGGTCGATCAGTATGAAAGCACCCGTCAACCGGTTGTCCTTGTAAGCGTCAAACGCCAGTGGCGCCTGAAGGGACAGGTTGCAATGGCCGATCTCGTTCATGGCGAGCGATTTGGCCGCTTCCTGCGCAAACGTGTTGACGTCGATGCGGTGCTTGATCGCCGTCACGGTCGCCGGCATCTGGTCGGTTTCGGTGCGCAACAGGTAAGGCCGCCCGGCAAAGAGCGGTTCCTCGTCAAACCAGATGAGATTGGCGGCCAACTGGTCGGCGACATGCGGGCGCTGATCGGGAGCAACCAGCATGTTGCCGCGCGACACCTCGATCTCGTCTTCGAGCACCAGCGTGACGGCTTCACCGGCGATGGCTGCATCGCGATCATCGGCGCCCAGAACGATGCGCTTCACCTTGGAGGATTGCCCGGATTTGGCGACTGTCACCGTGTCGCCGACCTTGACCGAGCCGGAAGCGATGGTTCCGGCAAAGCCACGGAAATCGAGGTTCGGCCGGTTCACATATTGGACCGGAAAGCGCAGCGGGCCTTGGGCCGCATCACGGTCCACTTCAACCGTTTCGAGGAAGGCGAGCAATGTCGGCCCGTGATACCAGTCCATCCGCGCAGACGGCGTCGTGACATTGTCGCCGTAGCGGGCCGACAATGGGATCGGCGTGATGGAGGCAAAGCCGAGATCACGCGCGAAGGCGCGATAATCCGCGACGATGCGGTCAAACACATCCTTGGAGAAATCAACGAGGTCGATCTTGTTGACGGCCAGCGCGATGTGCCTGATGCCAAGCTGAGAGACGATGAAGGAATGCCGCCGTGTCTGCTTCAGCACGCCTTGGCGCGCATCGATGAGGATGACGGCGACATCGGCGGTGGAAGCCCCTGTCGCCATGTTGCGGGTGTATTGCTCATGGCCCGGCGTGTCGGCGACGATGAACTTGCGCGGCGAGGTGGCGAAAAAGCGGTAGGCGACGTCGATCGTGATGCCCTGCTCGCGCTCGGCCTCGAGACCGTCAACCAGCAACGCGAAATCGAATTCCTCGCCCGTCGTGCCATGCTTGCGCGTGTCGTTTTTCAGCGTGGCAAGCTGGTCCTCGAAGATCAGCTTGGTGTCATAGAGAAGCCGACCGATCAGTGTGGACTTGCCGTCATCGACGGAGCCGCAGGTGAGGAAACGCAACAGGCTCTTGTGTTCCTGGCTGCGCATATAGGCGCGGATGCCGGCATCGTCCTCGGGGATGAGCGCTTCGTTTTCCATCAGAAATAGCCCTCGCGCTTCTTCTTCTCCATCGAGCCCGATTCATCCTTGTCGATCAGGCGGCCCTGACGCTCCGATGTGCGGGCGATCAGCATCTCGCGCACGATGGCCTCGAGCGAGGTCGCATCCGATTCGATGGCCGCCGTCAGCGGATAGCAGCCAAGCGTGCGGAAGCGGATCATCCGTTCCTCCAACACCTCGCCGGGGCGCAGCTTGGTGCGCTCGTCATCGACCATGATCAACATGCCGTCGCGCTCGATCACCGGGCGTCTGGCGGCAAAATACAGCGGCACGATCTCGATGTTCTCGCGCAGGATGTATTGCCAGATGTCGAGTTCGGTCCAGTTCGACAGCGGGAAGGCGCGGATCGACTGGCCGGGCTTCACCTTGGTGTTGTAGATCTTCCACATTTCCGGACGCTGGTTTTTCGGATCCCAGGTGTGTTTTTCGTCGCGGAAGGAGAAGATGCGCTCCTTGGCGCGGCTCTTTTCCTCGTCGCGGCGCGCGCCTCCGAAGGCGGCGTCAAAGCCGTATTTGTCGAGTGCCTGGCGCAGCGCCACCGTCTTCATGATGTGGGTGTGGACCGAGGAGCCGTGGTCATAGGGGTTGATGCCCTTCTCCAGACCGTCCGGATTGGTGTGGACCAGCAGATCGAAGCCGAGATCACGCGCCAGCCTGTCGCGGAAGGCATACATCTCCCGGAACTTCCACGTCGTGTCGATGTGCATGAACGGGAAGGGCGGGCGCGCCGGCGCGAATGCCTTGAGCGCCAGATGCAGCAGGACGGAGGAATCCTTGCCGACGGAATAGAGCATCACCGGCTTGGCGAATGTGGCGGCAACCTCACGGAACACGTGGATCGCTTCCGCCTCAAGCCGGTCGAGGTGGGACAGGGTTCGGGTCATCGGGTTGGCACCGGTTCACGGAAGTGGCCGGCAAGACCGGGCCACGGGGCTGATTGATAGGCTTTTGCGCTCCGATAGTCGGCTTTGCGGGGCGGCGCAACGCGACCGGCGCACAAAAGACGCGCTTTGCCCGCAAGGCGCGCGGTGCGATGCAGGCATTTTGCGATGGCAGGCAAAGAGGCAAGCCGTTTGCGCTTGCGCCGCAATTGCCATTGCCGTTGGCGGGGCTAAGTCGGGGCGATGTTGCAGGCCCGAAACACTTTCCCTATCCGACGCACAGTTGCTGCGCCCGTTGTCATGTGGTTCAAACGCGACCTGCGCGTGGAGGACAACGTCGCGCTTTTTTCCGCAGCCGAGCAGGCGCGCGAGGCCGGCGTGCCGCTGGTGCCGCTTTTTGTCATCGAGCCGGAACTATGGGCGCAGCCGGATGCATCGGCGCGGCAATTCGCCTTCATGGCGGAAAGCCTGCGCGAGCTTTCCGGGGCTTTGGCCCGTCTCGGCGCGCCGCTTGTCGTGCGTGTCGGCGCTGTGACCGATGTGCTTGAAAGGCTGATGCAGCAAACCGGCATCCGCGCGCTGCACAGCCATGAGGAGACCGGCAATGGCTGGACTTTCGCGCGGGATCGCGCGGTCGCCGCATGGTGCCGCTCGAAAGACGTGGTTTGGCACGAACACCGGCAGGCGGGCGTGATCCGACGCCTTGCCACGCGCGATGGCTGGGCGCGGCAATGGGATGCGTTCATGGCGCAGCCGCGCCTGCCCGCGCCGCACGCATTGTTGCCGGTCAACGGGCTTGATGCGGGCCGCATCCCGTCCGCAACCGATCTTGGCTTGGCATTTGATGCCTGCGCTCTTCCCGGTTCATGGCGGCAATCCGGTGGCCGCACCGCGGGGCTGGCTCGCATGGACGCGTTCCTCGCCCGCGACGGCGCGCCGTACCAGCGGGCGATGTCATCGCCCTCGGCAGGCGCGCTGCACTGCTCGCGGCTGTCGCCGCATCTCGCGTTCGGCACCGTGTCGATGCGGGAGGTGGCGCAAGCCGCGTGGATGCGGATGGGTGAAATCAAGGCGCATCCACCCGCCGACCGGCGCTGGCGCGGCGCGCTCGTCTCGTTCACCGGGCGGTTGCACTGGCGCGACCATTTCACGCAAAAGCTGGAGGATGAGCCCGCCCTCGAACATCGCGCGCTTCACCCGGCGTTCCGGTCGTTGAAACCGCACGGCGACGCGACGCATTTTGCCGCGTGGGCGGCGGGTGAAACAGGGCTGCCTTTCCTAGACGCCTGCATGCGCGCGCTGATCGCGACCGGCTGGCTCAATTTCCGCATGCGGGCGATGCTTGTGTCAGTTGCGAGCCACCATCTTGATCTGCCGTGGCGGGACACCGGCCTGCATCTGGCGCGGCTGTTCACCGACTATGAGCCGGGCATCCACTGGCCGCAAGTGCAGATGCAATCCGGCCTGACGGGCATCAACACGGTTCGCATCTACAATCCGGTCAAGCAGGGGCTCGATCATGATCCGCAAGGCGCTTTCATCCGCCAATGGTTGCCTGAATTGGCGGAGGTTCCGCAGGCGTTTCTCCATGAACCCTGGCGGTGGGATGGCTTCGCCCGGCTCGAAGGCCGCTATCCAAGGCCGATCACCGACTTGGCACTGGCGGGACGTGCCGCGCGGGACCGCATCTTTGCGCTTCGCAAGGGCGACGCCTTCCATCGCGCGGCCGACAAGGTTCAGGAAAAGCACGGCTCCCGCAAGGCCGGGTTGCCGATGACCGGCCGCAAGTCCGGCGTCGCCTCAGGCCGGAAGTCTGGCCGCGACTCGGACGCGGGCCATCAGGGCGATTTGTTCAAGTGACAGGCGTTGCTTACAGCGCGTCGTCGCCGGTTTCGCCGGTGCGGATGCGGGTCGCGCCTTCCAGCGGAAAGACGAAAATCTTGCCGTCGCCAATATTGCCGGTGCGGCCGCGCGCCGCGATCAGTTCGACGGCCTTGTCGGCGAGGCGATCGGAAACCGCGATCTCGATCTTGAGCTTGGGGATGTAGTGGATCGCATACGCCAGTGCCTCGCGCACTTCTTCCAGCCGGTGCGGCTGGATCACAGCCATGATCCATTTCATCGCGCATCCCCGAATGTCGCAGTTACGGCACAGCCGATTGTGCAGTGCAAAGTTAACGCGGTTTGCCGTCTTTGCAATCGCAAAATTCAATCGATTTGGGGCAAGCTGTTGAGCACAATGGGCAATTTCCCGGCCAGCACGTCCAGCTCCGCTTCCGGCGCGCAGGAGATGCGGATGCAGCGGTCAAGCCCAGCCGCCATCGGCTTGCGCACGAACACGCCGCTCTCCATCAACCCGTCCAGCACGGCCTTGGCGAAGACCCCGTCACGCCCGCAATCCACGGTGACGAAATTGGTGGCCGAGGGGAGCGGCGTCAAGCCGTTGGCTTCGGCAAGGCTGGCGATCCGGCGGCGCGCGGCTGCAATCCGGTCGACGACGGCACGCATCCACGCCTGATCATCCAGCGCCGCCACTGCAGCGATCTGCGTCATGCGCGTCACCCCGAAATGATTGCGCACGCGCTCGAACCCGGCGATCAGATCCGCTTGGCCGATCGCATAGCCGCAGCGCAGGCCCGCCAACCCATAGGCTTTCGAGAAGGTGCGCATGCGCAGCACATTCGGCCAGGTCCGCATGGCAGGGATGGCGTCGGCGGGTGCGGTCTCGCAATAGGCTTCGTCGAGGATCAGGAGCGTGTTGGCGGGAAGCGCGGCGATGAAGGATTCGATCCTGGTCGCGCTCCACCATGAACCCATCGGGTTGTCCGGGTTGGCGAGATAGACAAGCGGGGCGTTCTCACGGCGCACTGCCTCAAGCAATGCGCCAAGGTCTTCGCGGTCCTCACGGTAGGGCACGGTCACGAGGCGCGCGCCAAGGCCTGCGACATGGAAATTGAAGGTGGGGTAGGCTCCGAGCGATGTGACAACCGCCGCACCGGGCGCGGCAAACATCCGCACGACGAGGCCGAGCAGCGCGTCGATGCCCTCACCGATGGCGAAGTTGTCCGGCGCAAGGCCGAGGTGAGCGGCAAGCGCCCCGCGCAGTTCGGCGTTCTCCGGATCGCAGTATTTCCACATGTCAGGCGCCGCCGCTTGCATGGCCGCAATCACGCGCGGGCTGGGCCCGAAGGCGCTTTCATTGGCGCCAAGCCGAGCGTGAAACGGACGGCCAAGCTTGCGCTCAAACGCTTCCGGCCCGATGAACGGGACAGTCGCGGGCAGGCTTTCGACCAATGGCGTGAACGCTGGGCGGGACATGGGGCTGATCCGGTTGCGATCCCGCCCCTACTGCAAAATCCACGCGGCGCAAACTCACGCCAACGGGATGAACTCCCGGTCATCGCCGGGCGGCAGACGGAAGCGGCCATGCTCGAAGTCACCTTGCATCCACGCCTCCTTGGCGGCCTCGATCTTCTCCTTCGATGAGGCGACAAAATTCCACCAGATGTGGCGCGGGCCGGGCAGTGTGTCGCCGCCAAGCACGATGAGGCGCGCGCCGTTATGCGTCGCGCGCACGCGGATGCGGTCTCCGGGCCGGAACACCATCATGCGGCCTGCCTCGAAAATGTCGTCCGCAATCTCCACCGCGCCTTCGAGCACATAGATGCCGCGGTCCTCGTGATCATCGGGCAGGGGCAATTGCGCACCGGGCAGCAGCACCGCATCGGCATAGATCATGCCCGTGAAGGTGGTGACTGGAGCCTTTTCACCCCAGCCTGTGCCAAGGATCAGCCGCACGGATGCGCCGCCATCCTCGATCAGCGGCAGGGCGTCGCTGCCATGGTGCTCGAAGGCGGCGTCCATGTCCTCTTTCGCATCGGGCAGCGCGACCCAGGTCTGGATTCCGTAAAGGCTCGATGGCTTGGCGCGCGTTTCCAGCGATGTGCGCTCCGAGTGGGTGACGCCATTGCCGGCGATCATCCAATTCACCTCGCCGGGATGGATCATCTGGCTGGTGCCGATGGAATCCCGGTGATGGAATTCACCCTTCAAGAGATAGGTGACAGTGGCGAGCCCGATATGCGGGTGCGGGCGCACATCGATGCCCTCGCCGGTGATGAATTCAGCCGGGCCCATCTGGTCGAAGAAAATGAACGAACCCACCATCTGGCGCTGCGGCGCAGGAAGCGCGCGGCGCACATTGAACCCGCCAAGATCACGCGCGCGCGGCACCAGCACGATATCGGGCTTGGCCATCGCGGCGTCGGCGTCATGGGCGAATGCAGGGTTCCAGCTCATCGGTGGCTCCTCATTTCATCCGAACATCCGCCCACTCGGCGGCATGTTTCTTGAACTGCGCCGCGGCAAACGGGCAAAGCGGCAGGATCTTGATTCCTTGCGCGCGGGCATCGGCCACCGCACGGGCGACAAGCTTTGCGCCGATGCCCATGCCCTTGAAAGCATCCGGCACCTCCGTGTGGTCAATGATGATCGCCGTGTCGCCGAGCTTCGAAAATGTCATGGCCGCCATCGCGCCATTGGCCGTGTAGGAATAGCAGCCCTTGGTCTTCTCATCCTCCCGCACGATCAAGGCGTCGATCGGGTCTTCGGCGGACATGTCTCTCGCATCGGCCATCGGAATTCTCCTTGGGATGACAAGCTATGTCGCGCTGCGCGAAAGCCCAATGTTCACATGTGTGAACATTGCGTCTCGAACATGGTCTGAAATGCTGAACGTTCAGCAGTAGTCCTCAACGGAGTGCCATTGCAGGGGCGAATAGCGCGAACCACGCGCAAAGCCCGCGGGCAAGACCGCCTCGATCTCCGCCAGATCTCCCGCGGAAAGGGAGAGCCGCGCCGCCGCCGCGTTCTGCTCCAGATGGGCGAGCTTGTTGGTGCCGGGGATCGGGATCATGTGGTCGCCATGACGCATCGACCAGGCGATCGCGAGCGTGGCGGGCGCATGGCCTTTCGCGCGGGCGAAATCTCGGAACCGGGCGAGCGCGGCGCGGTTTGCCTCCCAGTTCGTGCCCGCGAAGCGCGGGTTCGCGAGGCGGAAATCTCCGGCATCCAGCGCGGCCATTTCAAGGTCGCGGTCGCCGATCGCGCCGCGCGCCACCGGCGAGAACGGCACGAAGGCGGTGCCGAGGCGGCGGCAGGCGTCGATCATTCCCAATTCGGGCTGGCGCGTCCACAGGGAGTATTCGCTTTGCACGGCCATGACAGGGTGCAGGGCGGCCGCCTCCTCGAGCGTGGAGGGCGCGATCTCGGAAAAACCGATGCCGCCGATGAGGCCTTCCTCCTTCAGCCGCACCATGGTTTCCATGATGTCGGCGATGGGGCGAGCGGCCTCGCGGCGGTGGATGTAAAACAGATCCACGCGGTCGAGATTGAGCCGCCCCAGCGAACCGAGCAGGCTTTCACGCAGATGGGCCGCCGAATTGTCAGTACCGCGCGGCGGGCCGGTGACGATCCCAGCCTTGGTGCAGATGGTGAAGGGGTGGCCGGAATTGGCCTTCAGCCACGCCCCGAGGATCGTCTCGGAGCGGCCATTGCCATAGATGTTGGCCGTGTCCATGAGCGTGACGCCGAGTTCGGCGGAGCGGTCGAGGATGGCGAAGCAATCCTTCTCCGGCGCGCCGCCATAGGCTCCGGCAAAGCTCATGCAGCCAAGGCCGACGGCCCCGACAAGGGGGCCGTCCGCGCCAAGCCGCCGCTTCGGGATCATACCGGACACCGCAGGCGAAGCCCGATCAGGCTTCGGCGGAAGCGGCAGCCGCCTTGGCGGCTTTTTCTTTCGCGCGCTCGACGGCCTTCTTGCCGGGCTGGGCCTTGACCGGGTTGCTTTTGGCGGCGCGTGTGCCGAGACCGGCGTCGGCCATGAAGCGGGCGACGCGGTCGGTCGGCAGCGCGCCTTGGGCCACCCAATGGTTGATGCGGTCGGCGTTCAGCACCACGCGGTCGGCCGAGCCTTTTTCCAGCATCGGGTTCCAGTGGCCGAGCGTCTCGATGAAGCGGCCGTCACGCGGGCTGCGCGCATCGGCGACGACGACGTGGTAAAACGGGCGCTTCTTGGTGCCCGTGCGGGCGAGGCGAAGTTTCAGGGCCATGATGTTCTCCGTTGAGGCTGTCTGAAGGTTTCGGGAAGGGTGGAAATCAGTCGCGCTTGATGAGGTCGATGCCGGTCTGCCCGGCCTTGACCGCCTCGTGATGGTGGATCACTTCGCGAATGATGAAGTTGAGGAAGGTGACGGCGAAATCGGGCGAGAAATTCGCCTCCTCCGCAATGGCGCGCAGCCGCTTGATCTGCTCGCGCTCGCGCACCGGGTCGCCGGCAGGCAAATTGTACTGCGCCTTCAAGCGGCTCACGGTCTCGGTGCAGCGGAAGCGCTCCGCCATCATGTAGATGATCGCAGCGTCGATCCGGTCGATGGATTGGCGCTGTTCTTTCAAAATGTCGCGCGCGCGCGCCACATCGGCATCGGAAATCACCGCGTCCTTGGAAAATGGCTCGCTCATTTCCTTGGCCCCGGCTTGTTGGGTCCGCCGGGCAAGCCCGGAAGCCCCGGCAATCCTTTCGGTCCGGGCAGGCCGGGAAGCCCGCCTGCGCCGCCCGGAAGCCCCGGCAGCTTCATGCCGGATTGGCCCATCTGCTTCTGGATGGCTTCGAGCTGTTTCGGATCCATCTTCGAGAGATCCGGCATTCCACCGCCCATCAAACCGCCCATGCCCATCTTGTTGGCAAGGCCGCCCATCAGGCCCCGCATCATTCCAGCGCTCTTGCCGCCGCCTTTGCCCCTGCCGCCCATGGCCTTCATCATGTCGGCCATCGAGCGGTGCATTTTCAGAAGCTTGTTGATCGCGGCCGCATCGGTGCCCGAACCTTTGGCGATGCGCTGCTTGCGGCTGTGCTTGAGGATGTCCGGATCAGCGCGCTCGGCGTTGGTCATCGAGCCGATGATGGCGAGCTGGCGCTTGATCGCCTTGTCGTCGAAGCCGGAAGCGGCCATCTGGTCCTTCATGCCGCTCATGCCGGGCATCATGCCCATCAGGCCGCCAAGCCCGCCCATCTTCTGCATCTGCTTCAATTGTTCGGCGAGGTCGTTCAGGTCGAACTTCCCCTCCTGCATTTTTTTCGCCATCGCCGCGGCTTTTTCCGCGTCGATGGTTTCGGCGGCGCGCTCGACGAGCGACACGATATCGCCCATGCCGAGGATGCGGTCGGCGATGCGGCGCGGATGGAATTCCTCCAGCGCCTCCATCTTCTCGCCGGTGGCGATCAGCTTGATTGGCTTGCCGGTGACGGCGCGCATGGACAAGGCCGCGCCGCCGCGCCCGTCGCCATCCATGCGGGTGAGCACAAGCCCGGTGATGCCGACACGATTGTCGAAGTTGCGCGCCAGATTGACCGCGTCCTGGCCGGTCAGCGCATCGGCGACAAGCAGGATCTCGTGCGGGTTTGTCGCATCGCGGATCGCCGCCATCTCCGCCATCATCGGCTCGTCGATGGAGGTGCGGCCGGCCGTGTCGAGGATGACGACGTCCTTGCCGGAGAGCTTGGCCGCCTGAACGGCGCGCCGCGCGATCTGAACAGGGTCCTGACCGGGCACGATGGGCAACGTGTCCACGCCGGTTTGCGCGCCCAACTGGCGCAATTGCTCCTGCGCGGCCGGGCGCCGCGTGTCGAGCGAGGCCATCAGCACGTTCTTGCGCTCACGGTTTGTCAGACGCAGGCCGATCTTGCCTGTTGTCGTGGTCTTGCCCGAGCCTTGCAGGCCGACCATCATGATGACGACCGGGGCGGGCGCGTTCAGGTCAACGCCCTGGCCGGTTTCACCCAGCATCGCCACCAGTTCGTCATGGACGATCTTGACGACCTGCTGGCCGGGCTTGACCGATTTGAGCACCTCGACGCCGACGGCCTTCGCCTTCACCGCATCGGTGAATCCGCGCACGACCTCCAGCGCCACATCGGCCTCGATCAAGGCGCGCCGCACCTCGCGCAAGGCCGCCGCAACATCCTGCTCGTTCAGCGCGCCACGCCCGGTGAGGCCGCTCAATATGGCGCCAAGGCGTTCTTGCAGGCTTTCAAACATCGCGTCATTGCTCCGGCGCCCGAAAAGCCAACCTCAAAGCCAAACAGCACCCGAGGGCGCGACGCGCTGTCGGGTGTTGACCTCCGCAATCATGACCCGGTCACGCTGCGGTCGGCTGCTCGGCTTCGATGGCTTCGGGCAGTGGCGGGGCTATGGCGGTGCAGTCGGGAAATGTCAATGCGACGCAGGCCGAAACGAAAAACCCCGCCCGGGGGAGGAGCCGGGCGGGGCGGGTTACGCGGGTCCGGAGGGAGGGGCCGGACTCGGTGTCAAGGTTAACGCAAGGAGGTTGCGCGAACCTTAAGTCTCTGCGACCTCAGAGGCCGCGCATCAAAGGCCACGGATGTAGGGCCGCAGTTTTTCGGCGTTGCGGGCTTCAAACGCGCCGATATCTTCCAACTGGCGGCGTGACAATGCGGAGAGTTCGCGGGCCGTCTGGTTGCGTTTGGCCCAAGAGCGAAGCGTTTCGGTGAGCATGATGGCGATCTCCTTTCAAGGGTTCGTTCAATGGCGGCCTCCGGGTCCGGCTTTCGCCTGAATGACCAAAGTGGCCTCCTTGCTCTGACCGGGCTGATATTTGCACGGCCATGCTCTTCTGCTAGGCCTTGCGCCGCAGGCCAGCCATGCGCGTTGTGCAATGCACAATCGCCGCAAAATCGCCGCAGTTGCGTCAGCGTTAACCGATGGCAAACCATTTTCGTGCTGGCTCTTTCGCAGCATCCAACTTCGACCGATCCGCATCAGGAGACCCCGCATGCCCCTGAAGACCAAGCTCATCGTGGCCGCCGCCGCGTTTTCCGCCGCGATGGCCGCTTCTCCGGCCTTTGCCGCCAAATGCTCCAATGATGGCGGGCGCTATGCGGAATGGATCCCCGAAATGCAGGCGGAGGCGGCCGCCAACGGCGTCGGCAAGCGCGGTCTCGCCGCACTCGCCAACACGCGCTATTCCAAGGCCACGATCTCGGCCGACCGCAACCAGAAGAGCTTCAGACTGTCACTTGACCAGTTCATGAAGGTGCGCGGCGCCAACACCATCATCTCAAAGGGCAAGTCGCTGAAGAAGTCGAACGCGGCTTTGTTTGCCAATCTGGAGAAGCGCTATGGCGTGCCGGCCGGGCCGCTTCTCGCCATATGGGGCATGGAGACCGGCTTCGGCGGCTTCATGGGCAATGAAAACGTGCTGTCAGCCACCGCGACGCTGGCCTATGATTGCCGCCGCACCGAATTCTTCCAAGGGCACCTGATCGCGCTGTTGAAACTGATCGACAAGGGCGTCGTGTCACCGGATGCCAAGGGTGCAAAGCATGGAGAACTGGGCCACACCCAGTTCCTGCCGGGCAACGTGCTGCGCTACGGCGTCGATGGAGACGGCAATGGTGCCGTGAACATGAACTCCAAGGCCGATGCGCTCGCCTCCACCGCCAATTTCCTGAAAGGCCACGGCTGGAGCCGAGGCGGCGGCTATCAGCCGGGCCAGGGCAATTTCGGCGCGATCCAGGGCTGGAATGCCGCAGGCGTCTATCAGAGAGCCATTGCCATCATCGGTGCCGAGATCGACGGCGGCTGAGCGCAGCCGTTCTCGCCTTTTCGACGTCCCGAAGCCCGGCCCTGTGCCGGGCTTTGGTTTCGCGGCCGGTGTCGAAGGGCCTCAAAACCCGTCGCAATTGTCCGCCAAAGTTGTCTGCACGCTGGACATGATGCGCCCTTTGGCGAAGCGGAAGGTCTCTTCCGTCAGCATGGCGTTGTCCGCGAAGGCGTAACAGACAGTCGTGCGCGTCTCATCCGGCGTGTCGGCCGTCACCTTGTGGCGGATCGTGCCGCCCGCAATCGCATCGGTCCATTCGTCCAGACTGGTCAGGAATTCATCGCGCGTCTGGATGATTCCGAGGTCTTTCAGGTCGATCGCCGCATCATCGGCCAACATGGCACCGACCGTGTCCTTGTCGACAACGCCGGTTTCGCCGCCCAGCGCAGCATACCAGCGCACCAGCGCCAGCGCGTTGCCGTCCCCTGCCATGGCGGAAGGCGGCGCAGATATGGTTGCCAGCAGGCACAGCGTCAAACTTGTCATGGCGTATTTCAGCATGGGCGATTGTCCTATTCTGCGGCGCGCGCCAGCGGGGATGCGGTTCCCGCCGGTGTCAGTTCGGGCCGGATGAAATCACCGGTTGCCGGGTCCATCACCCAGAGTTCGCCGCTTTCAATGTCAAACCATGCGCCGTGCAGGCTGATGCGGCTCTTGCCCTCAAGGATCGACACGCAGGGGAAACTGCGCAGATTGTCGAGCGACGCACGGATGGAGGCGCGTTCCAGCGCCGTCTGCCGTTCGGCGGCAGTGAGGAACTCGGCGGCACTGATGCGTTTTGCGGCTGCCGACAGCATGCTCATCCATTTGCCGATGAAGTCACCGGGCGACAGAGGCGAGGCATTCACGTCAAGCGCGGCCTTGATGCCGCCGCAGCGGCCATGGCCAAGCACAACGATGTGCTTCACCTTCAAGACCTGCACCGCATATTCGAGCGCCGCGGATGTCGCGTGATACTCGCCATCCGGCGCGTATGGCGGCACGAGGTTTGCCACGTTGCGCATCACGAACAATTCGCCCGGGCCCGCGTCGAAAATCATTTCCGGCGCGGCACGGCTGTCGCAGCAGGCAATCATCATGATGTCCGGGGACTGGCCATCCTTGGCCAGATCGCGGTAGCGCTGACGCTCGCTGGCATGACGTCCGGCGATGAAGGCGCGGTAACCCTCGAGCAGACGTTCGGGAAGCGGTTCTGTCATGCGCCGATGCTTAGCAGGTCGCGCCGCAACGGATCAATTGGCGCAACGTCCATCAGAAATGCGCAGGGCGGATGACTTGCACGTCCTGCACGGTGACAATGCCGATCTGTCCGCCAAGCAGGCCGAACACATGGTCAAGCACGCGGTCGCAGGCGTCCCCGTCGAGCACGCAGAGCATCTGCACCATCTTGCCGGTGTCACCCAAAGTGCCTTCGCTGTCCCACGCGCCTTGCGTGCCGCGCCCGGCGAGCGCCGGAAAGATCGTGTAGCCTGTCACGCCCTCGGCATCGAGCAGGCGGCGCATGCGCGGCAGGATCGGCTTCTCGAAAATGATCGTCAGCTGTTTCTTGGGGAAGGTCTGCATGGTGGTGTCCCTCAGCCGGCAACGAAGCGGGCGATGGCGGTGTAGACGGGTATGCCGATCGTCAGGTTCATCGGGAAGGTGAAGCCGAGTGACAGCGTGAGATAGATGGAAGGCCGCGCCTCCGGCAGCGCCAGACGCATTGCGGCGGGCACGGCGATGTAGGAGGCCGATGCGGCGAGCGTCATCAGCACGGCGATTCCGCCGGTGGAAAGGCCGGAGGCGAGGCCGAACGGCAGGGCGATCAGCGCCGAGACGAAGGGCATGATGAGCGCGAAGGCGACAAGGCCTGCGCTCATGCCCTGCCACCCGGAGCGGACACCTCGACCGGCGACCGCACCCATGTCGAGCAGGAACAGGCACAACACGCCTTTGAACGGCACGGTGATGAAGCCGTCGATCTCTTTCAGGCCCGCTTCGCCGGTGATCATGCCGATGATGAAGGCGCCCGTCAGCACCACGATGGAGGAATTGAGGAACACTTCCGACAGGACCTCGCCCTTCTCGCTCCTGCGGCCAGAAGCGCGGCTGGCGATGAACAGGGCGACGAGAATGGCCGGGGTTTCCATCACCGCCGCCACCGCGACCAGGAAGCCCTCATATTCAAGGCCGACAGTGCGCATCGCGGCAGTCGCCGCAACGAAGGTCACAATCGAGATCGAGCCGTAATGGGCGGCAACGGCCGCCCGGTCCACCACCGGCAATTTCGCCATCGCGCCGAGCATTCCGTAGGCGACAAGCGGGATGAATGCCGAAAGGATCGCACCCGAGACCAGCGCGATCACCAGATCCGTTCCAAGGCCATGGGCGGCGGCCGCAGCGCCGCCTTTGAAGCCGATCGCCAGCATCAGATAGATCGACAATGTCTTGGCGACGGGCTCCGGCAATGTCAGGTTCGAGCCTGCGAAAGCGCCGGCAAAGCCAAGCACGAAAAACAGGACGGGCGGCGACAGGAGATTGGCCGAGGCAAGCGCGAAAAAGGAGTCCATCATCGGCAACCGGGGAAAACTCAGCCGGGCCGGTTAAGCGGGTTCAGGCCCAAATGGCAATGGGAAGGCCGAAGGAATCACGGTCCGGCGGTGACGGGTGGGCGCGCGCCATGCCCGCCCTGATCCGCATCGCAGCCGCCAACGCGGCGCAGGCGTCCAGCAGGTCATCGGCGTTCGCGCCGCGCAATTTCGGCAGTGGCGCGGGAATTTTGAGCCCCGCCTTCGCCAGAAGCGCCATGCGCTCGCCCATGCCTTCGGGGTTGACCTGTCCCTTGATCTTTTTCGGCGTTGCGAGCGGCGCGCCGTTCAAGGTGGCAAACACCAGTTCGGGATGGGTCTCGTATGTGCGGGCGGCGTCGGCCGGGCCGGCGCGCAAGACGGCGTCAAGTTCGCGGATTTTCGGGAACAGATGGAACCCCTGCTTGGACACCTTGCGCGGCGGGTCGGATGTCAGAAGCGCGATGCGGCAGCACTCGGCGTAGCTCTCCGCCTCGACTGCCGCGCGCGCGGGAATCGAAAACACGCTGGATTGCCGCCCGCCCAGCAAAGGGCGGATCAGGCGCTCCGGCCCACGACCGCCGGCACCGGTCGTCTCAGGCAGGCCGATCGGCATGTCGATGGCAATCACAGCGTCGGGAAACGCTTCAAGCAGGGCGCGCGCATCCGGATGAACGACGAATTGAACTGCTTCATTGCTGCCGGGATGCGCCGAGACAAAGCCCGCCTTGCATCCGTCGACGCCGACACACTCCACAATCCGCCGCGTCACAGCGTCACGTGCCGCAAGTCGGGCGTGTCGGCCGGGATGCGCTGGCCGGGCGGGCTCAAATGGCTCAAACCTTCCCGATGCGCAAAGAATGCAGCCCGCGCCACGGTTCCGGTGGCATCCAACAACGCACCCTTCGCGCCTGCACCCGCCAGCATCTTGCCCAGAAACGCCGCTGCGAACATGTCGCCCGTGCCATTGGCGGCGTGCGGCAGGCGCGGATGGAAGACTGCTTCGGCGCTGTCTGGTTCGACAAGCGCCACCCCGGTTTCGTCCGCCTCATGGTCTGTTGTCGAAGTGACGGCAACGGTTGCCCGCCCGAGCGCGCGGGCCGCCATCACTGTTTCTCGAAGCCCGCCGACCGGCTGTCCGGTCAGCCAACCAAGTTCAAAGGCATTGGGCGTGACAATGTCGGCAAGCGGCACAAGCTGATCGCGGATGGCGCGTGCGGTCGCCTCAGGCACATAAAGCCCGCCGGCATCGCCCGTCACGGGATCGCAGAGATACATCGCCGCCGGGTGCGCGGATTTCACCGCGCGCACCAGCGCGGCAACCGGCGCGGCTTGCGATGCGTCACCCAGATAGCCGGAGATGACGCCTGCGACTGGCAATTCTTTTGCCACGCGCGCCAGATCGGCGAGAAGCGCCTCGAATGACGCTGCATCCGGCACGAGGCGCGTCGGCTGGCCGAATTGCCGTGTCATGCCGGGGTGCCAGGGCAGTGTGATGGTCGGCACGGCGATGACGTCAAAACCCATTGTCTCCAGAACGGGCGTCATGATGCGGTTGCCGACCGCGCCCGCCGCGACATGGCTGGAGATCACCATCACCGCGCGCCGCGCATCACCCTTGGTCATGATGCGAGGAACCGCGCCAGCCAGAGGATGAGGCCGATGGTCAGGGCAAGGCTGAGGGCCCGGCCGATGCGGCGGCCCCAAACCTCGACAGGGTCATCCTTGTTGGCATCGCGCGCCGCGAAATGATCTTCAATGCGCGCCTGAAGGCCGCCCGGCCGCATTTCAGCATCGATCCCGCGCAGGATACGGCCGGATTCGGCCCGGCGCTCGGCGTCTTTGTCGTCGGCTTTTCCCATGGCCGCATGGTTCGGGCAAAACGCCGCGCGGCGCAAGGGCGCAAAAAAGCGTGCGGCGTGTCAGTTTGAAATCTCTTTCATCCTGAGGTGCTTTTTCCCTCGTGCTTCGAGGCCCGCAAGAGCACAGGGCGAGCCACGGGTCTCGCCCGTCCTTAAGACGGACCCTCAGCATGAAGGGAAAAGGCCTCGAAGGACCGATCTCCAACTGAGACACTGCCGAAAAGCGTGGCGCTTCAGCCGCACCCCGCAAACAAATCCGTGTGTCCGCCTTGGGGACTCTTGCCGGATCGTCCTTGCGTTGTATGGTTAAGAAATCATGAAGACGCTCGATATCGCCATTCGCCAAGCCGACCCGCGGGACGCCGCCGCCATCGCGGATGTGCACGCCTTGTCTTGGCGCAGTGCCTATTGCGGCATCATCCCCCACAAGGCGCTCACCATGATGATCGCGCGGCGCGGGCCGGACTGGTGGGGCAGGGTTATCGGCCGTTCCGGTGCGGTGCTTGTCGCTGATGTCGGCGGCGTGATCGCGGGCTATGTCACGTATGGGCGCAACCGCGCGCGCCAGCTCACCCAACAGGGTGAGATTTACGAGCTTTACCTGTTGCCGGAATATCAGGGCATCGGTCTCGGCACCAAGCTGTTCGATGCCGCCCGCAAGGCGCTGCGCGCCCATGATCTGCGGGGGCTGGTTGTCTGGGCGTTGGAAGACAATGCGCTGGCCGGCGGGTTCTATGAGGGGCTCGGCGGCCGCGATGTCGCCGAAGGCACCGAAACCTTCGATGACAAGACATTGAAGAAGGTCGCGTTCGTCTGGAACCGGTGAGCCGGGCCTGTCACGGTGAGTTTGCCTGCTCCGGGTAGTAGCTCATCTGCGATGGCGGGTCGGCCGGAATGATGCCGTGCCATTGCGGCTCCGATACACCGCAATCGAAATCCCGCGCGACAGCGTCGGCCAGTTTCCGCGCCACCGTGTTGGCATCCGGTGTCAACCCGGCGTCCACAAAGCCGACGGGACAGCCAATCGCGACGCCGGGCTGGCCGACGCGACTCACGACCAAAACGCTGTGACCGGGCACCGTGTCGTCACCGCCATTGGCGGCAATCGTCCAGCGCAGGATGGTGGCAAAAGGCACGTCTTCGGCATCCAGCCGCCATTCGATGGTTTCGCCTGCGCCGTTGAACGGACCGAAGGAGACGAACGCCTCGCTGCCATCGGCACCTTTGAACCACGGCCCGACATGGCCGAAGAAGACCGATTGGCGCAGATCGCCCTCGCTCAAAATGACGGGATAGCCCTTGTAGCCGTTGCAGGTGAAGGTTCCGCCTGCTTCGTAAGTCGAAAGGGCGATGCAATTGTTGTTGAAGTCCAGTTTGGTGTAAACGCTCTCTGGCTCGGCGGCGAGCGCCGGGCTGAGCCCAGCCAGACCGGCCGCACTCATGATCGATAAAAACCGGGGCATCTGGTCAACCTCCCGTTCACCGCGCCCTTTCACGCTAACCTAAGGGAGACAAGGTAGGAAGCGGCATCACCCCGAACATGAGGTTCGCCGATGAACGCGCCGTTCTTCCCGCCGAAATTTCCCAGTACCGTCCAGATCAAGGACCCGGAGCCCATCATGCGCCTTGACGCCATCTCCATCGGCAAGAACGCCCCCGATGACGTGAATGTCATCATCGAAGTTCCCGTTGGCGGCCAGCCGATCAAATATGAGATGGACAAGAAGGCGGGCGTGCTCGTCGTTGACCGTTTCCTGTACACGCCCATGACCTATCCGGGCAATTACGGCTTCGTGCCGCACACGCTGTCGGACGATGGCGACCCGATCGACGTGCTCGTCTGCAACACGCGTCCGCTCATTCCGGGCTGTGTCATCAATGTGCGCCCCATCGGCGTGATGATGATGGAGGACAATTCGGGGCTGGACGAAAAGATCATCGCCGTTCCGTCCGACCATCTGACGCGCCGCTATGAGAAAGTGAAATCCTACACCGACCTGCCGGAAATCACGCTCCAGCAGATCGTGCACTTTTTCGAGCACTACAAGGATCTGGAGCCCGGCAAATGGGTGAAGGTCGGCGGTGTGGAAGGGCCGGACAAAGCCAAGCAGTTGATCGTCGAAGCCATCGAGCGGGCCAAGGCCGAACGCGGCTGAGCCACTCAGGTCGAAACGCTGAGCAGAAAAGCCGGGCGATGCGCCCGGCTTTTCGCGTTGTCATCCGAGCACGGCCGGCACGATGGATGTCCACATCAAGCGCTGGATGAAGAAGATCAGCAGCAGCAGCACAATGGGCGAAATGTCGATGCCGCCGAGGTCCGGCATGAAGCGGCGGATCGGGCGCAACGCCGGTTCCGTGACACGGTAAAGCGCGTTGCCGATCGTCGCGACCGCCTGATTGCGCGGGTTGACGATGTTGAACGCGTAAAGCCAGGAAAACACCGCCGAGCCGATCAGCAGCCAGGTGAAGATCGACAAGGCAAGGTCAATTGTCTGGAACAAGGCGAGCATCGGTTTCTCCGGCGACGGCAGGCTGAGGCCATGATGTAGCGGCGGCAACGGCCAGCGGCAAGGTTGCGCGGCGGATGCGGCAGGCGTATGGCCGGTTCGATTTCCCGCTTCAGACCTCCCCCATGTCCAACTCCGGCACGACTGACGAGAGCCGCGGCGAGACCGTACTGCGCGACACGCGCTATGAGGCGTTCACTTTTGCGCCCTACCGCAATTTCTGGGGTGCGCGCTTCCTTGCCGCCTTCAGCGTTCAGATGATGGCGGTGGCTGTCGGCTGGCAGATCTATGACCTCACGCGAGACCCGCTCGACCTTGGCCTGATCGGCCTGTCGCAGTTTGCGCCCTCGGTGGTTTTGGTGCTGGTGACAGGCGCCGCCGCCGACCGTTACGGCCGCCGCTCCATCATGCGGCTTTCCGTGCTGCTGTTCCTGATGGTGGCGTCGGGCCTGCTGGCGCTGACGCTCCAAGGCCTCACATCGCCTTTGCCTGTGTTCGCGCTTCTGGTGCTGCTCGGCGTCGGTCGCGCGTTTTACGGCCCGGCCGCCTCGTCGCTGGTGGTCAGCCTTGTTCCAACACGCGTGTTTCCCAATGCCGTCGCGTGGAATTCATCGGCGTGGCAGGTGGCGATGATCACCGGGCCTGTCGCAGGCGGCCTGCTTTATGGTTTGGGGGCTGCGATACCCTATGCCCTGGCTGTTCTGCTGCTGGCGCTTGCCGCCCTTCTCATCACACGCATCCCGCATGTTGAACGCAAAGCTGAACAGGGCGTTGCGGGCGAGACGAAGGCGCAGCAGATTTTCGCAGGCTTTCGCTACATCTTCTCGCAACCCGTGGTGCTGGGCGCGATCTCGCTCGACTTGTTTGCAGTGCTGCTTGGCGGGGCAGTGGCGCTGCTGCCGGTCTTCGCGCGCGATGTGCTGGATCTCGGCCCGTGGGGCCTCGGGCTTCTGCGCGCCGCTCCGGGCATTGGCGCGGTGGCGATGGCAGCCTGGATCGCCGCCCATCCGATCCGTGACCATGCCGGGCTGATCATGTTTGCAGGCGTGGCACTGTTTGGTGTTTTCACGCTGACCTTCGGGTTTTCAACCGTGGCCTGGCTGTCAATCGCCTCACTTGCCCTGCTTGGCGCCGCCGACATGGTGAGCGTTCAGGTGCGAGAGACGCTGATCCAATTGTGGACGCCCGATCATGTCCGCGGCCGCGTCAACGCCGTCAATTCGCTGTTTGTGGGTGCTTCAAACGAGTTGGGCGAGATGCGCGCCGGAACGATGGCCGCCTTTATCGGCGCGGTGCCTGCCGTGGTTGCAGGCGGCGCCGGCGCGATTGCGGTGGCGGGATTGTGGGCATGGATGTTCCCTGCGCTGCGCAAGATCAGGCGGCTGGACGAACGGGTGATGTGAAAAGCGTTCAAACCGGTGTATTCACCCGCCCGAAAACCACGCCGGCGAACTCCTCCATCCAGCGGCGCAGCGGCACATCGTGCAGCAGGCGGCCTTCGAGATGGGCATGGCCCTGTTGCGCGTTGGGCATGTCAAAGCGGTGCGCGCCCTTCACCACCCAGCGGCGCATCATGGCCTCTGTCAACTCGCCGTGAAACTGGACGCCGAAAGCATTCTTTCCGCACTGATAGGCCTGATTCTCGTAAAGGTCGGCGGTGGCCAGCCGCGTAAAGCCATCGGGCAGATCAAACCCCTCGCGATGGAAATGATAGACCATCTCCGGCCATTCCATCAGTGCGGCACCCTCTTCGGTGGCGCGCAACGGATACCAGCCGATCTCGACGCCGCCGCACGGAGCGGAGGCGACACGCCCGCCGCAGGCCTTCACCAGCATCTGCGCTCCGAGGCAGATGCCGAGAAACGGCGTTTCCTCACGCAAGGCCGTTTCGCAAAGCGCGATTTCGCGGTGAATGTAGTCGGCATCATCATTGGCGCTCATCGGTCCGCCGAACACCACGACGCCGGAATATGACGCAAGCGTCGCAGGCAGCGGGTCACCCAGGACAGGCCGCCGGATGTCGAGACGGAAGCCGCGCGCCTGCAGGATCTGGCCGACGCGCCCGGGCGACGAAGTTTCCTGATGCAGGATAACCAGGATGGTTTCAGGGTGCGGTGTCCACGCCTTCAACATCAGCGCCCCGCTTCGCGGCGCGCCGCGACCTGCTGTTTCAGCGCGATGCGTTCCGCCTGATCGATGCCGATCAGTTCGGCGATACGCCAGATCAGAGCGTCCTCGATTTCATCCAGATGGCGGTCGGCAAAGGCGATGTCCCACATCATCGCGATGAAATCCTGCTTGGCCTGCCGGTCAAGCGCGCGGTTCAATGTCCGGGTGAAGCGGTAGAAATCAACCGATTCGCTGTCGGCAACCGCGCCACGGGCGACAAGGGCCTGTGTTTCCGCTTCCGTCAGCCCGTAAGCCTCGGCAATCACATCATGCAGCCTGCGGGTTTCACGCGCATCGCGCGTTCCATCGGCATCGGCGAGGTGAATGAGGATCGCGGCCGCCGCGAGACGGAGGTCATTGTCCGCTTGGTGCTCGTCGGGGCGGCGTGAGAGCCCTGCAAGGAAGGCCCGAAGGCGGTCTATCATGGTCAACCAGTGTGGGCCGGGCGCTGTCGGCGCAACCGGCCTGATCAGAACAATCGGAAACCGCTCTTTGCCTTTTGCGGTGATTCTCCACCACTTTCTGCGAATCCCGCGTTGCGCACAACCGTTTCCGCATCGATCGGGGCCGTTTCCGGCGTTGAAACCGCTTCATCGTCTTCGATTTTCGGCATGGGCGCCGGTGTGCCCGCGTCCGGGGACACCAACTCGATCACCGGTGATGCGGGCGGCACAGGGGCTGCAACCTGTTCGGGCGTGACGATGCGGGCTGCGGTGTCCGCATCGATGTCGATCGCAGGGCCGGCGAGTGCGTGCATCGGCTGGCGCCACTCAAAGGCATCCAGCCGCCCGGAGATCGGCGAAAATGGCAGCCAGCGTTCCGACACTTGCCCGTCCGCCATCCAGGCCGGGTCGCGCGGGGCCTTGACGGCGCGTTGCAGCCACTCACGCACACGGCCCTGATGGCCGGTTTCAGCTTCCTCGATATCGGCCAGCAGCAGCCAGGCCCCTTCACGCGGCTCGGTCTTCACGATCGACTCGACATGGCGGCGCGCGGCGGCGAAATCACCGGCGGCCAGTTCGGCCTGAGCGAGCGCAAATGCGCTTTCGACATGGTTGGGCGCAAGGCGCTCCAGTTCGCGCGCGCGCTTCAGCCGGTCCAACGCGGAATCGCCGGGGCGGGCATGAACATAGGCGTCGGCGATTTCGGGGTGCGGGGCGAGTTTCCACGCGGCTTCGAGAATTTTCGCGCCCTTGCGCAGATCGTCGGCGCGAAACACGGCGCGCGCCGCGGCAACTGCTGCCGGAACCAGATCAGGCGCGAGCTTGTTGGCCTCAAGTGCCGCGGCCTTGGCTTCGGATGGCGATGTTTCGGCAAGGCTCATCGCCTTGGCGGTCAGCAGCACGGCGCGGGCGCGCGCGGAGGCCGCCTTGTCCGCGCCGGGCGCGCGGCGGCGTTGTTCCACCAGCGCCAGCGCCTTTTCCCAATCCCCGTCGGCGGCGCGGCCGGCCAGCGCTGCATTGGCCGCCCATTCGAGCGCGGGCGCAGCCTCGAGCGCACGTTCGGCATAGTGGCGCGCCGCGACCGGATCACCGGCACGCTGGGCTTCAAGGTAAAGGCCGCGCAGGCCGAGCAGGCGGGTTTCGCCACCTGCGAGCATTTCTTCGAACAGCTTGCGCGCATCGCCCCCCTTGCCATCGAGCAGGGCAATCTGCGCATCGAGATAGGGCAGGAGCGGCTCCTGGTCGGCGGCGATGAAGCCATGGGCGCGCTGGGCGAGCTTGCGCGCGGTCGCGCCATCACCCGCGCCGGCGGCGATCAGCGCGGTGGAAAGCGCCTGATAGCCGCGGTCGCGGCGGCGGGCGCGGAAATGCCGCCGCATGATCTGCGGTGAATCGATTGTCGTGCGGATGATCCACCATAGCACCATGATCGCGACGACCGCAGTCAGGAAGGCCACAAGCGCCGTTGTCAGCGACACCTCGTAGCGCATGCCCGAAAAGGTGATGACAAGATCGCCCGGCCGGTCTGCCAGCCAGGCGAAGGCCGTCCCCAAGGCGAGCACGATGGCCAGGAACAGGATGAAGCGGATCATCGGTTCAGTTCCCCGCGCCTGCGGCGGCGCGCACCGCCTCGGTGATCAGGCGGTCGGCCTCGGCGCGCGCGCGAAACCGTGCCATGAACACATCGCCCGCCGCACGCGACGGCGCGGGCAGGGCTGCGAATTCGGCTTCAACCGCCGCATCATCCGAACGGGTCAGCGCTTCGCCCATGCGGGCGATGCGCGCGCCCGGCGTGTCGCCCTCGATGTCTCCGACTGGCCGGACGCGGACCAGGCTTCTTGCGCTTTCGGCCATGCGCTCGATGAAGCCTGCATCCGGATTGACCGGTTCGGCTGCGGCCAGCATCGCGCTTGCGGCGGCCTCGAACTCGGAAAGCAGCGCCGTGCGCGGCGGCACACCCGCCGCGGCAAAGCCACGCAACGCCGCGACTGCCTGAGAGTCCGGCTGCAAGGTCGCCAGAGTTTCAAGTTCGCCTGCAAACGGCCCGCCACGATCCACGGCGGCGCGCAGGGCCGTCGCCGCAACGGCAGCAGCGAGATCAGGGGCGGACCCTTGCGCTTCCAGCCGTGCGGCCAATGCCTCGATGTCGGCACGCAAGCCGGCGATCTCGGCATTGAGCCCCGTGCGCAATTCATCGAGCGCGGTGTTTGGTTGCGCTGGCGCGTCGAGCCTGCTTTCGACGGCGGCCAGCCGCTCAAGGATCAGCGGGTCGGCGGCATTGGCGGCATTGCCTGCGGCGGACAATGTGCCAAGACGCTGTTCAAGCTCATTGAGCCGTGTGGCGAGGCTCGTGTCGCCTGCCGCCTGCGCCAATGCCGCAACACTGGCCTTCAAGGCCGCGACCTCGCCCTGCATGTCGCCGTCATCCGCTGTCGACATGGCGGCAAGACGGGTTTCAAGCGCGGCGATCCGGTCGGTGCCGCTCGCAGGTGTCGGCAGATACCCTGCGTTTTGCAGGCCATAGCCGCCCGCCAAGGCCGCCAAGGCACCCACAAGCCCGCCCAGCAGGCTGGAACCGCCGCCGCGCGGCTTGCCTGTCGCCGCGTTGGGCGCGGAACCGGGCTCAGACGCCGTTCGCGACGCCGCATCCCGCATTGTGGTCTTGCCGGTCTCCGCTTGTGTTTCGTTCGGGTCCGCGTCACCCGATGGCGCTGACGGTTCGTCCGGCAGGCTCGGGCCTCCAGTTTGGTCTGCCATCGGCACATCGGACGCGCCAGGGGTGGCATCCGCCGTCGCATCGCCGGCTTGGGCGTCAATCGCGGGTTCCGCCGGCCGGGCTTCCGTCATGGCGACGGGCTCGGCATCCGCATCGATTGTCAAGGCGGGCCGCTTTTTGGGAAGATGCGGTTTGGCCTTGTCCATGATCCATCCTTCGGTGTTCGGCGAGGGCCATCGTCGCAGCGGGTCGACAACCCGCATCGCGGTGTTCCGGTGAACGTTCTAAGCGCCTTCGGAGGCACCCGCAACCTGAAGTCGCCTCATCTCATCGTCCAGCAAAGCCAGGAGCGCCGCCTCATCCGGCCTGTCGGCAACCCCGGCCAACGCTGACAGGCCGGGGTCCAGCGCCGCCGCCACCGCATCCGACAGGCACAGCAGAACCGGGTGCGCGGCAGCCAGATCCGAAGCGACCGGAGCGAGCAGGTCCGCCGCGCTGGGTGCATGCAGCAGAAGGATTGCGCGGTTATGACATCCGCTTTCGCCCCCGGCCGCGGCCGCAATCCGCTCGGCTGCCCCTTCAACAGGGATGGCCCGGTACACTTCGAGGACATCGAGGCCGATGGCGGCACGGGCCAACCCGTGCTCGATGTCGGGGCGGCGCGGGGCTCCTGTCACATAAAGCAGGCGGCGCGGGGCGGCGGCGATGATCAGCGGCAGCAGCGAACGGGCGTTTTCGGCCGCCGCGTCGACATGAAAGCCGCGCGCGCGCGCGGCGCCAGCCGTTCGCTCGCCCACGCAAAAAGCGCGGTAAGACGCTTTGGCCGCGACATGCGCGCCATGGCGCACCGCGTTCTGGCTGGTGAACACCACGCCATCAAAGTCGCCCGATGGCGCGGCCACACCATCACAGGGCTTGATGAGCGTCAAAGGCAGGCAAAGCGCGTCAAGGCCGCGTTGTGCGAGCGCCGCCATCGTCCGCGATGCGCCGGGCTCGGGCCGTGTCACAATGACGACAGCGCCGTGCGCCATGGCTGCGTCAGTTCCAGCTGTCGAAAAACGCGGTGCCGGCGCGCGCGCGGATTTGCTCGCCCGCTGCCCTGCCGACCGCCAGCGCCTGGCCGGGGCGCGCTTCCGCGGCGATGCGGTGGTGTTCGCGGCCGTCGGGTGTCAGGATCATGCCCTGGAACAGCAGCGCGTCGGTGCTGACGAGCGCATAGCCTGCAATCGGTGTGCGGCATGAGCCATCGAGCGCGCCAAGGAACGCCCGCTCGCATTCCAGCGCCAGTTCCGTCGGCTGGTGGTTGAGCGGTTCCAGCAATGTGCGCGTGCGGGCATCATCGCGGCGCGCCTCGATGCAGATCGCGCCCTGACCTGGCGCAGGCGGGAACCGGTCCACGTCGAGCGCTTCGGATATGACTTCCGCGCGGCCGAGCCGGTTCAAGCCGGCGCAGGCGAGGAAGGTCGCTTCCGCCACGCCGTCCTTCAGCTTTTGCAGCCGTGTGCCGACATTGCCGCGGAAGCCGACGATCTCAAGGTCGGGCCGGATGCGGCGGATCAAGGCCGAGCGCCGAAGGCTGGACGTTCCGACAATCGCGCCTTCCGGCAATGCATCGAAGCGCCCATGGCGCGCTGAAACGAAGGCGTCGCGCACATCTTCGCGGGGAAGGAAGGCTGCGAGCATCAAGCCGTCGGGCAGCTTTGTCGGCATGTCCTTGGAGGAATGCACCGCGATGTCGATGCGGCCGTCGGCGAGCCGCTCCTCGATCTCCTCGGTGAACAGGCCCTTGCCGCCGATCTCGGCCAGCGGACGGTCCTGGATGCGGTCACCGGCCACCGAAATCACATCAATGGCAATCTCGTCCTCTGGAACACCATGGGCCGCGCTCAACCGCGCACGCACCTCGTGGGCTTGGGCCATCGCCAGCGGCGAGCCGCGCGTGCCGATGGTGAGGAAGGTGGTTGTGGTGGATGCCATGCTGGATCGCTTCGACAAGAGAGACCGGGTTGCCGGATATTCCCCCTGCCTAGCGCCAAAGCGGCAGGCCTTGCAATTCGACCTGTGCCATGAAATGCGACCCCGAAATGTGACGAGCAGACCGGCGCGCCCGGTCCGTCCGGACTGCCACGCCCCGCGAAACCGAACGGCCATGATCTTCCTCGGCATTGAAACAAGCTGTGACGAGACTGCGGCCTCCATTGTCCGGCGCACCGATGATGGTCACGGGTCGGTGCTGTCGAACGTCGTTCACGCGCAAATCGCCGAACACACGCCCTTTGGCGGCGTGGTGCCGGAAATCGCCGCGCGCGCCCATGTGGAGCGGCTGGATGGCGTGGTGGCCCGCGCGCTTGCCGATGCGGCCGTGACGCTTTCCGATATCGATGGCATTGCGGTGACGGCCGGGCCGGGGTTGATCGGCGGGCTGGTCGTTGGCCTGATGCATGCCAAGGCGCTGGCATTGGCGACGGGCAGGCCGCTTTTCGCCGTCAACCACCTCGAAGGCCACGCGCTGACCGCCCGGCTGACGGATGGCGTGGCTTTTCCCTACCTGCTTCTGCTGGTTTCCGGCGGGCACAGCCAGATTGTCGCGGTGGAGGGCGTCGGGCGGTATCGCCGCCTGGCGACGACCATCGATGACGCGTTGGGCGAGGCCTTCGACAAGACAGCCAAATTGCTAGGCCTTGGCTTTCCGGGCGGACCGGCGGTCGAGCGCGCCGCGAAGGCCGGTGATGCCGCGCGCTTTCGCTTCCCGCCGCCGATGATGGGCGATGCGCGGCTCGCCTTCTCCTTCTCGGGCCTGAAAACCGCCTTACGTCAAAAGGCCGAGGCGCTTGCACCATTGAGCGACCAGGATGTGGCAGACCTGTGCGCAGCGTTCCAGACCGCGGTGTCGGCCAGCGTCGCGGACCGGATGTCGCGCGCGGTTGACCTGTTTCGCGGCCAACACCCAGACATTCAACGCCCGGCGCTGGTGGCGGCGGGCGGTGTCGCGGCCAATGGCGTGGTCCGTTCAGCCTTGCAGACGATCGCCGGGGACCATGGGTTTCACTTTGTCGCGCCGCCTCTGGCGCTGTGCGGTGACAATGGCGCGATGATCGCGTGGGCGGGGCTTGAACGCGCTGCGCTCGGCTTCCCGTCCTGTGCGCTGGATGTCGCGCCCCGCGCGCGCTGGCCGCTGGACGATGTGTCCGCACCGGTGTTCGGAGCCGGCAAAAAGGGGGCCAAGGCGTGAAGGTGGCGGTTCTCGGCGGCGGGGCTTGGGGAACGGCGCTCGCCTGCATGGCGGTTGCCGCCGGGCATGAGACCATGATCTGGACTCGGCGGAGCGATGCGGCGGCTTCCATCAGCCAACGTCAAGAAAATGCGGAATATCTGCCGGGCGTCAGCCTGCCTGCCTTGCTTTCGGCGTCCGCTGAGATGGCCGACGTTCTGGCCGGCGCGGCGATTGTGCTGGCAGCAACACCGGCGCAAACCACGCGGGCTGTGCTGGCGGGAGCCGCGAAGCATTTGGCGGCTGGCGCGGACTTGGTTTTGTGCGCCAAAGGATTGGAACGCGGCAGCGGGCAGTTCCAGAGCGCTGTGGCGCAAGCCGTGCTGCCGCATGCGCCGCTTGCGGTGCTTTCCGGCCCCGGCTTTGCTTCGGACATCGCGCGCGGCCTGCCGACGGCGGTGACGATTGCCGCCGGGACGGGAGACCGCGCATTGCATCTCGCCGCCGCGCTCTCCAATGCGCGGTTCCGCTGCTATGCCAGCGATGACATGGCAGGCGTGCAGGCGGGCGGGGCGCTGAAAAATGTCATCGCGATTGCGGCGGGCGCGGCCCATGGCGCGGGCCTGGGCGCGAGTGCATCGGCCGCGCTGGTCACACGCGGGTTTGCCGAACTCAAACGCCTGGGCGTGGCGCTGGGCGGGCGCGCCGACACGTTGAACGGGCTCTCCGGCCTTGGCGACCTGATCTTGACCTGCGGTTCGTCTCAATCGCGCAATTTCGCTTTCGGCGCGGCGCTGGGGCGCGGCGAACCGGTTGCCGCCGCGCTTGCCGAAGGGGCAGCCACCGCCCATATCGCCGCCGGTCTGGCGACCGCGCTCGGGTTGGAGACGCCGATCATCCATGCGGTTGCGGCGCTCATGGATGGTCGAACGACAATAGGCGCGGCGGTGGACAGCCTGATGGCACGGCCCTTGCGCAGCGAACAGGAGTGACGGATGGCCCAGTGGTTGTTCAAATCCGAGCCGGATGTCTGGTCCTTCGACATGCAGAAGGCGAAGGGCGCGGAAGGCGAGTTGTGGACGGGCGTGCGCAATTATCTCGCCCGCAACAACATGCGCGCTATGCAAATCGGTGAGCGCGGCTTCTTTTATCATTCCAACATCGGGCTGGAGATCGTTGGCATCGTCGAGATCTGCGCGCTGTCCCGACCTGACCCGACAACCGATGATCCGCGCTGGGATTGCGTGACGATCCGCGCCGTGGCCGACATGCCGAAGCCTGTCAGCCTCAAGGATGTCAAGGCCAATCCGGCGCTGGCGCAGATGTCGCTGGTGACGTCCATGCGCCTTTCCGTTCAGCCGGTGACGGAGGCGGAGTGGGCGGAGGTCTGCCGCATGGGCGGTTACTCCGGTTAGCCATACACACTGGCCCCGACTTTCTCCTTCATGCCGAGGTCACAGCCCGGACCTGTCCGGGCGATCCTCGAAGCACGAGGGCACCTTGATCGTTCGGCAAAGACGATCTGCACCCAAGACATCATTCTTCGTGGTTCGAGGGTCGATGCGCTCCCGCCTCACCATGAAGAATGAGTCCTGCAGACCACTACGGCGCGCGACCCCTCAGCCTTCACTCCGCCGCGCGCGCGAAAGCGAGCCCGCCATCCTCGAATTGCAGGCGCGCAAGCCGGGCATAGACACCATCGCGGGCCACTAATTCCCCGTGCGTTCCTTCCTCCACAATCCGCCCCTGATCCATCACCAGAATGCGGTCGGCGTTGAGAACGGTTGCCAGCCTGTGCGCGATGATGAGCGTCGTGCGTCCGCGCGACAAGGTTTCGAGTGCCGCTTGCACGGCGGTCTCGCTTTCGGCATCCAGCGCCGACGTCGCCTCATCCAACAGCAGGATTGGCGCATCACGCAGAACGGCTCTGGCAATGGCGATGCGCTGGCGCTGCCCGCCGGACAGGGTGACGCCGCGTTCTCCCAGCAACGTGTCATATGTTTCAGGCAGCGCTGCGATGAACTCCGAAGCGAACGCCGTGTCGGCCGCGGCACGGATGGCATCCATCGTGGCCCCGGGGCGGCCAAAGGCGATATTGTCGGCGACCGAGGATGAAAAGACAGTGACATCCTGCGCCACGAGCGCGAAGCGGTCGCGCAGTTCGGCCACATCGGCATCACGCGCATCGACACCATCGATGCGGATCGTGCCCGCCGCCGGATCATAAAATCGCAGCAATAGTGAGAACAGCGTGGATTTGCCTGCGCCGGATGCGCCGACGACAGCGACCGTTTCGCCCGGCTTCACGCGGAAACTCAATCCGTTCAGCACCATGCGGTCAGGGCGCGCCGGATAGGCGAAGTGGACGTTCTCGAATGTCACGGTGCCGAGCGGCGGCTGTGGAAGGCGCACAGGCACGGCAGGTGGCGCGATAGCGGGCGTCTCATCCAGCAATTCGACAAGACGCTCGGTTGCGCCGGCCGCCTGGTTCAACTCGTTCCAGAACTCGGACAGCGCGCCGACGGCGCTTGCCGCCAGCACGGCGTAAAGCATGAACTGGCTGAGCGTGCCGCCCGTCATCGAGCCCGCCAGCACATCGCGCGAGCCGACCCAGAGCACCCCGACGATGGACGAAAACGCAACCGTGATGGCAAAGAAGGTCAGGCCGGAGCGCGCAAGCACGCTGGCCCGGATGGTCGCGAGCGCTTCCTCGACGGCGGCCTCGAAGCGGTGTGTCACCAGTGCTTCATTGGTGAACGCCTGCAATGTGCGCACCGCGCCGATCTGTTCGGTGGCGTAGGCCGTCGCATCCGCCAGCCTGTCCTGCGCGAGGCGCGACCGGCGGCGCACCGAGCGGCCAAACAGGATCATAGGGATGGCGATCAGCGGAATGGCACCGAGTGCGATGGCCGCAAGTTTGGGCGAGGTTGCCGCCATCGCGATCACCGCGCCAATCCCCATGATGAAATTGCGCAGGGCGAATGAGGCGGTGGAAGCGAGCACCGATTTCAACTGGGTCGTGTCGGATGCGAGGCGTGACACGATCTCGCCCGATTGCGCGGTGTCAAAGAAAGCCGGCGAAAGGCGCGTGACATGGTTGAACACGTCGCGGCGGATATCGGCGACGACGCGCTCGCCGAGCGTGGTGACGAAATAGAAGCGCAACGCCGAAAACAGCGCCAGCATGACCGCCACACCCACCAGCATGACGAAATAGGAATTGACCAGCGCACTGTCGGCTGCCGAAAAGCCGTGGTCGATCACGCGGCGCACAGCCAGCGGCAACACCAGCATGGTCGCGGCTGCCAGCACAAGAAACACCAGCGCCGCGGCGAGCACCGCCCGGTATTGCAGCACATAGGGCGCAAGACGGGCCAAAGGCCGCAGCCCGGACGTGCTGCGCGGCCGGTTCTCCGCTCGGTTGTGATCCGCCATCTTCGCCCCAAACTGCGCCGGCCTGTCTGCCAGCCTGTGTTGTTCCGGTCTCTCCGGCGCCGGGCTTCCGTGGCGGCCGCGCCGATGGAAGCGCTCTTGCGCCGTCGCCGTTTGTCTTGTATCGCACCGCCAACCTCGCGGTCAGCCTGCTTTAAGGCTTATTGCGGTTGATCATTCAAGCCTCAAGCGAAAAAGCGCCGGTGACGGCGGACGCGGACGGGCGGCGCAGTTCCAGAGGACTTGGACCATGAAATCCGGCATTCATCCCGATTATCACTTCATCACTGTCACCCTGCCTTCGGGCACCGAATATGTGACACGCTCGACCTATGGCGAGGCGAACGCCACGTTGGCGCTCGACATCGACCCGTCGACCCACCCGGCCTGGACCGGCAACACGCAGCAGGTTGCCCGTGGCGGCCGCGTGACGAAGTTCAACAACCGGTTTGCCAATCTGGGCATTTGAGAGGCGGGAAGCGCTTGCCGCTTCTGCTTCGAAAATGGCACCCCGCGAATAGGAAAGCCCGGCCATCGCGCCGGGCTTTTTTAGTTGTCCGAATGCCCCAACCCGCGCTCCGGCCAGACCATATCCCTCAGCCGTTGCTTGAGCACCTTGGCCTCTGGAAAGCCGGCGTCGCGCTTGCGTTCCCAGATGAGCAAATCCTGCGGTTCAGGCCCGCCGGAGGTGGTTTGGCAGCGGATTTCAAACACGCCGCCGGTGCCGGGGATAAGGGCGACCTCGCCGATGTCCTGGCCGAAGGTCAAGAGCAGTTCCTGCGCCAGCCAAGCCGAGCGCAGCATCCAGTTGCATTGCGTGCAATAGGTGATGGCGATACGCGGCTTGGGCGCGATCATCACGCCGCCGACAGCTTCGCCATCGTTGCTTCGTCAATCTCGAAGTTTGCAAACACGTTCTGCACGTCGTCATCCTCTTCCAGCACGCCGATCAGCTTCATCACGCTCTCGGCACGGTCGGCATCGACGGGTGCGCCGGTCTGCGCCTTCCAGACGATCTTGACGGTTTCGGGTTCGCCCAACGTGGCTTCGAGCGCCTTGGACACGTCGCCGATGTCCTCGAAAGCGCAGGTGATCGTATGGCCGTCGGCATCGGACGCGACATCTTCGGCACCCGCATCGATGGCGGCGTCCATCACAGTGTCGGCGGAGCCCGCTTTCGCGGCATAGATGATCTCGCCGACGCGGGCGAACATGAAGCCGACCGAGCCCGTTTCGCCCAGCGCGCCGCCGGCCTTGGTGAAAGCGGCGCGGACATTGGCAGCCGTCCGGTTGCGGTTGTCGGTCAACGCTTCGACAATGATCGCCACGCCGCCGGGGCCGTAGCCCTCATAGCGCACTTCCTCATAGTTCTCGCCGCCGGCGTCGGCGGCCTTGTTGATGGCCCGCTGGATGTTGTCCTTCGGCATGGATTCGGCCTTGGCGTTCTGGATCGCAAGGCGCAGGCGCGGGTTCATCGCCGGATCCGGCAGGCCCATCTTGGCCGCAACCGTGATCTCTCGGGCCAGCTTGGAGAAGATCTTCGACCGGATCGCATCCTGCCTCCCTTTCCGGTGCATGATGTTTTTGAACTGTGAATGACCTGCCATGGGAAAACCCGCCTGCGACGCCAATGGAGTGGATGCCGGTTCCGAGGTGTCCCTGCGGCGCGTGCAACCGGCGCCTGCGCGAACCAATCGAGGCACCGGCACAGAATGGCGCGGCTTATGGCCAAAACACCGCCCATTCGCAAGCCGCGCGCAAAATCGGCTGAAAACAATCGACATTTCGCGTTTCGGGCAACTTGTGCCTGTGGCGAATTTGTTCCACCTTGGTTGCAGAACCGCGCTGGCGCGGCCGCGGGGAGGCGGCCCGCCTTTGGCAGCGGCGGGAGGACAATCAATGATGCAGACGCCCGCTATGCAGGCGCGGCCTTGGCTTGCCAGCTATCCGCCCATGGTGCCGCAGGCCATGCCGCCGCTGACCCATGCCAGTCTTGCCGCGTTGCTGGTTGACGCCTGCGAGCGCTTTGCCGCCCGGTCCGCCTTTTCCTGCATGGGCAAGGCTCTCAGTTTTGCGGAAATCCTGGCCTCTTCGCGCGCCCTGGCGGCGCATCTGCAGTCACGCGGGCTGAAGAAAGGTGCGCGCGTGGCGCTGATGATGCCGAATATCCTGCAATATCCGGTGGCGCTGCTGGCGGTTCTCCGGGCCGGATGCACCATCGTCAATGTCAATCCGCTCTACACCCCGCGCGAACTCGAGCATCAACTGCGTGACTCCGGCGCCGAGGCCATCATCATCCTCGAGAATTTCGCCCACACGCTTCAGCAGGTGCAGGGCAAGACCCCGGTCAAGCATGTCATAGTCGCCAGCATGGGCGACCTGATGGGAATGAAAGGCCACATCGTCAATTTTGTTGTCCGCAAGGTGAAAAAGCTTGTCCCGGCGTGGGACCTGCCGGGGCATATCTCGTTCAATGCCGCGCTTCGCGCAGGCGGGCAGGCTCAATTCTCACCTGTTGAAACCGGCCTGAACGACATCGCCTTCCTGCAATACACCGGCGGGACGACGGGCGTGTCGAAAGGGGCAGCGCTGTCAAATTCCAACATCCTGTCGAACGCGGTGCAGACGGAAGCCTGGCTGAAGGCCGCCAGGATCGATGCGGACAATCCCGAACCGCTGACCTTCATGTGCCCGCTGCCGCTCTACCATATCTTTGCGCTCACCGTGAATTTGGTGATGGGCATGCGGCTGGGCGCGATGAACGTGCTGATCCCCAACCCGCGTGACATTCCGGCCTTCGTCGCGGAAATGGCCAAGCACCGCTTCAACGTGTTTCCCGGCTTGAACACGCTGTTCAATGCGCTCGCCTCAAACCCGGATTTCGCAAAATGTGACTTCTCTGGGCTCAAACTGACCTTTGGCGGCGGGATGGCGGTGCAAAGGCCGATTGCGGAAAAATGGCGCGCGGTGACGGGCTGCGCGATCCATGAAGGCTATGGCCTGTCGGAAACCTCGCCCGTGGCGACGGCCAACAGGTTTGACGTGCCGGAGTACACGGGCACCATCGGCCTGCCCATTCCCGGGACCGATGTCGCAATCCGCGATGAGGACGGAACGACGGACATGCCGCTTGGCGAAGTAGGCGAGATTTGCATTCGCGGTCCGCAGGTCATGACCGGCTACTGGCAGCGCCCGGAGGAAACCGCCAAGGTGATGACATCGGACGGCTTTTTCCGCTCCGGCGACATGGGGATGATGGATGCGCGCGGTTTTGTGAAGATCGTCGACCGCAAGAAGAACATGATCCTTGTCTCGGGCTTCAATGTCTATCCAAACGAGGTGGAGGAAGTGGCTGCGACGCACCCGGGTGTGCTGGAATCCGCAGCCATCGGCGTCCCGGACGCGCATTCGGGCGAGGCTGTGAAACTGTATGTCGTACGCAAGGATCCGGCGTTGACGGAAGACGAGATCAAAGCGCATTTGCGCAAAAGTCTGACCGCCTACAAATGCCCGAAATACATCGCCTTCAAGGACGCGCTGCCGAAAACCAATGTCGGCAAAATACTGCACCGCGAACTGCGTGACGCCGACCCCATGGTGATCGCGGCGAAAGGGTGAAGGCGAAGCTGTCTGCCGATGGGATTGCCGGGCGGTTCCTCAGCCACCCTCGGGCGAAGTCCCGAGGACCCGGTTATTTCTGGCAAAGGTTGGGAAAATCTGGGTCCTCGCCACAAGGGCGAGGATGACTACGGGTGAGGGCGACAAGGCGAGTATGACGAACGGGCAAGGATGGTCATGCCATCCCCGCCAATGCGCGCATATGCGCGACCAGTCCGGCGGTGGAGGAATCACCTGCTACGGCACCTGGCCTGCCTTGAATAACCGGCAAAAGACCCGTCGCCAGTTCCTTGCCAAGCTCGACGCCCCATTGGTCAAAGGCATTGATGCCGAAGAGTGCGGCCTCGACAAAGACGCGGTGCTCATAAAGTGCGATCAGGCGGCCAAGCGCGAAGGGTGTCAAGCGCTCATGCATCAGCGTGACCGACGGGCGGTTGCCGGGAAAGGTCTTGTGGCGGGCGAGTGCTTCGCGCGCCGGGCCCTCCGGCATTTTCGACAATTGCGCGTCGGCCTCGGCGGTGGTTCGCCCCTTCATCAATGCTTCGGACTGCGCCAGGCAATTTGCCAGCAAAATATCATGCTGATGCTGCAAGCCCGGTTCGTGCCCGCGCGCGGCGACGATGAACTCGACCGGGATGACATCCGTCCCTTGATGCAGCAACTGGAAGAAGGCGTGCTGGCCATTCGTCCCCGGCTCGCCCCAGACCAGCGGGCCTGTGACGGTGTCGACGGGTGTCCCATCGGCACGCACCGCCTTGCCGTTGGACTCCATGTCCAATTGCTGGAGATAGGCCGGAAGCCGCGCCAGCCGTTGGTCATAGGGGATGACGGCGCGGGCGGGCAGCCCGAGCACGACGCGGTGGAACCAGCCGATGAGGCCCAGCAGCATCGGGAGGTTTTCCGCCATCGGAACCGTGGCGAAGTGCCGGTCCATCGCATGGGCGCCATCAAGAAGCGCGCGGAAACTGGACGGGCCGACTGCGAGCATGATCGGCAGGCCGATCGCCGACCACAGCGAATAGCGGCCGCCGACCCAATCCCAAAAGCCGAATGTGCGTTTCGCATCGATGCCGAAGGCTTCAACCTTGGGCAGCGCGGTGGAAACGGCCGCAAAATGCGCGTTGACTGCCGCTTCACCGAGCGCGTCTGCGATCCAGGCGCGCGCGCTCTGCGCGTTGGTCATGGTCTCGATGGTGGTGAAAGTTTTCGATGCGACGATGATGAGCGTCGTCGCGGGATCAAGTCCCTTCAATGTGTCGGCAATATGCGCAGCGTCGATGTTGGAGACGAAATGCGCGCGCGGGCCATCATGAAATGGCGCAAGCGCGGCTGTCACCATGGCCGGGCCGAGGTCTGAACCGCCGATGCCGATATTGATCACATCGGTGAACGGCTGGCCCGTTGCACCTGTGACGGCCCCGGAGCGGATGTCGGCCGCAAATTTCGCCATCGCATCCAGCACCGCATGGACGTCCGGCACCACATTGCGGCCTTCGACCTTGATTTTCGCGCCGCGCGGCGCGCGCAGCGCGGTATGGAGAACGGCGCGGTCTTCAGTGTTGTTGATCGGCTTGCCGGCAAACATGGCAGCGCGATGCTTCTCGACGCCCACGCTTTTGGCTGCTGCGAACAAACCGGCCATGACTTCGGCATCGACCGCGCATTTGGAATAATCCAGCAGCAGGTCATCCATCTTTGCTGAGAACGCCGCAAAACGCCGCGGGTCACCTGCAAAGGCGGCACGCATGTCCATGGGGCCGCGGGCCTTGAGATGTTTCTTCAGCTTTGCGGCGGCGCGCGCGGCGGGGGAACTGGCCATGGCTTGCCCTGTCAGTGATTGTTGCGCGGAAGGGCTTTTTCGGCCACGCGCTGATATTTGACCGCCGGCTTCAGAACCATGCCGTCGGCCAGTTGGTCGACGATCCCGCGCTGGATCTCCTGCCATGGCGTTTGGTGAGCCGGATAAGCAAATCCGCCCGCCGCCGCAAGCGCCGCATGGCGCGCGGCCAGCTCCTGATCTGATATCAGGACATTGGCCTCGCCCTTGCGCAGGTCGATGCGCACGCGATCCCCGGTTTTCAGGATGGCGAGGCCGCCGCCGACGGCTGCTTCCGGAGAGGCGTTCAGCATGGACGGTGAACCGGATGTGCCGGACTGGCGGCCATCGCCGAGGCAGGGCAGCGCCTTGATGCCGCGCTTGATGAGGTAGGCCGGCGGTTGCATGTTGACGACTTCGGCCGAGCCCGGATAGCCGACAGGACCGGTGCCGCGCATCACGAGGATGGAGTGCTCGGTGATGCCTTCCTTCGGGTCGTCGATGCGGTGATGGTAGTCTTCCGGTCCTTCAAACACGGTGACCGTGCCTTCAAACGCCTCCGGATCATCCGGGTTCGACAGATAGCGCTGGCGGAATTCCTCCGAAATCACGCTGGTCTTCATGATGGCTGAGGTGAAGAGATTGCCCTTGAGGTTGATGAAACCTGCATCACGGCGCACCGGATCGGCGACGCTCTTGATAACGCGCGGATCAAGATTTTCGACATGGCCGCAGTTTTCGCCGATGGTGCGGCCGTTCGCCGTCATGGCGCCGGGATGCGGCAGCAGCCCCGCCTTCATCAATTCCATCACCACGGCGGGCACGCCGCCGGCATGGCAATAGTCTTCGCCCAGATATTCGCCGGCCGGCTGCATGTTGACGAGCAGCGGAATGCGGTGGCCGATGCGCTGCCAGTCATCCATCGTCAGTTCGAGGCCGAGATGCCGGGCGATGGCGACCAAATGGATTGGCGCGTTGGTCGAGCCGCCGATAGCCGAATTGACGACGATGGCGTTCTCAAACGCCTCCCGGGTCATGATGTCAGAGGGCTTCAAATCCTCCCACACCATCTCGACGATGCGCTTGCCTGTTTCATAGGAGATCTGCCCGCGCTCACGGTAAGGCGCGGGAATGGCGGCCGAAAACGGAAGCTGCATGCCCAGCGCTTCGGCGAGCGAGTTCATGGTGGTGGCCGTCCCCATCGTGTTGCAATAGCCGACCGAGGGCGCGGACGAGGTGACGGTTTCCATGAACTGTTCGTAATCAATTTCGCCGGCTGACAACCGCTCGCGCGATTTCCAGACAATCGTGCCGGAGCCGGTGCGCTCACCCCTGTGCCAGCCATTCAGCATCGGGCCGACGGAGAGCGCGATGGCCGGGATGTTGACGGTCGCCGCCGCCATAAGCAGTGCAGGCGTCGTCTTGTCGCAACCGACCGTCAGCACCACGCCGTCGAGCGGATAGGAATAGAGCACCTCGACGCAGGAGAGATAGGCCAGGTTGCGGTCGAGCGCGGCGGTCGGGCGCTTGCCCGTCTCCTGAATCGGGTGGACCGGAAATTCCAGCGGAATGCCGCCGGCGGCGATGATGCCGTCGCGCACGCGCTTGGCCAGTTCGATGTGGTGGCGGTTGCAGGGCGACAGGTCCGAGCCGGTCTGCGCGATGCCGATGATCGGCTTGCCGGACTGGAGTTCTCCGCGCGTCAGGCCGAAATTCAGGTAGCGTTCGATGTAGAGGGCGGTCATGCCCGGATCGGCCGGGTTGTCGAACCATTCCTGGCTGCGCAGCCTGCGTTTTTCCGTTGCGGCCATGGTGGTTCTCCCAAATCATCTTTGACTTTTGGATGAGAGGGTTAGGCCAAGGCGGCGCGCTGTTCAAGCGCGTTGGGGTGCCTCCAGCTGCGGCGTCCCGGCTTCTTCAGGTTCATAGACGAGGATGTCGCCGGGCTGGCAATTCAGGACCGCGCAAATGCGTTCGAGTGTGTCGAAGCGCATGCCGCGCACTTTCCCGGATTTCAGCAGCGAAATGTTCTGCTCCGTCAGGTCCACCCGTTCGGCCAGTTCGCGCGAGCGCATCTTTCGCAGGGCCAGCATGACATCGAGTCGCACGATGATCGGCATCAGACGAACTCCCGGTTTTCAGCGTCGAGCGAGGCGGCGAGCGCCACCACATGGCCGAGCGCAAGCAGCGTTCCGGCAACGAGTACGCCGAAGAGTTCCGGTTGGCCGATGCCGATGGACAAAAGCCGCTCGCCGGCGGGCAGATGAAGCGTCGCCAGCACGACCGAAGCCGTCCGCACAAACACGCCGCCGATCGCCACGATCAGGAACCAGCGCCCCGATGCCGCCATGGCCGCGGCCGCGTCGTCGAGCTTCGGCGCATCGGCGCCCAGATGGCGGAAGCTCTCCTGCAGGCGCCACAAGGCGCGTGACAGCGCGAGCGCAAGCGCGCTGTTGAGCGCGTAGATGCCAGCCTTGGCGGCCGTGCCGATGCCGGATGGATCGACCGCCACACCGTTGAAGATGTCCGCATCGCCGCTTTGCTCCAGCGCCTTGAACACGGCAATCAGCACAAGCGGCGGGATGATGCAGGCAAGCGCGAAACTCAGGCCTGCCATGCGTCGGGCGAGGATCCGCAGGCGTTCACGGGCGGCGATGGACATGGCACTCTCCTTGGCTCATTAAAGCTTCAATGGGTCGCTTGCAAAAATTAAAATAATACAATAAATTTTTGTCGTCAAGATAGATGGAGCCTGAACCAACATGCCTAAATCCTCCTGTTTCGGCCCCGCCGCGCCAGCCACGATCGCCCCGCTCATCCTGTCGGGCTGCATGGCGATGTCACCGGGAGCGGCGGCGCGGCTGGCGGCCTTTGATGCGTTGGAGGCCAATCCGGCCGAAATCCGGCTGGCGGTGGAGGCGCCGCGTCTGATCGGGCTGAGGAACGGCGACATCGTGATGAGCATCACGCATCCAGGCGCAAACGGTGTCCCGCCGCTCAACGAGCGCTTCGCTGCCGAGATCGAAAGCGACGGCGAAGCGGTGCCCGGCCTCCCCGCATCGTCAGATGCCGACAGTCGCATCATCGTGGCCCGGTTTGCGGCCAGTGATCATCGACGCCTGCTGGCGGCGCAGGAACAGGCCCGCCGCATGCAGGGCAGCGGAGGCAAGGGTGCGATTTCGGTTGGCGCCACCGGATGCAGAACCGGCGAGCCGGATGGCCGCCCTGTGCGCTTCTCCATCCTGATGCAGACACGGGCGGGCACGGCCTTCTTCCCCTTGCAGGAGGACATGGATCTGCGCGCGCTTCTCAAAGACACAGGCGGGATTGCCGCGATGCCGCCATGCGACGGCGCCGCCGTGCCGGCGGGGATCACTCCGCTGACGGCGGAGTGATCACCCCCGTGCCTTGATCAGCGCCTCATACCAACGGCCGCTGTCCTTCACTGTCCGCTCTTGCGTGGCGTAGTCGACGTGCACGATGCCGAAGCGGGCCGAGTAGCCTTCGGCCCACTCGAAATTGTCAAGCAGGCTCCAGAGAAAGTAGCCGCGGATGTCGTGGCCTTTCTCCTGGCCGTCCGCGATCATCGACGCCACCTGATCGAGATGGGATTCGAGATAGGACAACCGCAAATTGTCCGGGATCCGGCCCGAGTTCGAACCGCGCCCGGCTTCAGTGTTGTCGCAAGCGCCGTTCTCGGTGATGTAGATCGGCGGCAGAGCGTAGCGCTTTTTCAGCTCGTCAAGGCAATGGGTGAAGGCGTCCGGCATGATGTCCCAGCCGAGATCGGTTTTCGGCAGATCGTTGCGCCGGATGGCGCGGGCGCGGGGCCAATGGCTGTCGGGGGCATCGAACACATGCTCCGGCGTGTAGTAATTGACGCCGGTGAAGTCTCCCGGCTGGTGGATGTCGGCCATGTCCTCCTGCCAGGCTTCCGGGAGCAAAGGTCCGAGTTCCGCAACCAGTTCCTCCGGATAGGCACCCGAATAGACCGGGCCGTAGAACGCGCCATTGTTGAAATCAAAGGCGCGCAACGCCGCCTTTTCGGCCCGCTCGCTCGCTTCGCCCGGATAGATCGATTGCGGGTTGAGGACGAGGCCCGCCGGAATGTCGGCCTTCACCGATTTGATTGCCTGCATGGCCAGCCCGTGGGCGAGGTTGACGTGATGCACCGTGCGCATGGCCGCTCCGAGGTCGGTCAGGCCGGGCGCATGGATGCCGTGGAGATGGCTCAGGTAAGTGACGCACCAAGGCTCGTTCAGCGTGCAGATCGCGGCCAGCCGGTCGCCGAATTTGAGGGTCAGCAGTTCGGCATAGTCCGCGAAGGCCTTCGCCGTGTCGCGGTTGCGCCAGCCGCCCTTGTCTTCCAGGGCCTGCGGCAAATCCCAATGATAGAAAGTGGCGAAAGGCTGGATGCCGCGCGCCAGCAGCCCGTCGATCAGCCGGTCATAGAAGGTGAGCCCTTCGGCCAGCGGCCGGCCCATGCCGGATGGCAGGATGCGCGGCCAGGCGATGGAAAACCGGTAGGCCTGAATGCCGAGCCCGGCCATCAGGTCGAGGTCCTTCTCCCACAGGCGGTAATGGTCGCAGGCGGTTTCCCCCGTGTCGCCGCCCTTCACCTTGCCGGGCGTGGCGGAAAACACGTCCCAGATCGATGCGCCGCGCCCATCGGCATGGACGGCTCCTTCGACCTGATAGGACGCGGTCGCGGTGCCGAAGAGGAACGATTTCGGGAAACGCTTTGAAAGGTGTTCGGCGCTGGATGACATGGGTGCTGGTTCCAATTGGCAGGCGCAATCGCCGCGGCCTACCGGCTAGCCGCCGCGGTGGTGAAGCGCAACGGGTGCATTCCAGCTTCATGACACGACGCGTGCCCGTGATCACGCTTTCCGACGTGAAGCTCCTGTTGGAAGCCATTGCGCCACGCGTCCAAGAAGCATCTCGGGGCTGACGGGTTTTGCAATATGGTCACTCATGCCGCAGCGGCGGCAGGCCTCGCGTTCCTCGTCGGACACATGTGCCGTCACGCCGATGATCGGCACGCGGTCGCCACCCAGTTCCGCCATGTCGCGGATGGCGGATGTCGCCTGATACCCGTTCAGCCGCGGCATGTTGACATCCATCAGCACCAACAACGGCTTGTGGGACCGGAAGGCATCCACGGCGAGCGCGCCATCGGCGACGATTTGGTATGTGAGGCCGGTCATGTCGAGAATTTGCGCCATGACAAGCTGGTTGACCGGATTGTCTTCTGCGACAAGCACATCGACGCGATGTCCGGTCCCCGCCCATTGCGGGGCGGCAGGCGGATCGATGCGCGTGGACGCGGATTCGACCCCGGCCGCAGCCGACTTGCGCAACACGGCCGCCGGCCCCGTCCCTGTTTGCGCTTGAAGGCAGGCAAGCACATGATGGAGCAATTCCGCCTGGCGGACCGGGCCCGTCATCATGGCGCTGAGGTCTCCGGTAGACGCACCGGTGACCGCGTTGACAGGAGCGATCAACAGCTTGCCGACGGGGGCGAACGGCCACCGCGCGTCAAAACGCGCGGCCTGCTGCTGGCAATTTGCACCCATGCCGCCGCAGCCGATGATCAACAGGTCGGGCGGCGCGCCCCGCTCGCACGTTGTCGTGGCGAGCGCGAGGGCGAGGTCAACGCTCTCAACCCCGCAGGCGTCAAAGCCCCAATGCGTCAATGGCTCGACGAGGGCGCGGCGCTGTGCTTCGCTCCGGTCCAGCACGATGATGCGGCGGCCGCGCAGAGCGTCCGGAACGAGGACCGCAGGGGGGCGCGGGTCCGCGCAGGCAAGCGGCAGATCGACGCGGAAACTGCTGCCTTCGCCGGGCGCGCTGGTCACGGTGCAAGTGCCGCCCATCATCTCGGTCAACCGGGCGACAATGGAAAGGCCGAGGCCCGTTCCGCTCTGGCGCGTTCCGGTATCGGCTTCGAAATGCGTGAACCGGTCGAAGATGCGGTCGATCTGGCTCTCCGGAATGCCGCAGCCCGTGTCCGACACGGTGATGTCGAGGCCGAGTGTGCCGTTCGTCACCTCGCCATTGGCGCAAATCACGATCTCGCCGCGTTCCGTTGCCTTGATGGCGTTGCCGATGAGGTTGGCGAGGATCTGCCGGATGCGCAGCTCATCGCCTGTGACAATGGCAGGCAGGCGCGGAGCGGCGCAAACCACGATGCGTGTTTCACGCTCGCAGGCTTTTGCGGCCAGAAGCCCCGCGACGTCTTCCAAAGCCTGGCGCAGCGGGAAGGGCTTCACGTCCAACGTCATCGAGCCCGCACCGATCTTGGAATAGTCGAGGATGTTGTTGATTGTGCCAAGGAGCGTCTCGCCCGACTTGCGGATCACATCGACAAACATGCGCTGGCGTTCATCCAGCGCACCCTGCCCAAGCAGATCGGCCATCGACAGGACGCCGTTCATGGGTGTGCGGATCTCGTGGCTCATATTGGCAAGGAAATCCGACTTCGCCTTGTCGGCGCTCTCCGCCCGCCGCATCGTCAGTTCCAGCGCGCGCTCGCGCTGGCGCAGGGCCGTCACATCGAACATGTAGCCGGCGACATAGCGTTTGCCGCCTTCGGTGGTGATCAGCGATTTCCGGACGATGCGGGTGCGCTCCTCACCGCCATCGAAATAGTCTTCTTCGGTCGCGAAAGGTTCGCCGGTTTCCAGCACGGCGCGTTCACTTTGCTCAAACTCGCAGGCATCCGCCTCCGACACAAAGTCCCGCGCCATCTTGCCCTCGAAGCCCGAGGGTGTTTCGCCATGGATCCGCGCGAAAGCGTCATTGCAAAAGACAAAGCGCAAAGCCTCGTCCTTCACGAAGATTGGTTCCTTCAATTCATTGACGACTTCGCGGGCAAGCTTGGCGTCCTCCAGCGCGTCGCGGATGCGGGTTTCGCTGGCCTTGAGTTCGGTGATGTCGGTGCGCACATCCACACGTTCACCTGTGGGTGTCATGGTTTCGCGCTGCAGGATCCATCGGCCATCCTGCGACAGATAGAGATATTCCGCATCCTGCCGCCGCTGGCGGCGGCCGATGACCTCGCTCAACCATCGCTGCGGATCGCCTGATTCATTGGCCGCGACCACGAGCCCGCAATCGACCATGCGCCGCATGATGGCTTCGTAAGTCTCGCCTTCGCGAAAATCGATGAAAGGCGAGGCCATGTTTTTCAACGTCCGGTTGAACAGGACGAGACGATCCTCCGCATCCCACAGGGCAAAGCCAGTGGACAGGGAATCGATGGCGACGCGAAGCCGCAGCCGCGCATCTTCGGCGGCGTGGCTTGCTTCCGCGATCCGCTGTTCACTCCGCTTCAATTCCGTGATGTCGGTGCGGATGTCGACCCGCAGGCCGTCGGAGGTCGACGTGACGCGGCGCAGGATCCAGCGGCCGTCGCAGATCGGGTAAGTGTCTTCGAGATCCTGCTTTCCCTTCAGGGCTTCGATGTCACTGGCAAGCCAAGCCTCAAAACCGTCATCCCGATTGATGATGCGGCCGGCGTCGGCCACGCGCCGCAAAATGTCACCATAGACTTCGCCATCGCTGATCGGCACGCCAGGCCCGATCATGTCGATGAACTTGCTGTTGCACATGATCATCCGGGCATCGTGGGACCACAATGCGAAGCCGGTGGACAATGCCTCGATCGCGCTGCGCATCTGGGTTTCGGCGGCATAGGCCGTGGCGCGGGCGAGTTCGAGTTCGGACGCATGTCTCACTCGGTCGGTCACATCGACGCGCACCGAAATGAAGTTGCCGTCAGGCAGGCGTTTGGAGATCTGCTGGAGGTGCCGCCCGTCAGACAGGATGGTGACATCCCGGTAATCGTCCTGCCGGTGCTGCTTCTGGCGTCGGGCGATCCATTCCGCGCGCGCCGCATCCCTGTCCTTGGCTTCGATCTCGTGCGGGTTGGCGATGATGCCGCGATCCCACGCCACTTCGAGAAGTTTCAGGATAGGGGTGCCGGGAATGAGATGGTCGGCAAAGCCGGAAAAAATGTCGCGGTAATGAGCATTGCAGGTGACGAAGCGCGACTGAGCATCGAAGATAGCGATCCCAACCGGGATGGATTCAAACACTTCGCCGAGCAGCGTCTCCATGCGCTGGATGCGGTCGGTGGCATTCTTCAGGCCTGACTGCACGAAGGCGCTGTCGGACAGGGCGCGCGAAATGCCGAGGTAGCCGGTGAACGTGCCGGAATGATCAAATCGCGGCACGCCGGACGTGCAGATCCAGCTTTGGCGGCCGGTTCGATCACGCGCTTCAAACACGAAATCGGAAAAGGCCCGATGCTGCTCGAGATCGTCGAAATGTCTCAGCACCTCCGGCGCAAGAGACCCATTGACAAAGAAACAGTCCCGGCGCGTCCTGCCGATCAGGTCGGCAACGAGCACGCCAGTCGCAGGCTCCATTGCCGGAGAAATGAACGAATAGCGATGGGCCGCATCCGTTTCCCACGTCCAGGCAGGGCCAAGCGTGAAAAGGGTGGCCAGTTCCTCATGGGTGTAACGCTGCAAGACGCGCCCGACGGCGTCCGCAAGCCCGCACGTCGCCTCTGTGCCATGGCGCAGGGCCAAGCGTGCATCTTCGATCTCTTCGCAGGCGGGCGTGTCCACAACCATTGGCTTCCAAACCGGACCAATGGTTTACTTGGCTGAAATGCTTTTCGGTTTGGTAAACGGAACCGGCTTGACGTGACGGCAATTTGACAGGGTGCCTCACGGCATCGGCGTGATGCGCCAGCGCGCGGTCTGGCTGCCGTCGCGCGTTGAAAAAGTCAGGATTTCCTCGGTTCCGTCAGCGAGCCGCACCCGCAGCGCCATGGCGTCGGTTCCAAGCGACTGATCAACCACGGTGGCGCCAACGGGGATGACAAAGGAGCCTTCCGCCCGCGTCCCGCCGCCATCGCGGATTTTGTAGACAACCGCGCCGAGCACTGCGAGAACGCCTGCCAGCATGATCCCGATCGATACAATCAAGAGCCGCGCCAGTTTGCGGCGCACAGCTTCGATGGCCGGATCAAGCGGCTTGTCGTCCTCGGCGCCATCGGTGCCGGATGGGTTCAGGTCTGCCATGGGCGATCGCGTCCGCTTGCGTGATCAGCGGCGGTTAGCGGAAGGACGGGCCACCGCCAAGGAAAAAAATGCCCGCGCGGATGGCGTGCGCCATGGATGACATCATCACTGTGGGCATCGCCAGCGGCGGGGCGCCGCAAAGGCTGGATCAGGCGCTGGCTGCGGCGTTGGCGGGAACGCTGTCGCGCTCACGCATTCAGGCGCTGATCGAGGGTGGCGATGTGAGTGTCGACGGCGAGGTGGTGCGCCAGTGCCGCCATGCCGTTCGCGGCGGCGAGACAGTGCGCATCCGGGTGCCGGAGGCCGCACCGGCCGTGCCGAAAGGCGAGGCCATCCCCTTCGACATCCTGCATGAGGACGATGATCTGATCGTGCTGATGAAGCCGGCCGGGCTGACCGTGCATCCCGGCGCCGGTGTGCCAGACGGCACGCTCGTCAACGCGTTGATTGCCCATTGCGGAGACAGCCTTTCCGGCATTGGCGGTGTGAAACGCCCCGGCATTGTCCACCGGCTCGACAAGGAGACATCGGGCGTCATGGTTGTCGCCAAGAACGACATGGCGCATCACGCGCTGTCGGCCCAATTTGCCGATCATGGCCGGACGGGCCTGCTGGAACGGCGCTATCTGGCGCTTGTCTGGGGTGCGCCGGCACGCAGTTCGGGCACAGTCGATGCGCCGCTTGGCCGTTCATCCACCGACCGCACGAAGCGCGCGGTTGTGGCGCTGTCTCACCCGGATGCCCGCGAAGCCGTCACGCATTATGTCATCCGCGAACGCTTTGGCCCCCCGGCAAAACCCTGGGCGAGCCTTGTCGAATGCCGGTTGGAAACGGGGCGCACCCACCAGATCCGCGTGCACATGGCGCATCTCGGCCATCCGCTCATCGGCGACCCGCTCTACGGGAAAGGCTTCCAGACGCGGATTGCCACGCTGCCGGAACCCGTGAAGGCCTTGGCGCTAGCCTTCAAGCGGCAGTCCCTGCACGCGGCGCATCTGACATTCGCGCATCCGCGCAGCAAGAAGGTCATGGTGTTCGACACGCCGCCGCCGGCGGACATGGCCTCTCTCATCGCGGCTTTCGCCGAAGCGACATGATCAACAGGGCGTGAATGGCTCCCCGATTGTTCCGCAGGGCGTGAAATCGCCAAAATCATGTTTATATGGCCTAGTCATCCGGTGCCGGTTGTCGGGCCGGACTTCGCGCTGGCCGGATCATCGGCGGCGCCTAGACAGGATGGAGGGTGCACCAATGGCCCAAGGCAGAATGCCCGCGATCGCGTCCGGCGAGGCCGGTCTGTCGCGCTACATGGACGAAATCCGCCGGTTCCCGATGCTTCAGCCGCAAGAAGAATACATGCTGGCAAAGCGCTTCCAGGAGCATGGCGATGTGAACGCCGCCCACAAGCTGGTGACCAGCCATCTGCGGCTCGTCGCCAAGATCGCGATGGGCTATCGCGGTTATGGCTTGCCGATGGGCGAGGTTGTCTCCGAAGGCAATGTCGGCCTGATGCAGGCGGTCAAGAAATTCGAGCCCGAGCGCGGCTTCCGTCTTGCCACCTATGCGATGTGGTGGATCAAGGCCTCGATCCAGGAATACATCCTGCGCTCATGGAGCCTCGTGAAAATGGGCACGACCGTCAACCAGAAGCGGCTGTTCTTCAATCTGCGCAAGGCCAAAAGCAAATTGCAGGCGCTGGGCGAAGGCGATCTGAAGCCCGAGCACGTCAAGGAAATCGCCACAAACCTCAATGTCACCGAGCAGGACGTCATTTCGATGAACCGGCGCCTGTCGGGTGATGCCTCGCTCAACGCGCCGATCAAGGCTGGCGAGGGCGAGAGCGGGGAGTGGCAGGATTGGCTGGTTGACGAAAGCGACAATGCCGAAGCCATCCTCGTTCGCGAAGACGAAATGGACAGCCGCCGCGCGATGCTGGGCGATGCGCTGGACACGCTGAACGACCGCGAGCGGCGCATTTTCCTTGCGCGCCGGCTGGCTGAAGAACCGGTGACGCTCGAAGATCTGTCAGCGGAGTTCAACATTTCGCGCGAGCGCGTGCGCCAGATCGAGGTGCGCGCCTTCGAAAAAGTGCAGGGCCACATGGTCGCGGCGGCGAAAAAGGCGGCGCTCGACGGACCTGCCCGGATGCTGGAACACGCCCGCTGAGCGGTTCGACTGGCTGCCGCGCCGATCTATGCGGTGCAGCAGCCAAGCTCCTTTTTCGTCATCCCCCGCAATCAGCGGACGATGACGCGGGTGTTTTCCGGCACGCGGTCATGCAGGTCGAGGATGTCCTGATTGATCAGGCGGACGCAGCCTGACGACACGGATTTGCCGATGGAGTTCCATTCCGGCGAGCCGTGCAGGCGGTAGAGCGTGTCGACGCCGTTCTGGTAAATGTAGAGCGCGCGGGCCCCGAGCGGGTTTTGCAGCCCGCCATCCATGCCGCCTTCCCAGGTGCGCGTCTGCTCATTGAAGGTCGTCGCATATTCCTTCAACTCCGGCCGGCGCTCGATCATCTCGGCAGGCGGATGCCAGCGCGGCCACTTGGCCTTGCGCTCGACCTCGCCCTCGCCCGACCACTCGAAGCCTTGCTTGCCGAGGCCGACGCCATAGCGCATCGCCCAGCCGCCAGGCATCGTCCAATAGAGGAAATGGCGGGAGGTTTCGACAACGAGAACGCCGGGCTTCTCGCCAGTCGTGTTCTCAACCATCTGGCGGTGGAACTGCGGATCGATCTTTTCATACGGAATGGGCGGCAATTTGAACCCGCTGTCTGAAATCGAGGCATAGGCAACCGCAGGGTCCACCTCTTCCTTGGCAATGGGCGCAAGCGGGAAGCGCAGGCGCGGCTTCGGCCCCGCATCACCGGCCTGCTGTGTGGTGGTCGTGCAGCCTGTGACGGCGGCCGCCCCAAGCAGAAGCCCTCCATTGAGGATGGTGCGCCGCGACACCAGTGCAGGGGCGGCGAGCATCGATTTTTTCAAGTCGGTCATGTCAGGCCAAACGCAAGTTTTTGATATGGGCCGCGTCTAACCGATTTGTGTTGCAACTGAACAGCATGAGACGCCGCCGCTGACGCGCTTGTGACCGCTTCGGGCGGCCTGCGTTGCCGTCGAACAACACATCATTTGGGAGAAGGCTGGCATTGTCGGCCATCCGGTCATTGCCTGAACGGCAAGAGGGTCGCCCCGCTTCCCCCCGGCGGATTCTTGACCGGTCTCGGACCAATGTGCATATCGCCCGCAAAGATAGCGGCGGCCGACGCCGCCTGGCCAAGCTGACGGATTGGAATGAGAATGGCTGAACCCCGCACCCTGTATGACAAGATCTGGGATGACCATGTGGTCGAGACCCGGGATGACGGCAATGCCATCCTCTATATCGACCGGCATCTCGTGCATGAAGTGACAAGTCCGCAGGCCTTCGAGGGCCTGCGTTTCGCCGGCCGCACGGTGCGGGCGCCGGAGCGCACGCTGGCTGTCGTCGATCACAATGTGCCGACCTCGCCTGACCGCGCGCAAGGCATCAAGAACGAGGAAAGCCGGATCCAGGTCGAGGCGCTGGCGAAGAACGCCGCCGACTTCGGCGTCGAGTATTATTCCGAGAACGACGTGCGGCAGGGCATCGTGCATATTGTCGGGCCGGAACAGGGTTTCACGCTGCCGGGGATGACGATCGTCTGCGGTGACAGCCACACCTCCACCCATGGCGCGTTTGGCGCGCTGGCGCATGGGATCGGCACGTCGGAGGTCGAACATGTGCTCGCCACCCAGACGCTGATCCAGAAAAAGGCGAAAAACATGCTGGTGCGCGTGGATGGCGCGTTGCCCGACGGCGTGACCGCCAAGGACATCATCCTTGCCATCATCGGCGAGATCGGCACGGCGGGCGGCACCGGCCACGTGATCGAATATGCCGGGGACGCGATCCGCGCTCTCTCGATGGAAGGCCGCATGACGGTTTGCAACATGTCGATCGAAGGTGGCGCGCGCGCAGGCCTGATCGCGCCGGACGACAAGACATTTGCCTATATCAACGGCCGTCCGCGCGCGCCCAAGGGCAAGGCGTGGGATATGGCGATGGCCTATTGGCAGACGCTGAAATCCGACGACGGCGCGCATTTCGACCGGGTTGTCACGCTGGATGCGGCCGCATTGCCACCCATCGTCTCGTGGGGGTCGTCGCCGGAGGACGTGGTTTCCGTCACCGGCGTCGTGCCCGATCCGGCCTTGATCGCGGATGCCAACAAGCGCGCCTCGAAGGAACGCGCGCTCGCTTACATGGGTCTCACGGCAGGGACTAAAATCACCGACATCGCGATTGACCGTGTGTTCATCGGATCCTGCACCAATGGCCGCATCGAGGACCTGCGGGCGGCCGCCGCGATGATCGCAGGCAGGACCGTCGCGCCGTCGGTGTCGGCCATGGTGGTGCCCGGATCCGGCCTTGTGAAGGCACAGGCGGAAGCCGAAGGGCTTGACACGGTCTTCAAGGCCGCCGGCTTCGACTGGCGCGAGCCAGGCTGCTCGATGTGCCTTGCGATGAACGAGGACCGGCTGAAGCCGGAAGAGCGCTGCGCTTCCACCTCCAACCGCAATTTCGAGGGCCGTCAGGGTTTCAAGGGCCGGACCCATCTTGTCTCCCCCGCCATGGCGGCGGCAGCGGCGGTCGCCGGGAAATTCGTCGATATCAGGGATTGGAAATGAGCTTCATCATGACGCGTGGCGGCGTGTCATGATGGGCTCGTCACGATACCCCACTTCAGCGTGGAGCCAGATGCGCTCACCCGACCTCGAAGCCATCGAGCAATTGGCGCGGGCGGCTTGGGAAAATCTTCCCGAGGAATTCCGTGCGCTCTGCGACGATCTGATCATCCAGGTGGCTGAATTCCCGGATGACGAGGTTGTCGAGCAGATGAACCTCGAAAGCCCGTTTGACATCATGGGCCTGTTCACCGGCATCGGCATGGCGCATGCGCCGGCGATGGCGGAGACGGGCGGCGAGCCCAATGTCATCCATCTCTACCGTCGGCCCATCCTTGACTACTGGGCCGAACATGAAGAGATGCTGGGCGATATCGTCGCGCATGTGCTCGTGCACGAGATCGGCCATCATTTCGGCCTGTCGGATGACGACATGGAAGAGATCGAGGCGCGGGCGTGACGGTCGAGCACTTGGTCAGCCGCGGTAAACGTTGCTTCGATGGCCGACACGCAGGACGAGGATCACAACGGCATCGTCCTGTATGTCCGCAATTATCCTGAATTGCCCGACGCGGTACTTCCAGTATTTGCCGAGATCGGGTCCGCGCAACGCCTCCCCGATATGTCGCGGGTCCTCGAGTTTGGCCACGCGGTCGCGCAGGAAAAGCAAGATGCGCTTTGCGTCAGCCGAACTGAGGCGGTCGAGTTCTTTTTCCGCCCCGCGGTCAAGCTCAATCTTCCAGACCATGGCGCTCCATGATTGTTTGGAGCGGAACGGACGTCGAATGCCCCGACTTCAATGCGCGCGCACGGTCTTCGGCGAGGAACCAATCCTCGATGTCGTCGAGGAACTGCAGCACCGCGAAATGCGCAAAATCTGATTTTGAGCGCCCGGTCCGTTCTGCCAAAGCGTCGAGCCTGGCTTCTATTTCGGGCGGAAGCGTCAGTGCGATCATAGATGTTTCCGATCTGAAGAGAGCGTCACCCACATCGTGATCTTACAGCAAGGCGGCACAGCATCAAATCACGTCCTTGAGCGACACGGCGGCACTGCCGGGACGCAGGGGTTTCTGCTGCGAGGCATCCGGCGCCCATCCGCTCACCCAGATGATGTTGAAGGTTGCGCGCAGGCGACCGTCGAAGTCGGCATGGCGTTCAGCGTAAAGCTCGGCCGCGCGCGCCCAGAATCGCCTTGTGAGTGGGGTGCGGCTGCGGCCCAAGAGCGCGTTTGTCAGCCCCATCGCGCGCAGGTCTGCGATGAGGCTGAAGATTGAACCATAGCGGACCGTGACCTCATCGACATCGGCTACCGGAAGCGCCAGTCCGGCGCGCTGGAGCAGGCCGCCCATGTCCCGCACATCGGCAAAGGGGTGGACACGCGGGCTTGCCCCGCCCGACATGTCGGCTTCGGTCGCAAGCAGCACATCGCGCAATTCAGACAGCGTGCCTGCGCCGAACTGGCAGCCGATGAACAGGCCATCCGGCCTCAGAAGCCGCCGCGCCTGCACCAGGAAGCCCGGCAGGTCATTGATCGACTGCATGGCGAGCAGAGACACGGCGAGGTCAAACCGCCGTTCGATCATGCCGAACGCGGCTTGGGCGGAGAAGATCGTTTCAGGCGCGTGGGCTGCCAGAAGCGGATGCGCCTCGACAAGGGTGACTTCGCACTTCGGCCGCGCGAAGCTTAGAGCCTGGCGGATGGTTTCGGTGCCGGAAAACAGGCCGACCGCCTGAGGAAACGGGCGCTGCACCGCCGCCAAACGGTCCACGAGGTCATCGGCGGCGCGCTTGAGCAGAAAGTGCTTGCCTTCACCTTCACCCATCGCCGCGCCGCGCAGGCGATGAAGGAGGGCGGCCTTTTCGTCAAAAACCTGCGGGGGCGACAAGCTCATGAGCCCATTTAGGCGCTCCAATGCCACCTGCCAATGTGCTATCGACTGCCGATGAGCGATGATGTCGACACACCGGCGGTGAGGCGCATGCCAGCGATGCGTGCGTGGCCAAGGCGGGTCAGCGATGCGGTTGCCGACATGGTTTTTCCACCCGGATGCGTCGCTTGCGGGCGGCGCATCGCTGCCCATGGCGCGCTCTGCGCATCATGCTGGCCCAACGTCCGTTTCCTTGCCGAACCGCTTTGCCCTGTTTACGGAACACCCTTCACGGCTGATCTTGGTGCGGGCGCGGTCTCTGCGCGCGCCATAGCCGACCCGCCCCCATGGGACCGGTCGCGCTCGGCGGTCGTCTATGACGGTGCGGCGCGCCGCTTCGTCTTGTCGCTGAAATTCCAGGACCGGCAGGATCAGGCAGGCTGGATGGCCGATTGGATGGCGCGCGCCGCGCCCGATCTCCTGGCGGATGCCAGTGTCATCGTGCCGGTGCCGCTGCACTGGCGTCGGTTTTTCCTGCGCCGGTTCAACCAGTCTGCTCTGCTGGCGCATGCCCTTGCGAAAAAGACGGGCAAGCGGTTCATCCCGGAAGCTTTGGCCCGCATCAAGCCGACTGTCACACAGCGCGGACTGACGCGTGACGAGCGCAACACCAATGTGGCGCGCGCTTTCGCCGTTCCGGAAGCGCGCCGCATCGATGTCGAAGGTCGCCGCGTCCTGCTGATCGACGACGTGTTCACAACAGGCGCCACCCTGGCGGCCAGCGCCAAAGCCTTGAGGAAAGCGGGCGCGAGCGGTGTTGATTGCCTGACATTCGCGCTGGTTCTGAAGCCGGATGTGTGAAGCCTGCCATTGACGCAGCGTATTGCGCAGCCGCCCTTCAAACCCAGCCGGACCATCCCTATAAGGCAGTCCAAGCACCACTGGAGTTTGAACGTGCCGGACATCACGATCTATACGCGCGACCTGTGCGGTTACTGCGCGGCGGCCAAACGCCTGCTCGACCAGAAAGGCGCGCGCTACACCGAGCTGAACGCCACCTTCGATCCCGGCTTGCGCGCGGAGATGATGGCGAAATCAGGTCGGCAGACATTTCCGCAGATTTTCATCGGGACCCGGCACATCGGTGGCTGCGACGATCTGATGGCACTTGACCGGCATGGCGGGCTGGACCCGTTGCTGGCCGGATGATGCGTGTCGCAGCCATCCAGATGCGGTCGGGCTTGCAGCCCGGAGACAACCTCGTCACGCTCAGGCGCTTGGTAAGGGAGGCCGCCGCCACGGGCGCGCGCTACGTCCAGACGCCGGAGATGACCGGGGCGATCCAGCGCGACCGGGCCGCGTTGCTTGCCTGCCTGCGCAAGCCCGAAGACGATCTTGTCGTTGCGGAAGCTTCCCGGTTGGCGGCTGAACTGAGCGTGACATTGCATATAGGCTCGACGCCTGTGCTGTCGCAGAGTGGCAAGGTTGCCAACCGCGCCTTTGTGTTCGGGCCGCAGGGCGGCCTGATCGCCACTTATGACAAGCTGCATTTGTTCGACGTCGACCTTGCCAATGGCGAGAGCTGGCGGGAATCCTCGACCTATGGCGCGGGCGACCGCGCCGTGCTGGCGCAGGCGGCCGGAACGCAAATCGGGCTTGGCATCTGCTATGACCTGCGCTTTCCTGAGTTGTTCGCGCTCTATGCGATGAACGGCGCGACCGTGCTGACGGTTCCCGCCGCCTTCACGCGGCAGACAGGTGAAGCCCATTGGCATGTGTTGCTGCGCGCGCGCGCCATTGAAACAGGCTCGTTCGTCATCGCCGCCGCTCAAGGCGGTGTCCATGCCGATGGCCGCGAAACCTACGGCCATTCGCTGATCATCGATCCGTGGGGGCGCATCCTGGCTGAAAAGCCGGACGCCGAACCGGGCGTGATCAGTGCCGATCTCAACCTTGCAGACGTTGAGCAGGCGCGCCAGCGCATCCCGAACCTGAGGCATCGCCGTGCGATCCATGTCGCAGCTGTCACGGGGGATGATGTTGCCGACTACCGCATCTGAACCTATGTGGCAGTCATGATCCGGTTTTCGCTCACCTGTGACGGCGGCCACGCCTTTGACGGCTGGTTTGCCTCCAACGACGCCTTTGACACGCAAAGGAAGCGCGGGCTCATCGATTGCCCGCACTGCGGGACGATCAAGGTCGACAAGGCGATCATGGCTCCCGGCGTCATCACGTCCGACCGCAAAGCCGCGCCTTCACGTGATCTTGGTCCCGTCGCGCTTGATCCCGATCGCGTGGAAATGATGGCGAAACTGCGCGAGATGGTCAAATCGGTGCGCGACAACGCTGACCATGTCGGCACGGAATTTGCCGAGGAAGCCCGCAAGATCCATTTCGGCGAAGCGCCGGAGCGAGCCATTTATGGCGAAGCGAGCCGCGACGAGGTGGAGGCGCTTCTGGAGGATGGCGTGCCGGTTGCGCCGCTGCCTGTGTTGCCGGATGACAGGAACTGATCAGCGCGGACGAGCCGCCAGCATCATGTAATTGACATCGATATCCTTGGACTTGCCCCACGCGTCGGCGAGCGGATTGTAGGTCACACCCAACGTGTCGATGATCTCCAGGCCGGTTCCGGCCAGCGCAGCGCGGATTTCGTCGGGGCGCACGAGTTTCTCATATTGATGCGTGCCTTTCGGCAGCCAGCCGAGGATGCGTTCGGCACCGACGATGGCAAGCACGTAGGCCTTCATCGTGCGGTTGATGGTGGCGATGAACATGAGTCCGCCCGGCCGGAGCATGGCGGCGCAGGACTTGAGATACAGGTCCACGTCGGCGACATGCTCGACGACCTCCATGTTGAGGATGACGTCGAAGGTTTCGCCAGCCTCGCTCAGCGCTTCCGAGGTGGTGGAGCGGTAATCAATCGACAGGCCAGACTGTGCGGCATGGAGTTTCGCGACCTCAATGTTGGTTGCCGAGGCGTCGGCGCCGAGCACGTCAGCGCCCAGCCGCGCCATCGGTTCACAAAGCAGCCCGCCGCCGCAGCCGATATCGAGGAAGCGAAGGCCGGTGAAAGGCCGGTCGGACTTCGGATCAAGCGCAAAACGCGCCAGCACCTGCTCGCGGATGTAGGCCAGCCGCACCGGGTTGAATTTGTGCAGCGGCCGGAATTTGCCCTTCGGATTCCACCATTCGGCGGCAAGGCGCGAAAAACGGTCCACCTCCGACTGGTCGATTGTGGTGCGCGCGTCGTTGGAAGCGGCTGAGGCGTGTTTGGCTGAAGGGTGTGCGGGCATGGCTGCTCCTGTGCTCGGTCTTCAAATGAGGATGCACAGCGCCGCGTCAAGTGCGCTGATGATCGCAGCACCAACGAAAGCCTGCCCGCCCAAGGCACGGGTTGCGGTCCATGCCAAGTGCGGCTATGCGGCGCGCGATTTGAAGGCAGCAGGGCCCGCAGGCGGGCAAACCACCCATGGCACGCATCGTGATGAAGTTCGGCGGCACCTCGGTCGCCAATCTGGAGCGCATCCACAATGTGGCGCGCCATGTGAAGCGCGAGGTGGACGCCGGGCACGAGGTGGCGGTTGTCGTCTCGGCAATGTCGGGCAAGACCAATGAACTCGTCGGCTGGGTGCAGGACATGCCGAAGGTCGCGGGCGCGGCCTCACCGTTCTTTGACGCACGCGAATATGATGCGGTGGTTGCCTCGGGCGAACAGGTGACATCGGGGCTGCTTGCCATTGCCTTGCAGGCAATCGGCGTGGACGCCCGCTCCTGGCAGGGCTGGCAGATTCCGCTGCGCACCGATGCGGCCCATGCCTCGGCCCGTATTGACTCCATCGATGGCGCATTGTTGATCAGCCGCATGGCGCAAGGCCAGGTGGCCGTCATCGCCGGCTTTCAGGGCATCGCGCCCGACAACCGCATCGCAACGCTCGGGCGCGGCGGCTCCGACACCTCGGCGGTGGCGATTGCGGCGGCGGTCAATGCCGACCGCTGCGACATCTACACCGATGTCGACGGCGTCTACACGACCGATCCGCGCATTGAGCCGAAGGCGCGCAGGCTCGCCAAGGTCGCGTTCGAGGAGATGCTGGAAATGGCGTCGCTTGGCTCGAAGGTGCTCCAGGTGCGCTCGGTCGAACTGGCGATGGTGCACAAGGTGCGCACATTCGTGCGGTCATCCTTCGACAAGCCTGAAGACATCGACCCGCACGGCGAACCGCCGGGAACCCTGATTTGTGATGAGGATGAGATCGTGGAACAGGAAGTTGTCACCGGCATCGCCTATGCCAAGGATGAGGCGCAGGTCTCGCTGCGCCGTGTCGCCGACCGGCCGGGCGTCGCCGCCGCCGTGTTCGGCCCGCTGGCGGAAGCCAACATCAATGTGGACATGATCGTCCAGAACATCTCCGAAGACGGCTCGAAGACGGACATGACGTTCACCGTCCCGAATGGCGACCTCGCCAAGGCGCTCGCTGTCATCGAGGCGGCCAGGGGCGAGATCGCCTATGACGCGGTGCAGTCCGAACCGGGGCTGACAAAAGTGTCGGTTGTCGGCATCGGCATGCGCAGCCATGCCGGTGTTGCCGCGACCGCTTTCAAGGCGCTGTCGCAGAAGGGTATCAACATCCGCGCCATCACCACCTCCGAGATCAAGATCTCGATCCTGATCGATGGCGCTTACACCGAACTTGCGGTGCGCACGCTCCACTCGGTATACGGACTCGACAAGGCGTGACCCGATCCCGGACGCCTCGACCTTTCAGGAGAGGTGATGCCGGAGCGCACCAACACCGTCGGACCGCGCGTCTTGCTCAAGCGCATCCGCGACCTGATGGCGGAGCAATTGGGCGCGCAGGAGCGGCTGGACGCGATCGCGCGCGAGATCGCCGTGCGCATGGTGTGCGAGGTCTGCTCGATCTATGTGCTGCGCGCCGACGGCAATCTTGAGCTTTACGCCACTGAGGGCCTGAAAAAGGAGGCCGTCCACCGTTCGCAATTGCGGATCGGCGAGGGCCTTGTCGGCACGATCGCGGCAAGCGCGCGCGCGCTCAATCTGTCGGACGCGCAAAGCCACCCGGCCTTTGCCTACCTGCCGGAAACGGGCGAGGAAATTTATCACTCGTTCCTCGGCGTGCCGATCCTGCGCGCAGGGCGCACGCTCGGCGTTGCGGTCGTGCAGAACCAGGCCAAGCGCAGCTATTCCGACGACGAGGTCGAGGCGCTCGAAACTGTCGCCATGGTCATCGCGGAGATGATCGCGGCAGGCTCGCTGTCCGGCCTTGTCCGGCCGGGGCTGGAGCTGGACCTCAAAAAGCCGATCACGGTGCGCGGCACCGGCTACAATGAAGGTGTCGGCCTCGGGCATGTCGTGCTGCATGATCCGCGCGTCGTCGTCACCAATCTGTTTTCGGAAGATGCAAACCGCGAGATCGAACGGCTGGAAGCCGCGCTCGCATCGCTGCGTCTTTCCATCGATGACATGCTGGCGCGCCGCGATGTCGATTTTGATGGCGAGCACCGCGCCGTTCTGGAAGCCTATCGCATGTTCGCCCATGACCGGGGCTGGGTGCGGCGGCTGGAAGAAGCGATCCGCAACGGTTTGACCGCCGAGGCGGCTGTCGAAAAAGTGCAAAGCGACATGCGCGCCCGCATGACGCACATGGCCGACCCCTATTTGCGCGAACGTCTTTCCGATTTCGATGATCTCGCCAACCGGCTGATGCGCCAATTGATCGGCTCCGGGCCGGAGGGGCGCGGCGCATTGCCGAGGGACGCGATCATTGTCGCGCGCGCGATGGGCGCTGCCGAATTGCTTGACTATCCGCGCGAACAGGTGCGCGGACTGGTGCTGGAAGAGGGCTCCGCCACCAGCCATGTGGTGATTGTCGCCCGTGCGATGGGCGTGCCTGTCGTCGGGCAGGCGCGCGGCATCGTATCCATGTCGGAGGCGGGAGACCCGGTCATCCTCGACGGCGAGGAAGGCGCTGCGCATTTGCGGCCGCAGCCTGATGTGGAAGCCGCCTATGCCGAGAAAGTGCGCTTCCGTGCCAACCGGCAAAAACTCTACCGTTCACTGCGCAACGCGCCGAACCTGACAGCGGATGGCGAACCCTTCTCGCTTTTGATGAATGGCGGTCTGCTTGTGGATCTGCCGCAACTGGAAGAATCAGGCGCGGGCGGCATCGGCCTGTTCCGCACCGAGTTGCAGTTCATGGTGGCGTCTGCCTTCCCGCGCGCCGAGGCGCAGGAGCAACTCTACCGTCAGGTCTATGCCGCGGCGGCGGGCAAGCCTGTGACCTTCCGCACGCTCGACATCGGCGGTGACAAGGCACTGCCCTACATGCGGGTCGACACGGCTGAAGAGAACCCGGCCATGGGCCTTCGCGCTGTCCGTCTCACGCTGGAGCGGCCCGGGCTCCTGCGCACCCAGATGCGCGCCTTGCTCAAGGCGGCGGGCGGGCGTGAATTGCGGGTGATGCTTCCGATGGTGACCGAATTGAGCGAGGTGGCCGAAGCCCGCGCCATCATCGCCAAGGAAATCCAGCATTTGTCGCGCCATGCGCATCCGCTGCCAACAAGCCTGAAGCTGGGCGCGATGCTGGAAGTGCCGGCCCTTCTCCACAACCTCGACGCGCTCATGCGCACGGTGGATTTCGTGTCCATCGGGTCCAACGATCTGTTCCAGTTCATGATGGCGGTGGATCGCGGCAATGCGATGCTCGCAAAACGCTATGACATGCTGACACCGGCGTTTCTGCGCGCGCTGCGCTCTGTGGTCCGGGCGGGCAAGGCGCATGGGACGCCGGTGACGCTATGCGGCGAGATGGCAAGCCGCCCCATCCCTGCCTTGGCGCTGTTTGCCATCGGCCTGCGCACCGTGTCGCTTGCCGCCTCCGCCATCGGTCCGGTGAAAGCGCTGCTGCGCGAGGTGCGGCTTGCGGAGGTCAGCGAGATCGTCAACGCCGCGCTCGACCGCGGCGAGCAGCCCGACATCCGGCGCCTGCTGACGGACTACGCCGCCGCGCGCGCGCTGACGGTCTGACGCATCATGGCCGGAATGACCGCCGAACGCATGGGCCTGATCCTGAGGCGTTTCGAGATGCTCGAAGCGCAGATGGCGGGCGGTGTCGAGCCGGAGGCCTATGCGAAGCTTGCAACCGAATATTCCGCGCTGCGCGAGACAGCCGAGGCGGTGCGCGCGCTCAACGCCGCTGACGCCGAGATTTCCGGTTTGCAGGCCATGCTTGCCGAAGCCGATGGCGATGCCGAGATGAAGGCGCTGGCAGCCATGGAACTGCCGGAGGCCGAAGCCCGGCGCGCCGCGCGGCGCGCCGCGTTGCAGCTCCTGCTCCTGCCGCGCGACGAGGCAGACCGGCGTTCCGCCATCCTCGAAATCCGCGCCGGAACCGGCGGGGCGGAGGCAGCGCTTTTCGCCGGCGACCTGTTCCGCATGTATGAGCGATACGCCGCCTTGCGGGGCTGGAAAACCGAAATCGTATCTGTGAGCGACGGCGAGGCGGGCGGTTTCAAGGAGATCATCGCGGCCGTGAACGGCACGGGCGTGTTCTCGAAACTGAAGTTCGAATCCGGCGTACACCGCGTGCAGCGCGTGCCCGACACGGAAGCGAGCGGCCGAATCCACACATCGGCCGCAACCGTCGCGGTGCTGCCGGAGGCGGAAGACGTCGATATCGAAATCAAGGCCGAGGACATCCGCATCGACACCATGCGTTCATCGGGCGCGGGCGGACAGCATGTGAACACGACCGATTCGGCGGTGCGGATCACCCATCTGCCGACCGGGATCGTTGTCACCTCGTCGGAGAAGTCGCAGCATCAGAACCGGGCAAACGCGATGAAGGCCTTGCGTGCGCGGCTTTACGATGCCGAGCGCAGCAGGCTTGCGAATGAGCGCTCCGAAGCCCGGAAAGTCCAGGTCGGCTCCGGTGACCGCTCGGAGCGCATCCGCACCTACAACTTCCCGCAAGGCCGCGTGACGGACCATCGCATCAACCTGACGCTCTACAAGCTGGACCGGGTGATCGAGGGCGAACTCGACGAATTGGTGGATGCGCTGACCGCCGATCATCAGGCGAAGCTGCTGGCCGAAAGCGATGAATGACACGGCAGTGCCGGGCCGGGTGGACGCGTTGCTGCGGGCCACCGCCACCGCGCTTGGCAAGGCTGGAATCGAGCCGCGCTGGACGGAAGCGCGGCTGATCTTCGAACTGGCGGGCCTCGACCGGATGGCGCTGATCCACGCGCCGTCGCGCTTCCTGAGCGCGGAAGAAGACGCGATCATCCGCGAAGCGCTGGCCAAGCGGTTGCAGGGCGTGCCGGTGGCGCGGCTGCGCGGGACGAAGGATTTCGCCGGAGCAACGTTTGCCTTGTCAGCCGAGACGCTGGAGCCGCGCGACGACACCGAGACGCTGATCGAAGCGGTGTCGCCGTTCCTCGCGGCGAGGCCGGAATCTCGGTTGATCGATATCGGCACCGGAACCGGAATCATCGCCATCACGCTGTTGAGACGGTTCCCCGGCGTGCAGGCGGTAGCGACCGACATCTCCGCCGATGCGCTGGCGACGGCCGCCATCAATGGCACCCGACTTGGCGTCGCCGACCGGCTTCAGATCCGCCAAGGCGACCTGTTTGCCGGTGCGGGCGGACGCTTTGATCTGGTCATTTCCAACCCGCCCTACATCCCGTCTGCGCATCTTTCCGATCTGGCGCGCGAGGTGCGCGACCATGACCCGACGGCGGCGCTCGATGGCGGGGCGGACGGCCTGGATTTCTATCGGCGCATCGCCGACGAAGCTCCGCCGCGGCTTGCGGTCGGCGGAATCATCGCCGTCGAGATCGGCCATGACCAAGGTGATGCCGTGCCAGGCATCTTCGGGCGTGCCGGATTTGCATGCCTGGCGCTGCACCGGGATTTGGGCGGGCGCCCCCGCGCCCTGCTCTTCAACCGTCCCCAGCCGATTGACACTGCCGGTTGACAGCCCACTTGGCAAAGCGGGGCGAACCGGCTAGGAGGATGGCAGCACAGACGCGCTGTCAGAAATGAGCGCCACCTGCTGACGAACCCCGAACCAAAACCGGAAGCGCTGCACTTGCCAAACAGGCAGGCGCGGTCTGGAGCAAGGGGCCTGCTGATCGACAGGCCCGGCGCTTCGAGGGGACACGGCCAAGGCCGGCGCACCGGCGCGCACTGAACCGATCCGACAAAGAAAAGACGGCATGAGACCCGGACAGCAGAACCGCCGACCACGCGGACGCAACAATAACAACAACGGCAACAACAATCAGCGGCGTCACCAGAACCCGCTTGCGCGCAGCTATGAAAGCTCCGGTCCGGATGTCAAAATCCGCGGCAACGCGCAGCACATCGCCGAGAAATACGCGCAATTGGCGCGCGACGCGCTGTCTTCCGGGGACCGCGTCCTGGCCGAGAGCTATTTGCAGCACGCCGAACATTACAACCGCATCATAGCGACGGCGATGGCCCAGCAGGCGCAGCAAAACGAGCAGATGCGCGGACAGTGGGATGATGAGGGCGATGACGAGGGCGATGACGATGGCTCCGACCAGCCGGACGCCCTCGGCCAGGGGGGCGAACGCCCGCAGGAGATGCGGGAGGGCGACAACCGCAATCGCGAGCGCAACGAGCGCCAGAATCAAGACCGCCAGAATCAGGATCGCCAGAATCAGGATCGCCAGAACCGCGAGTTCCGGGACCGTGACAGCCGCGATGGTCGCGAACGCGACAGCCGTGACCGTGGCGGCCAGCAGAACTTCGGCCAACAGAATTCGGGCCAGAAATGACCGGCAAGACCGCAACGATCGAGGTGAGCGCAACGATCGCGGTGAGCGCAACAACCGGGACCGGCCCGAACGCAATGACGCCGAGCCCGGTTTCGAGCCGCGCCATGCAGCCGTGTCCGCCGAAGCGGCGCAACCGGACATCGAAGGCGTGCCTGCGGAGTTTGCGCATGAAGAAGCCGCAGGCCTCGCCCGCACCCTCGGCCTGAAACGGTCCGCTCCGCCCGTTGCGGTGGCACCCGCGGAGACGGAGGTTGGTGTCGAGGTTGCCGCACATGCGGCGGAAGCCGCACCGCGCCGCGCGCGGACGCGCCGTCCGCGCCGCGATGAGGCGGAGGCCGCCGCGGAACCTCAGGCCGATGCCGGATCGGATCTGCCGGCGGAAGTCGCTCCGGCGGCGGAATAGCGTCCGACCCGTCATTTCCGGCCCGCCAGCCCACCTTGCTGGCGGGCTTTTCCATGCCCATATCCCGCTCAAGAGAGGCCCGCCGATGACCGGGGGTCTTGTCAACACTTGCGTGTCATGGTGCCTCAGGAGAGGGCCTGACCGGGGAGATGGACATGAATATCGAACGCTATTCGGAGCGGTTGCGCGGCTTCATCCAATCGGCGCAAACACAGGCCTTGGGCGCCGGACATCAGCAGTTCCTGCCTGAGCACCTCTTGAAGGTCCTCATCGAAGATGCGGAGGGGCTTGCAAGCGCGCTGATCACCCGTGCCGGCGGAGACCCCGTCCAAGTCCGTGCCGCCACGGAGGCTGCGATCAAGGCGTTGCCGCGCGTCGAAGGCGGCAACGGCCAACTCTACATGGCGGCCCCGCTTGCCAAGGTGTTCACCTCGGCTGAGGAGATTGCGAAAAAGGCCGGTGACGCATTCGTGACCGTGGAGCGCTTGCTGACCGCGCTCGCCATGGAACCTTCCGCCAAGACCTCCGACATCCTGAAGAAGGCCGGTGTCTCCGCGCAGGCGCTGAACGCCGCCATCAACGAGATCCGCAAGGGGCGCACCGCCGATTCGGCATCCGCCGAGCAGGGCTATGGCGCGCTGAAACGCTATGCGCGCGATCTCACCGCCGATGCACGCGCGGGCAAGCTTGACCCGGTGATCGGGCGAGACGAGGAAATCCGCCGCACGATCCAGGTCTTGAGCCGCCGCACCAAGAACAATCCAGTGCTGATCGGCGAGCCGGGCGTCGGCAAGACGGCCATCGCCGAGGGCCTCGCCCAGCGCATCATCAATGGCGACGTGCCGGAATCGCTCAAAGACAAGACATTGATGGCGCTCGACATGGGCGCGCTGATTGCGGGCGCGAAATATCGCGGCGAGTTCGAGGAACGCCTGAAGGCGGTGCTCTCGGAAATCACGGCGGCTGAGGGCGACGTGATCGTGTTCATCGACGAGATGCACACGCTCGTCGGTGCGGGCAAGGCCGATGGCGCGATGGACGCATCCAACCTGCTGAAGCCTGCCTTGGCGCGCGGCGAATTGCACTGCGTCGGTGCCACCACGCTCGATGAATATCGCAAGCACGTTGAAAAGGATGCGGCGCTGGCACGACGCTTCCAGCCGGTGTTCGTCAATGAGCCGACGGTGACGGACACGGTCTCCATCCTGCGTGGACTGAAGGAAAAATACGAGCAGCATCACAAGGTGCGCATCAGCGATTCGGCGCTGGTTTCGGCGGCCGTCTTGTCGAACCGTTACATCGCCGACCGATTCCTTCCCGACAAGGCGATCGACCTCGTGGACGAGGCCGCATCGCGCCTGCGCATGCAGGTGGATTCCAAGCCGGAGGAACTCGACGAGATCGACCGTCGCATCCTGCAACTGAAGATCGAGCGCGAGGCGCTGAAAAAGGAAACGGACCAGGCGTCCAAAGACCGGCTGGAGCGGCTGGAAAAGGAATTGGCCGGACTTGAGGAAGAATCGGCGGCCATCACTGCGCGCTGGGCGGCCGAAAAGGCAAAGCTCGGCCTTGCCGCCGACCTCAAGCGTCAGCTCGAAGAGGCGCGCAATGATCTGGCCACGGCACAGCGCAAGGGCGAGTTCCAGAGGGCCGGGGAACTGGCCTATGGCGTCATTCCCGATCTTGAGCGCAAGCTTGCGGATTCAGAGGCGACCGAGGGCCGCGGACTGATGGAGGAGGCGGTGACGCCTGACCATGTTGCGGCCGTCGTCTCCCGCTGGACCGGCATTCCTGTCGACAAGATGCTTGAAGGCGAGCGCGACAAGCTGTTGCGCATGGAGGACGAGCTGGCGCGCCGTGTCGTCGGGCAGGGACCCGCCGTTCAGGCCGTGTCCAAGGCCGTGCGCCGCGCGCGCGCCGGCTTGCAGGATCCGAACCGTCCGCTCGGCTCTTTCATGTTCCTCGGGCCGACCGGTGTGGGCAAGACGGAACTGACAAAGGCGTTGGCCGATTTCCTGTTTGACGACGACACGGCGATGGTGCGCATCGACATGAGCGAATTCATGGAGAAGCACTCCGTCAGTCGCCTGATCGGCGCGCCTCCCGGATATGTCGGCTATGACGAAGGCGGCGTTCTGACGGAAGCCGTGCGGCGCAGGCCCTATCAGGTCGTGCTGTTTGACGAGGTGGAAAAGGCGCATCCCGATGTGTTCAACGTGCTGTTGCAGGTTCTCGACGAGGGCCGCCTGACGGACAGCCAGGGCCGGACCGTCGATTTCCGCAACACCATCGTCATCCTCACCTCCAATCTGGGTGCCGAGTTCCTCACCAATCTTGCCGATGGCGAGGAGGTGGGTTCGGTGCGTGAGCAGGTGATGGCTGTCGTGCGGGCATCATTCAGGCCGGAGTTTCTCAACCGGATCGACGAGATCGTGCTGTTTGACCGGCTGCGCCGCGAGGACATGGGCGCGATCGTGCGCATCCAGACGGCACGGCTGCAAGCCCTGCTGGATGAGCGCAAGATCAACCTTTCGCTCGATGAGGACGCCGTCGCGTGGCTGGCGGCGCGCGGCTATGATCCGGCCTATGGCGCCCGCCCGCTGAAGCGGGTGATCCAGCGCGAGTTGCAGGACCCGCTGGCTGAGCGGCTTCTGGCCGGCGACATCGGCGACGGGGCGACGGTGAATGTCACGGCCGGTGCCGACCGGCTGATCCTCGTCGGCTCGGGCGGCGAAGTGCTTGCCGCCGCGCATCCACTGGACAACGGGCAGAGCGGGGTCGTGCCGCGTTTGCATTGAAACGTCCCACTGACCCCGTTTCGCGCGGGGTCAGTTCAGGGCCGCCACGGCGCGGCCAGTCTGTTCGGCCATCAGCCGGTCAATCTCGGCGCGCACCGTCTGGAACCGATCCAGCTCACGGTCTTTCAATATGCGGCCGCCGGGCAGGCGCACACGCATCGGGTCAACCTTGTTGCCGTTGACAATGATTTCGTAGTGAAGATGCGGCCCTGTCGAGAGGCCGGTCGAACCAACCGTGCCGATGATCTGGCCTTGGCGCACCTTGGCGCCGGGAGTGACGCCCTTGGCAATCGAGTTCTGGTGCGAATAGGACGATATATAGCCGTTCGGATGCCGGATCAGGGTCTGCTTGCCGTAGCCGCCAGCCCAGCCAGCCTTCTCAACGATGCCGTTGCCCACCGCGATGATGGGGGTGCCGCGCGGGGCGGACCAATCGGCACCGGTGTGCATCCGCTTGTAGCCGAGAATCGGGTGGCGGCGCATGCCGAAGCCAGACCGGAATGTGCCGGTCGGCACCGGGTTGCGCAGCATGCCCTGCTGCGCGCTCACGCCATCGGCGTCATAATAGGCGGCGACGCCATCTGCCGTTTCAAAGCGATAAAAGCGTTTCGAGCCCGAACGCTGGTGCAACTCCGCCATCAGGATGGCGGACTCCTCGGTGGCCGTCATGTCGGGAGCCGGTTCCGTGAACAGAACTTCAATGGCATCGCTGGCGCCGACCCGCTCGCGCAGCTCAAGGTCCTGCGACAGCATCTGCACAAGGCGCTTGGCCATGGTTTCGTTCAGCCCATAGGCGAAGGCCGCGCGGTAAATGGCATCATAAGCGGAAGGCAGGTTGGAGGAGGCGACGCGTGTGCCGATCGGCTCGGCCTCATCTTCGAGCGTCATGACGATTTCTTCGGGCTCGGCCGCCGGCACATATTGGCCCAAATCGTCCAAGGCCACAGTCGCGCGGTGCACGACGCCGTCATAAATCGACAGGCGGCGGATGTCCGGGCCGTCGTCTTGCATGTAGGCGGAAATGCGCAGCTTCTGGCCCTCCCGCAGTGTGTCCCCCTTCAAGAGCGTCGCCATCGCTTCGGAAATGTTGTCTGCACTTTTGCCGCCAAGCCCGGCATCGGCCAGCGCGCGCGCAAGGCGCTTGTCGTCAACCACATCGATCAGCACTTCATTGAAGCGGGCAGCCACGCCGGGCTGTGCGGATGCCTGGCTGACGTTCTCAGTCGTGATACGGACATTCACTGCATCCAGCGCCTGCGCCTCGGCATCGGCAGTGCCGAAGCGGGCTTGGTCAAACATGGCCATGGCGGCAATCTGGATGTCGCCCTCGGTCAAAGACGCCGACTGCAACCGCACGATCTGCTCGACCTCGATGTCGGACAAGGCGGCCGACTGGTCGAATTCGGCCATCGCCGCATCGAGGGGCAAGGTGCGCAGCGCCACATCGCTCTCGATGTTGGCCCCGTAAAATTGCGTGGGATTCACCGCCTCCGAGCTGTCGCCCATGTCGGCAAGCAACCGCAGCGGATCATAGGCGGGATATTCGCGATCATCCGCATAGGCGAGGCCGAGCGGCATCCGCACCCGCATGAGGCTGACGGTGCGCGCAACTGCGCGGTCACCATCCTGAACGAGGGTCGGAACTTCGATCAGCTGGCGGTCGGATGAACCGGGCGCGATCACCGTTTCAAGCAGCCTGTCGGTCTTGCGCTCCGTCGCGATCATACGGCCGCCCCGGCCGCTGGCATTCAAGCCGTCCGGCGCGGTGGATGCCGCCACACCGTCCAGTGAAATCGTCAGTGCCATGCCCATCAGCAGGCAGGACAAGGTGCCGGTCAGCACCGTTCCGGCCAGCCAGCGCTTCGACACCGCGCGCCTGTCAGGCAGATGCCGCGCGCCCATGACCGACAGGGGTGCCCTACTGCCGAGCCTGTCAACCGGTGACAGGCCTTCGCCAAGCGCTACTGATGGAATCGACTTCTTCAATTGCGGCCCTTGAGCGAATGCCGGATCGAGGCGCGCTTGCGCCGAGACTGCGGCGAAGTTGTGCTCAGCACAGCCAATCCTGTCAACCGCTGGCGGGCCCGCAAGGGCGATGGCCGGGCGCGGAAAACGCCCGCCTGGGACGGGCGACCAAAATTCCCGGCAATCTGACGCGGCGGCACCCGCATCACAAATTCATGACAGCGACACTGACCGAATAAGCCATTGATTTTGCTTGCAGAAAAAAATCGGCAAAAAAAGCGAGAAAAATGAAAAAGGCTTGTTGACAGTCAGAACAGGTCCCGCCTATAACCCGCCCATCGAACGAGGGCGGCGCGCCGCTGGCGACACTCTGTTGCCCTCGGGAAATCCAAAGAGAGCCGCAAACGCGACACTCTAGGGCAGCAGGCTCAAAAAGCCATCATGCCCGCGACACACTGTTGTCGGTTGTTTGAAAACTGAAGATTGTGAAGAAAGAGAAACGTGGACGGCGTGTTCCGCTGGTCTCGAACCTCGCAAGAGGTCGGACCAACAAAGACATGGCATCCGTCACGTTTCTGACAGAGCCAACGTTTGTGACGCAAGTCATGGATGATTAGAGTTCTTGTCAATTCAAGCGTGACCAGCATATGCCAATTCAAATGTCTCAACTTGAGAGTTTGATCCTGGCTCAGAACGAACGCTGGCGGCAGGCTTAACACATGCAAGTCGAACGCACCGCAAGGTGAGTGGCAGACGGGTGAGTAACACGTGGGAACGTACCCTTCGGTTCGGAATAACTCAGGGAAACTTGAGCTAATACCGGATACGTCCGAAAGGAGAAAGATTTATCGCCGAAGGATCGGCCCGCGTCGGATTAGCTAGTTGGTGGGGTAATGGCCTACCAAGGCGACGATCCGTAGCTGGTCTGAGAGGATGATCAGCCACACTGGGACTGAGACACGGCCCAGACTCCTACGGGAGGCAGCAGTGGGGAATATT
>JALOTE010000043.1 GCA_025458045.1 Rhizobiaceae bacterium
GCGTCGGTCACCGATGCAGGACCGACCTTCATGCCGCCATGGCGCAGCGCGCGGGCAAAATGCACGATGTTGTCGGCAAGCTTCCCGTGGTCGTCGATATGGGTGACGGTCGCGCTCATCAAGGTGCCGCTGCTTGCACGCCCTACTCCGCCGCCGCCAGATTGGCCTTGACCTCATCGAGCAGCTTGCGTCCTTCGCTGCCCTGGATGCGTGCGATGTCGTCGTGATACTTCAGCAGCACGCCGATGGTCTGGGAGACGGTTTCCGGGTCGATCGCCACCTTGTCGAGTTCGGTCAAAGCAGACGCCCAATCGAGCGTTTCGGCAATGCCCGGCACCTTGAACAGGTCGAGCGAGCGCAGTTTCTGCACATAGGCAACCAGTTCTCGCGCAAGGCGGCCGTTGGCGCGCGGCACCTTGGCTTCGACGATGGCCAGTTCGCGCGCCGCCGTCGGATAATCCACCCAGTGATACAGGCAGCGCCGTTTCAGCGCGTCATGGATCTCACGCGTGCGGTTTGTCGTGATGATGACGATGGGCGGTTCCAGCGCCTTGATCGTGCCAAACTCCGGGATCGTCACCTGAAAATCGGACAGCACTTCGAGGAGGAACGCCTCGAACGCCTCATCGGCGCGGTCGAGTTCGTCGATCAGGAACACCGGCGCGGCACCCTCTTCGCCCGACAAGGCTTCCAGCACCGGTCGGCGGATCAGATGCCGCTCGGTGTAGATCGAACGGCCGATGGCCTCGCGGTCGCGTTCGCCTGCGGCTTCGGCGAGGCGGATGTCGATCATCTGCGCCGGATAGTTCCACTCATAGACAGCGGATGCGATGTCGAGCCCTTCATAACACTGCAAGCGGATCAGCTTGCGCCCGAGCGTCGACGCCAGCACTTTGGCGATCTCGGTCTTGCCGACCCCGGCCTCGCCTTCAAGGAACAGTGGTCGGCCCATTTTGAGCGCGAGAAACAGCACGGTCGCCAGCGCGCGTTCGCTGACATAGCCGCCGTCGGCGAGCAACGCCTCGGTTTGGTCAATGGAGTGCGGCACCGCAGCCGCCAAAAGCTTTTCGGAAACCTGCACGCAATCCTCCCCGATCACGCCCGCCAGCACACGGTCACGCAGCTGGCATCACTCCAGCATGGCCCCGAGCGCATGATACTGTCGATTGACATAAAGCAAGGGGGCGGCGTTCTCATTGACATGGATCGCCCTCACGCGCCCGAAAAGCACCATGTGGGTCGCGACATCGGTTGCCTCGATCATTTCGCAGTCAAACACCGCCGCCGCGCCCGTAAGCGATGGCGCGCCCGTCAGCATGCTGCTCCATTCGCCCTGGACGAAGCGCTCGTCCTGCGCCAGCGCGCTGTTGGAAAACGCCCGCGACACTGCAACATGCCCGACCGCCAATGTGTTCAGCGCAAAACATCCGTTCTCCTTGAAAACCCCATTGGCCGGGTGCTCGCGGTTGAGGCAGACCAGAACGGTTGCCGGCCGGTCCGAGACCGAACAGGCGGCCGAAACCGTCAGACCGCGCCGCCCGGCCGGGCCGTCGGTTGCCGCGACATGCACGGCAGCCGGAAAGTGGCGCATCGCGGCGCGATAGTCGGCGGGGGAAATGTCGTTCAGTGTGAGCACGTGCGCGGCCTTGGTCATCATGTGGCATCTGCATATAGGCACGACCACCAACTTTTCATCCCTGCAGTTGCGGCAGGCGATGCTGCGGTCTAGGCGTCTTGCATGCGCGTTTTCCAAGCCTTCGTGACATCGATTTTCCTGACCATCGTTGCCCACGCCCCGGCACGGGCCGACAGCGTGATCGCGATTGCCGTTCCGCTCGGTGCCTATCCGGCGCTTGCGGCCCAAATTGTCGACGGCGTGAAGGCGCATCTCGCAACGCGGCAGGGGATGACGGCCACCGTCTTCGACATGCCGTGCGAGGCGGACGCCGCGGCGGAGGCGGCCGACGCGCTGGCGGAGTCCGCTCCGGCAGCCGTCATTGGCCTGCCCTGCATCGAATCTCTTGAAGCGGTCGCTGCGCGGTTTGGCGGGCGCCCTGTGCCGCTTGTCACCGTCGGCGGCCGCGCGCCCTATGCAAACGATGGAGTCACTCTCGCGCGCACCGGCCCGCGCGAAGTTGCCGAACCCGAGGCGACCGCGCGCCTGCTGCTCGGCGCTTGGGCCGGCCTGCCCTTCGGCATCCTTGATGACGGTTCGGTCGAGGCGCGGATCGCCGCCGAGACGCTGCGCGCGGCAGCCGAGGACTCCGGCAATGCGCCGCGGTTCATGCGTGAATTCCGCCCGCAGCAGGCGACACAGGCCGCGCTGGTGGCGGCGATCAGGGATGATGGAGCTTTGCGCGTGTTCATTGCAGGCGATGTCGAGGACATCGCCATAATCACCCGGGAGGCGTCGGCGCAGGGCGTTTTGCTGGAGGTGGCGGCTGGTTCGAGGCTCGAACTCGGCGATGCGTCGTCATGGCCGCAGGGCACGCTGATGGTCGCGCGGGACACAATCGTGCCGGACACTGTGCTCACCGCGATCACTGCGGCGCGCAGCGAGCCCTTCGCTGTCGCGGAAGGCCTTGCCCCCGATGCCTGGCTCGCCGCCGAAATCGCGGCGATCCTGATCACCGACCCCGACGCCGCCCAATTCCAGACATCGGCTGGTCTGCTGGCGCGGGCGGATGACGGGTTTCTGGACCCGGTGCCATTCGCGCTTTTCCGCCACGACGGCACAGGATTTCAAAAGGTTTCACCATGAGTTTCGCGCCCGGTCCGTTGAACGCACTCATCGATGTGACAGGCCTGAGCGTCGGCCATGCGGGGGACGCCGCGCTAAAATCCGGGGTCACGGCCATCATCGCCGACAGACCGGCGACGGCGGCCGTGTCGGTTCTGGGCGGCGCGCCCGGCACGCGAGAGACCGACTTGCTGGAACCGCACAACACGGTTGAACAGGTTGACGCCATCGTGCTCTCCGGCGGTTCCGCTTTCGGCCTTGATGCGGCGGGGGGCGTCCAGTCCTGGCTGCGCGAAACCGGACGCGGCTTTGAAGTTGGCCCGCACCGCGTTCCCATCGTGCCCTCTGCCATCCTGTTTGACCTGATCAATGGCGGCGACAAGGATTGGGGCCGCCACCCGCCCTATCGCGAGTTGGGCTTTTCGGCGGCACAGGCCGCAAGCGCCGATGCACGGGTTGGCAGCATTGGCGCAGGCCTTGGCGCGTTGACGGCCGGGCTGAAAGGCGGGCTTGGCACCGCGTCCGCCCGCTTTGGCCCTTGGACGGTCGCCGCCATTGTCGCGGTCAACGCCATGGGCTCCGCGACGATCGGCGACACACGGCATTTTTGGGCGGCTCCGTTTGAGCAAGGCGCTGAATTTGGTGGCCTCGGCTGGCCGGCCGGACGCCTTGAGCCCGGCTTGCCGGTCAAGTTCCGCCAGCAGGCCGCATCAGGCTTGACCAACACGACCATCGGGCTGGTGGCAACCGACGCACCGCTCACCAAGGCGCAGGCGAAGCGCCTCGCCATTGCCGGTCAGGATGGCCTCGCCCGCGCGCTGTGGCCGGCACATTCACCATTCGATGGCGATACGGTGTTTGCGCTGGCAACGGGTGCCGTGATGAACGCGCCGGAAATCAGTGATTTCATCGATCTGTGCGCCGCAGCCTCCGCCGTCATGGCCCGCGCCGTCGCCCGCGGCGTCCATTCCGCCACGCCCGCTTCCGGTGATCTCATGCCTTGCTGGTCGGCGCTGGCGTGAGCTTCGGCCCGGCTTCGGCCCCGACGCAAACACTGCCGCATTCACGCCGACGCGCGACTGATCGCAAAACTGGCAGACACATGCGGTTCACGGTCCGCAAGCGGCACAAGGTGGCTTAGAAACTGCTGCGTCGCTGCGCGCCAGGAATGCGGCAGGGCGAAAGCGCGCGCCTTCGCCCTGTCGATCGACAGCGCTTGCAGGGCCGCTTCCCGCAGATCCTCACTGAGCACGCCGATGTCGGCATTCCCGATGATGTCGGCCGGGCCGCGCACCGGGAACGCAGCGACTGGCGTGCCGCAGGCGAGCGCCTCCATCACCACCAGACCGTAGGTCTCGAACCGCGAGGGAAACACGAACACATCGGCGGCCGAAAGATGTTTGGCCACATCATCACCGTGCTTCGGACCGGTGAAATGCACTGCCGGGTATCTGGCGCGATAGAGGTCCAGATGCGGCCCGCCGCCGACCACGACCTTCGAGCCCGGCAATCCAAGCCCTAGAAATGCATCAAGGTTCTTCTCCAGCGAGACGCGCCCGAGCACCATGAAAACGGGGCGCGGCAAACCGAGGAAATCGGCGTCGAATCCCGGCTCGTCGCGCCAGGGCTTGAACAAGGCCGTATCGACGCCGCGCGTCCATGCAACGATGTTGCGAAAACCCTGTTCGGCCAGTTCGCGCTCCAGCCGCGGCGTCTGCACCATGAAGGCGGCTGACGGAGCATGGAACCAGCGTTGCCAGGCAGTTGCATAACGCTCGTCCAAGCCGGTGCGGTGGGCAAAGAAATCCCCGAAGCGCGTATGATAGCTGGAAGTGAAGGCAAAGCGGTTGCGGATGCACCAGCGCCGCGCGGCAAGCCCGACGGGGCCTTCCACGGGGATGTGGATCGCGTCCGGCCGGAATTGATCGGCGATGCACCCGAAGGCGCGCGCCGAGGCCAATGCGAGCCGCACTTCCGGGTAGCCCGGTGCTGCAACCGAGCGAAAGTCCGCCGGGCTGACGATCAGCACCTCGTGGCCGAGCGCGCGCATTTCACGCGCTGTCGTCTCCATCACCCGCACCACGCCGTTCACTTGCGGGTGCCAGGCATCCGTCGCGATGATGACACGCATCTGTCACGCTCCCGTCGTCAGAGGTTCACGAAACAATGATGTGAGGCCCGCCGGGGCAAAAGCGGCGGCTGGCGAGTCGCCCGGGTGATGAAAGGGCGGCGACCATGAAAGTTCTCATTCTCGGCGGCGACGGGTTTTGCGGCTGGCCAACCACGCTGCATATGGCGGCGCGCGGCCACGATGTGATGATCATCGACAACCTCGCCCGCCGTGCCGCCGACCGCGAATTGGGTTGCGACAGCCTGACGCCGATTGCGTCTCTGGATCACAGGTTGGAGGCTTGGAAGGCCGAAGGTCATGCGCCGATCGCTTTCGAGTCGCTGGATGTGGCGCGGGATTACGACAGTCTTGTTGCAGTTCTGCGACGGTTCCAGCCGGACGCCATCGTGCATTTCGCCGAGCAGCGCGCCGCACCTTTCTCCATGCGTTCGGCGCGCCACAAGCGCTACACCGTGGACAACAATGTGAACGCTTCGCATTCCGTGCTGTGCGCCATGGTGGAGGCCTGCCCCGACGCGCACCTCGTCCATCTCGGCACGATGGGCGTCTATGGCTATGGCCGCACGGGCGGGCTGGAAATCCCGGAAGGATACATTGACGCCACGCTGAGTTCGGCAGGCGAAACGGCGCAACTGGAAATGCTCTACCCGACCGACGCCGGGTCGATCTACCACATGACCAAGACGTTGGATCAGTTGCTCTTCCAGTTTTACGCCAAGAACGACGCGCTGAAGATCACCGACCTGCATCAGGGGATCGTCTGGGGCACGGTCACCGCGGAAACCGGTTCCGAAGGCCCCTTCGTCAACCGCTTCGACTATGACGGCGATTATGGCACGGTGCTCAACCGTTTCCTGATGCAGGCGGCAATCGGCCATCCGCTCACCGTGCACGGCACGGGAGGCCAGACCCGCGCCTTCATCCATATCCGCGACACCGTGCGCTGTGTCGAACTGGCGATCCTCAACCCGCCTGCGCGCGGCGAACGCGTGCGGATCATGAACCAGATGACGGAAAGCCACCGCATCCGCGATCTCGCAGGCATCGTGTCAGGCATGACGGGTACGCCGATCCATTTCATGGACAATCCGCGCAAGGAAAAGGCCGAGAACGATCTGCGCGTGTCCAATTCCGGCCTGCTGCATCTCGGTTTGAAGCCGACGAAACTGTCGGACGGCCTGATGCAGGAGGTCATGGACATCGCGATCCGCCATTCCAACCGCTGTGACACATCGAAGATCGTCGCCAATGTGAAGTGGTAGCCGCGGCGGCGGCTCCGGCCAACCCGCATCAATCGCGGTTCGGGAAAGATCTTCAGGCTCCCGCATCATGAAGGATGAATGATTGGTCCCAGACCTTCATGGTGAGGTGCTTTTTACCCTTGCCCTTCGAGGCTCGCATCGCTCGCACCTAACCGTGAAGGGAAAAAGCCTCGAACCACGAAGGTCTTGTCTCAAATCTCACGCCACCGCGCTCGGCCTTGCCTTCATCATCGCGTGCCAGCGATGCAGGTTCTCAAGCTCCGGTGGCACGGCGATTCTTGCGGGTTTGGTGAAATCGACCGCGATCATGCCGGTGATGTCGGCCACTGAAATCGCATCGCCGCAGATGAAGCTGCGTTCGGCCAGATGCCCGTCGAGAAGTGACATGAACGCTGCGACGCGCGGACGGTTCGCTTCGCCCCATTCGGGCACTTGCGGCACCTCGGCCTTGGCCATGCCGGGATGGGTGTGACGGAACACTTGCCCGATCACATTCATCAGGCGGAGTTCGATGCGCCGCTGCCACATTTCGATGGTTGCGATTTCAAGCGGCGTCCGCCCGAACAGCGCCGGCTCCGGGTGCCACGCCTCGAAATAGCGGCAAATCGCGATGCTCTCGGTGATGATCGTCCCGTCATCCAGTTCAAGCACCGGCAATTCGCCCATCGGGTTCAGCGCGGTCATCGCAGCGCCGCGGTGCTCCAGTGCCGCCATGTCGATGCTGTGCAGCGGCACGGAAATGCCTTTCTCCACCAGAAAAACGCGCACCCGGCGCGGATTGGGCGCGCGGCCCCCGTCATAGAGTTTCATCAGTAACCTCCCCTTTTATGCGTGCCCGGGTTTGCCTGTCACAACCACAAGCGCAAGACCTGCGCGAAACCACGTTCAAGCAATCCCGCCCCATCCTCGATTGCAGCTTTCGTCCGCTCGCGATAGGCACGCGGGCGTTCATTGTCTCCTGCCCAGACGCCGCGCCTTGCCGAGCGCGCCTCCGCCTCCTCCGCTGCATAGCCGCCGAAATCAAAGGCGTGGCCCTCGCGCACGAGCGTGGCGTTGATCTCACCTGCATCCGTACGGCAGATCGCAAGCACACGGTCATAGCGGTCGCGCCCGGTGGCGGCGCAGGCGACAGCCTGGTCCTTCAACAATTGCGCCAACCGCTCACGCGCCATGCGCCCGCATGGGACGGTGCTGCCATCCGCGATGCAACCCTGCTGGAATTCCGGCGCGTCAATCCCCCACAGCCGCACCTCCTCGCCATTGAGGTTCAGCGAATCGCCGTCAATGGCGCGCGCCTCGCCGGGTGCGGCCTGCAAGCCGGGCGCGGCAAAGCGGGCGAGCGCGACCAAAGCGAGCGCAAGCAGGCCGATTGCCAGCATCATGTCGCCGATCAGCCGGAGCGGACCGCGCCGGGCGGGCGGGCGCGGGCGTGAAAAACGCAGTCTGTTCATGGTTAAGGAAGGCTTCTTTTAACGGGTCCGCAATAGTTTGGCAGGCTCGCACGCCCGACATGCGTGCTCAAGCCTTCCGGGTCATCATGGGTCTGACGCTCAGCGACGACAAGAACGTGCTCGACCGTACGAAATCGCAGCGCAATGCCGCGGTGTCGGGCACGATCGCGCGCACGCGTTCGCGGCTGCGCGAGGCAAGCGTCGAGCCGCGCTATGATCGCGAATTATTGGCGATGCACACCGAATCCGTCGCGAAATTCGGCCATCTCGCCCCTTTCCTGATCGGCACGGTGACGTTTCTTGGCATGGCATTCGGCCCCGGCGTGATCATGGCCACATGGGCCTTCGTTGCGCTCGTCGCCTATTACACGCTGCTGCGCATCGCGCTCGCCGTGCGTGCGCGCATCCGCAGCGACGCGCCGCTTGCCGGTCTGCAACGCCTGATGCTCGGCGGGCACATCATCTCCGGCTTGGCCTGGGCCGCGCTGACACTGTACCAATGCGGCGAATGCGGCCCGAACGAATTCCAGATGTACAAGTCCGTCATGATCCTGACGGGCATGGCTGTGACGGCGATCCTGTGTTCGGCCTTCAGCCGCGCCACCGTCGCAACCTATCTGCCCGCCGTGGTGATGTTTGCCGCGCTGGGCGTCGACTGGTCGCAGAAGACCCATGCGCTATCCGCGCTTCTCCTGCTCACCGCCCTGCCCTTCTTCTCCGTTCTCGGCCGTCATCTGGAGGCCAACACCTACAACCTGATTTCACTGAAGGCGGAGAAGGAGTTTCTCATCACCGAACTCGAAATCGCCAAGGCGCACTCCGACGAGGCGCGGCGGCGCGCGGAGGACTCGAACCTCGCAAAGTCGCGTTTCCTCGCCTCGATGAGCCATGAACTGCGCACGCCGCTCAACGCCATTCTCGGCTTTTCGGAAGTGATGGCGAAGGAGGTTCTGGGGCCGCTCAGCAACCCCACCTACAAGACCTATGCCGAGGACATCCGCAAATCCGGCGATCATCTGCTGACACTGATCAACGAGATCCTCGACCTGTCTCGCATCGAGGCCGGGCGTTACGAACTGAACGAAAGCGAGTTGTCGCTGCCTGCGCTGATCGATGAATGCTGCCGGATGCTCGATATCCGTCTGCGCGGCAAGGAAATCCGCGTGATGCGCGAATTCGCGCCGGATTTGCCCCTGCTTCACGCCGATGAAACCTCCATGCGGCAGGTGGTGTTGAACCTGCTTGGCAACGCCATCAAATTCACGCCGACCGGCGGCACGCTGCGCTTGCGCGTCGGCTGGACGGCGAGCGGCGGGCAGTATCTGTCTGTGATCGACAACGGACCCGGCATTCCAGAGGACGAACTCGACCTTGTGATGACAGCATTCCGGCAAGGCTCGATCGCCATCAAGAACGCCGAGCAAGGTGCCGGCCTCGGCCTGCCCATCGTGCAGGCGATCATGCAGATGCATGGGGGCTCGCTGCGGCTGAAATCGAAGCTGCGCGAAGGCACGGAGGCCACAGTCACATTTCCGGTCGAACGGATTGTCCTGCCGACCGACAGCGCGGCAGGCAACGCCGCCTGACACCCGGTTTCAATGCGCCGTGTCGCGATCGGTCACGCCTGCCTCGCCGAAGGTCGCCATGCCGGAGTGGCACAGCGCCGCAGCCTTGACGATGCCCGCCGCAAGCGCCGCACCCGTGCCTTCGCCCAGCCGCATGCGAAGGTCGAGAAGCGGTTCCACGCCGAGTTTCTCCAGTGCGGCGCGATGGGCCTTTTCGGCCGACACATGGCCAAACAGGCAGTGCGCGATCGCGTCCGGGTTGGCAGCATGGAGCACGGCCGCCGCGCTCGTCGCGACAAAGCCGTCGACGATGACGGGGATGCGTTCAACCCGCGCCGCAAGGATCGCGCCCGCCATCGCGGCGATTTCGCGCCCGCCAAAGCGGCGCAGAACTTCAAGCGGGTCACCGAGATGGGCACGGTGCAAGTCGAGCCCGCGACCGATGACTTCGGCCTTCAGCGCAATGCCGTCCGGAGTCGCTCCGGTGCCGGCACCCGCCCAATCCGCCGGGTCGCCGCCATAGAGCGCGGCAAAAATCGCTGCTGCCGATGTGGTGTTGCCGATGCCCATCTCGCCAATGCAGAGGAGGTCGGTCCCGCCGGCAATGCCTTCCATCCCGAAGGCCATCGTGGCGGCGCAGGCGCGCTCGTCCAGCGCCGGTTCCTCGGTGAAATCCGCAGTCGGATGATCGAGCGCAAGATCGAACACTTTCAGCCCCAGGTCATGGGCGATGCAGATCTGGTTGATCGCGGCCCCGCCTGCGGCGAAATTCGCCACCATCTGCGCCGTCACCTCGGCCGGATAGGGTGACACGCCCTGTTTCGTCACGCCGTGATTGCCGGCAAACACGGCGACCAGCGGCCGGGTCACCTGCGGGCGGTGCTTGCCGGTCCAAGCGGCCAGCCACTCGACGATCTCTTCCAGTCGCCCGAGCGCGCCGGGCGGCTTGGTGAGGAAGCGATCACGCTTGCGCACGCTTTCCACAGCTTCAACGTTCGGCCCCGGCAGCGTTTCGATCAGCAGGCGGAAATCATCAAACGGCATTCCTGTGGCGGAAGGCGGTGGGGTCGGGATCGACATGAGGACTCCGAATCGTGTGGCGTGCCAGTTGCATGGCGTAGGATGAGCGGCTTATGCAGCCCGCCACCGACGGCAACAAGGCTGAACCATGCGACTTTTGACCACGCGCGACCTCATCCAATGGGCCGACGCGACATTGATTGCGGTTGCTTTCCTCAGCCGCATTCCGGTGGCGGGCTCCGTATTTGCGCGCAATCCCGGCGCTCTGTTGGCCGAATGCGCTTGGGCCTTTCCGCTGGCCGGGCTGGTGATCGCCCTGCCCGCATGCCTCGTGATGCTCGCTGCCGCCGCAGCCCTCCCCGCCTCTATGGCTGCGGCCCTGGTGCTTGCCGCGCTCGCCATGATCGCGGGCGCTCTGCATGAGGACGGCCTTGCCGACTGCGCCGACGCGTTTTTCGCCCCGGTCAACCGCGAACGGCGCCTCGACATCATGAAGGACAGCCGAATCGGCACATTCGGGGCCTTGGCCCTGATCATTCATTTCGCGTTGGCTTGGAGCGCGTTGACGGCGATCATCGAGTTGTCGGCGATGGCGGCCGCCGCATCCATCATCGCCGCCGCGGGACTGAGCCGTACCGGCATTGTCTGGCACTGGCATGTGCTCCCCTTTGCCCGTGCAGGCGGGCTGGCGGAACGCCAAGGGCGGCCGGATTGGAATGCCGTTCTCGCCTCCGCCGGAATTGCTTGCGTCATCGCGCTCTGTGTCATCCCGACCGCATTTGGCTGGCTGGCGCTCCTGGCCGCTCTGGCATCGGCGGCGCTGGCGTCACTGGCCGGGATGATTGTCGCCCGCGCCAAAATCGGCGGGCAAACCGGCGATACATTGGGCATGACGCAAAAGCTGGTGGAGGTTTTCGTTCTGACAGCCCTTGCCGGATGGGCGGGGTAAGGCAAGATATGCCCTTGAAATCAAACGAATCTGGCGCGCCCGTGTCAGGCACCGAGCAGGAGCACACCATGCAGACGCCCTGCATCCTCATTTGCCAGATCGATTGGACGTCCGGCTTCTGCTTCGGATGTGGTCGCACGCGCGACGAAATTGCGGGCTGGGTGAACTACACCGACTTGGAGCGCAGCCTGATCATGGCGGCCCTGCCCAAGCGGATGGAAGGGCTTGAGAGAAAGCCCCGCCGCGAGACGCGCCGCAACCGCATGGCGCGCGAGGCCGGACGCCCTGTCGAGATTGCAAAGAAGTTCTGAGCCACCATATCTGAGGCCATGAGCCGCACACTGATCCTGCTTCTCGCCGCGCTGGGCCTGACGCTCGCTTTGCTGATCTGGAACCATGGCGCTGGCACCACGGCAGGCATGGCGAATGAAAGCTTCGCCTCGTTGGCCATGCTCGGCACATTGCTCGCCTCGATCGTTGCGGGCGGCATGTGGTATCGAGGCACCGTTGGAGGTGCCTTGCGTGACGTGGCGCTGTGGCTCGCCATATTCCTTGGCCTCGGATTCCTGTACCAGGCGAGCCCTTGGGTGCAATCGCTGATGGCCGGTTGACCTTACGTTAGGTCAAGCTCCACAGGAAGCGGGCTGACACAAACAGCAGGAACAGACCGAAGCCGATTTCGAGTTGGCGTTTGGGCCAGCGATGCGCCATGCGCACGCCATAAGGCGCAACCAGCAGCGTGATCGGAATGATGAGGGCCACCGTCACCCAATTGACAAAGCCGGTTGAAAAAGGCGGCAGGCCGGACGCACCCCACCCCGCCCAGACATAGCCGAGCATGCCGGGGATCGAGATGAGGACGCCCACACCGGCCGATGTCGCCACAGCCTGATGGATCGGTCGCGAATAAAGCGTCATGAAGGTATTGTTGAGAACGCCGCCGCCGATTCCCATCAGACCCGAAATCAATCCGATGAAGACGCCGGCAACGCCCTTTCCGACAGGTCCCGGCAGGTCCGTGCCTAGCCGCCAGTTTGGCCGGTCAAGAAACATTTTCAGCGCCACCGCACCCGCGATGACAGCAAACACCAACCGCAGTCCATCGCTCGAAATCGACGCGGCGACGAGGCTGGCGATCACAACCCCGGCCAGAACCGGCACGACGAGGAACCGCACCAGCGCCACATCCACAGCGCCCTTCTTCAAATGCCCGGCAAAGGAGCGCAGCGATGTTGGAACGATGATCGCCAGCGACGTGCCGACCGACACATGCATGCGGACCGCCTCATCGACACCCAGCAGCCCGTATGTCTGGAAAAACACCGGCACCAGCACAGCGCCGCCGCCAATGCCGAACAGGCCGGCGAGCAGCCCTGCGACGACACCGGCGGCCATCAGCGCGGCGGCAAACGGCAGCAGATCCATCAGCGGGACAGAATGCAGCATGACGGGTCAGGCGGCGGCAAGCGCGTCACGGCGTGCCGCTTCGGCCTGGATCACTGAAAATGCATCCCACAGCAATCGGCCGGTCACACCCGGCTTGAGCGCATCGACCGTCAATATCTGACGGAACCGGCGCGCGCCCGGCGCGCCATTGAACAGGCTGATCATGTGACGGATGACATGGGCGGGCTTGCCGCCTTTTGCCGCATGCGCATCGACATAGGCCGCCATCGCGTCCAGCACCTCTTCCACCGGCCTGCGCGCCGTGTCGTCGCCATAAATCCGGCGGTCGACATCGAGAAGCAAGCCGCAATCCTGATAGGCGGCGCGCCCCAGCATCACGCCATCGACATGGGTGAGGTGCTCCACCGCCTGATCCAGCGTCTGCAGTCCACCATTGATGCCGATGAAAACATGCGGCATCGCGCGCTTCAGCGCATGAACCAGTCCATAATCCAGCGGCGGCACTTCACGGTTTTCCTTCGGGCTGAGGCCCTGCAGCCAGGCCTTGCGCGCATGAACCCAGATCGCGTCGGCCCCGGCTGCCGCCACCGCCTGCGCCAGCGCGAACAACGCGGCTTCCGGCTCCTGATCATCGACTCCGATCCGGCATTTGATGGTGACCGGAACATCCACCGCATCCTTCATCGCCTTGACGCAGTCGGCGACGAGTTGTGGTTCGAGCATCAGGCACGCGCCGAAGGCGCCGTTTTGCACCCGGTCCGACGGGCAGCCGCAATTGAGGTTGATTTCGTCATAGCCGAAGGCCGCGCCCGCTTTCGCCGCTTTCGCAAGCTTGGCCGGATCGCTCCCGCCCAGTTGCAGCGCAACCGGGTGCTCAGCGTCGTCAAGCCCCAAAAGCCGCTCATGGTCGCCATGCAGGATGGCCTCCGCCGTCACCATTTCACTGTACAGCAATGCGTGTCGCGTGAGTTGGCGATGGAAAAACCGGCAGTGCCGGTCCGTCCAATCCATCATCGGGGCGACTGCGAAGCGCGGGGCGTGGTCGCGGTAGAGGCGCAGGCGGTGTGTCATGGCGGGCCAATAGTTGGCCGGAACGCGTGAGTCAAAGCGTCATTCCGGCATGCTGATGCCCCCGGCGGTCACGGAAAGGCCATGCGGCCCCAATTCATGGTGCCGGTGATCCGGGACATGATTGTCAGGCCATGGTTCGAAAGGCCCCAAACTTCCTGTCCCGCCATGAGCTGGGAAGTCCACCTGTCACGCCGGAAAAGGGCACACAATTCGATCGCAGGCCAAGGCCGGTTTCAACTGCGGCGCGCGGCTGATCCGGCCTTCAGGGCGTCGGCATCTTTAGCGAGCAGCTTGCGCGCTTCAGCCGGCGAGAGTGCGGCCGGACGTTCGCAGCCTGTCGTCATCTTCACGAAGGAACTGGTCTCGCCCGATCTCAGGATACCCGTCATGATGTCAACGACATGGGTGGCAAGTTCCAGCGAGCAACGGTGCGGACGGCCGTCCTGAATGGCTTCCGCCATGTCGGCCAGGCCCGCCGTGCGGTAATTGGCGAGCAGCCGAGTGCCGTGCTTCTGGTTGTCCTGTCCGAACGGGTGTTTCCAGACAGGCACGGGCTTGATCTTGCCGTCACGCCCGGCGCGCTCAAGCGTGCCGCCGAAGAAATTCGGGTCGGGCAGGAACAAGGCGCCTTCCGTGCCATAAAGTTCCATGTGGCCGTGGCGGTGCGCCCAGACATCCCAGCTGGCCGAGAAATTGATCGTCGCGCCTGACACGAAGTGTAACAGCGCGTGGATGTTGGTCGGCGTCTTGACCGGGATGTCCTCGCCTGCGCGCGGTTGCGACGAAATAGTGCGGGTGGGCGTGGCGCTGGTCGCGAGGGCTGCCACGCGCTCCACCGGGCCCAGAAGCTGCACCAAATTGGTGATGTAATAGGGGCCCATGTCGAGCACTGGCCCGCCGCCCGGCAGGAAGAAGAAATCCGGGTTTGGATGCCAATGCTCCATGCCATGGCCCATGATGGCGCAAGTGCCCGCCGTGATGGTGCCGACCTTGCCGGAATCAAGCATGGCCCGCGCCATCTGGTGCGTGCCGCCAAGGAAGGTATCGGGTGCGGACCCGACGCGCAGGCCTTTCTTGGCGGCGAGCGTGCGCAGCGCCTTTCCTTCGGCCAGCGTCAGCACATAGGGCTTTTCGGAATAGGCGTGTTTGCCCGCTTCGAGGATCGATTTCGTCACATCGTAGTGCGCGGCGGGCACTGTGAGGTTGATGACGATGTCGATATCCTTGCGGGCCAGAAGATCGTCGACGGATGCGACCTCCACGCCATATTCGGCGGCGCGTTTCTGCGCGGCCGCCATCGACACATCCGCGACCGCCTTCACCGACAGAGACCGGAAAAGGGGCGCAAGGCCGAGATAGGTGGTGGAGATGTTGCCGCAGCCGATGATCCCGATTCCGAGCTTTTTCATGATGGTCAGCCCCAGATGGCGTTTGCGAAAGCGATGGAATTGCGCGCAAAGCGCGCATGGTCCGACGGGTTGTCATGCTCGACAATGAAGTGGCGCGCCGACGATGCCTGTATGGCGGCGACGATGCGCGGCCAATCAAGTTCGCCCGTTCCCAGGTCGGCCCAGCCATCTTCGTTCGTCTTCTGCCCGGCAGGCGCGCGATCTTTCAGATGGATGCTGACCAGACGGTCGCGATAGGCGTTGATCCATCGCACCGGATCTTCCTTGGCGACATACACCCAGGCCACGTCGAGTTCGAGTTTGAGCGATGGCGCGGCATGCATCAGCAGGTCAAGCGGCATCTGGTCATGCCCGACATTGAACAGTTCGAAATCATGGTTGTGCCAGGCGACGCCGAAGCCCGCATCGCGCAATGGCTTGCTGGCAATCTCGACCCGGCGGCCAAGCGCGGACCAGCCTTCGACCGTCGATGGCCGATCTTCCGGCGGCAACCAGGGGATGACCATGGTGGAGACGCCAAGCACTTTGGCATCAGTGATCGCCCCTGCCGGATCGGCCTCGACGGCGCTCAATCCGAAATGGGCTGTCGGCATGCAGAGGCCGTTGGCGTCAAGAAGCGCGCGGAGGCCCGAGGCACCGCCTGCGGCCTCGATCGCCCCGCCATAGCCTTCAGCTTCCCGGTATCCGGCGGCGGCAAGCATGGCCAGCGTGTCGGCAATGGACGGAAAATTGCGCGAGGAGTAGAGTTGGTACGAGAAGGCAGGCATGATTGGGGCTCCTCGGCGGGTTCAGACCATGGTTGCTGAATGAAGGTCGCGAAGCGTGAAGCGCGGCGTCGCTGCCCCATCCTTGGGTGTGAAAAGGATGGATTGCGGCGCGCCGGGCAGAAGAGTGAAGGCATTGCGTGAAAAGCGGCCTGTGCAGTCTGCTTCCAAAGACACGAAGAATGCCGGAGCATCGCAATCAAGAATTATGAGCCAGCCATCGCCTCGGCGTGAAACATCATCGCGGATCATGGGCGCTTTCAGGCCAAAGCTTTTCCACGGGCGTGGCGCGAAAACATCGTCGCCGGCAACACCGTCGGCGTGCCACGCGATATGGATGACCTCGTTCGGAAGCAGATCGGACGCTTCAAGCGTGAGCAAGGGCTGTGCCGAGAGGGTGCCGATTGCGCCGGTCGCCCTGCCAAGCGGCCGCCGTGTGCCATCCATCGCAAGCGCACTGACAGTCAGCGACAGGTCAGCGCTGTTTCGCCCGTCATTGACAGCCATCACCCGCCATCCGCCGGGTTGGGGCACCACAGTCACGGTGACCGGCGCAAAAAAATCGCGCGCCATGTGATGCAGCAGCTTCCAGCCGCCGCCATGGTCGAGGGAGGCCCAAGAGCAAACAGGCCATGTGTCATTCAACTGCCAATACAGCGCGCCCATGCAGTACGGCTTCAGGCTGCGCCAATGGCTGACTGCGGTCTTGATCGCTACGCCCTGCTGAACCTGGCTCAGATAGACGAAATCCTCGAATGTCCTCGGAAACCGGAAATACCTGAACATGGTTTCAGCGATGCGAGCATTGCCGCCGGCGTTCTTCTGATGCGCCTCCATCACGGGAGCGGCGATGTTAAAGTCTTCCGGCGCAGCAAAACGCCGGACGACATCCATCGACGGATAGGATTGGAAGCCGAACTCGGAACAGAAGCGCGGCGAGACATCACGATAATGGTCGAAATCACGGCCTTCATGCCAGACCGACCAGAAATGCATGTCGCCCGAGGAATCATCGTGCCAGGCATCGCTGAAGCTGAGCGGGCCGGGCGACGGCGACGAGGGCCACCAATTGGCGCGCAAAACGGAAGGGCTTTGGCCGCCTCGCCCGTTGTCACATGTTCCGGCCGGATCCCGAACGCGGCATCTTTCGGCATCGTTTCCCCATTGAAGCCATAGCGGGCAAGGGGAATGGAAAGACCGTCGGCCGCAAACGCCGGAGCGGCGTCCTGCGTGATGCGGCCTGTCAGGAAGTTCATCGGCGGCGAGCCGATAAAGCCCGCCACATAGCGGTTCATCGGTTTGTTGTAGATGTTTTCCGGAGAGGCAAGCTGCACCACGGCCCCGCCGCGCATGACGGCGATGCGGTCGGCAAGCGTCATCGCCTCCACCTGGTCGTGCGTGACATAAATCATGGTATTCTTCAGCGTCTGGTGCAGGCGCTTGATCTCGACGCGCAATTCGGCGCGCAGCTTGGCGTCGAGGTACGACAGCGGCTCATCGAAGAAGAAAACATCGATATCCCGGACAAGCGCACGCCCGCTGGCAACCCGCTGTCGCTGGCCGCCTGACAGTTGCGCAGGCTTGCGCTTCAAGAGCGGGCCGATCTGCAGGATTTCCGCCGCACGCGCCACGCGCCGCGCGATCTCGTCGGCGGGAACGCGGGCGTTCTTCAGCCCGAACGACAGGTTTCCTTCCACCGTCATCTGCGGATAGAGCGCGTAGGATTGGAACACCATGCCGATGCCGCGATCCTTCGGCTCCTCCCAGGTTACACTCTTGCCTTTGTTGAATATCTGCCCGCCGGTCGCGTCGAGCAAGCCTGCGATGCAGTTCAGGAGCGTGGACTTGCCGCAGCCGGATGCACCGAGCAGCACAAGGAATTCGCCTTCGGCAATGTCGAGATCGAGGTCCTGAAGCACCTTCACCTCACCGAATGCGAGTGACAGGCTGCGGACGGACACGCTCGGATTTGCGATGAAAAGGACGCTGGGGTGAGCGGTCATCAGGTCAGCCTTTCACAGCGCCGGCGGCGATGCCGCGCACGAAGAGTTTGCCGGAAGCAAAGTAGACGATCAGCGGCACCAGCCCGGTGATGAGCGTGGCGGCCATGTTGACGTTGTACTCCTTCACGCCCTGCACAGAGTTGACGATGTTGTTGAGTTGCACCGTCATCGGATAGATGTCAGGCTTCGTGAACACGACGCCGAAAAGGAAATCGTTCCAGATGCCGGTCACCTGAAGGATGACCGCCACAACGAAAATCGGCAGGCTCATCGGCAGCATGATGCGGAAATAGATGCCCCAGAAGCCCGCCCCGTCCACGCGCGCGGCCTTGAACAATTCTTCCGGCAGCGAGACAAAATAGTTGCGGAACAACAGCGTCAGGATCAGCATGCCGAAAATGGTGTGGACGAGCACAAGCCCCGTCAGCGTGCCGTAGATTCCCATTTCGCGCAGCAGGATGACGAGTGGATCCAGCATCACCTGATAGGGGATGAACGCGCCTTCAGCCGGGGTCTTGGGCGCAAATGGAAGATGGCGATCTGAGCACGGCGCGGGAGGGCGAAGCCGCAGGTGCCGGACGCGTCCGCGTGCCCACTTTGAAAACGCCGGCGGCGTTGACAGGGTACAGCGTCACGGCCGTTTCGCGTGCGTTGAAGGACGCCCCCGACATCAGTTCCGAGGCCAAAGAGCGCGTGCGGTCGGCTGCGCGGCAGATCGGGTATCGTCCGAACCGTGCCGGATTGCGCCTGCGCACCGGCAAGACGCAGGTGATCAGCCTCATCTTGAACACGGACGAAGAAATCATGGGCCTGACATCCATGATGATCAACGGCATCTCTGACCGTCTGCGCGGCTCGAACTACCATCTGGTGGTGACCCCTTACACTGGCGCCGATGATCCGCTGGATCCGGTTCGCTATGTCGTCGAAACGCATTCCGCCGATGGGGTGATCCTGTCACGCACCGAGCCGAACGACCGGCGCGTCGCGTTCCTGGCCAGCAGCGGGCTGCCGTTTGCAACCCATGGCCGAACGGACATGGGCTTCGAACATCCTTGGCACGATTATGGCAACGAGCGATTTGCCTTTGATGCCGTGGCCGCCTTGGCCCGGGCCGGGGCGCGCCGCATCGGCCTGGTCGGCCGTCCGCCGCAACTCACATGTTCGGGCCACATGCGAAAGGGTTTCGCACGCGCCATAGAAGCGTTTGGCCTCGATAGCCATCTCATCGAAGACGTGACGATCGAGGATGGCCTTGAAACGATGCAACTGGCCATGACGGATGTTTTCCGCAGCCCGCGTCGGCCGGATGGCATCGTCAGCGGCGCAGGTTCAAGCGCCATCGCAATCGTCGCAGCCATCGAGGCAGCGCGGCTTGTGGTCGGTCTCGACGTGCACGTCGCCGCAAAGCAATCGACCCCGGTGCTCGAATGGTTCCGCCCGTCGCTCCACGGCTTCAATGAGGATTTCCGTGCGGCAGGCCGTGATCTGGCTGATTTCGTCCTTCGTGCCATCGCCGGTGAATATCCGAAATCATTGCAACGGCTTGCCTATGCGTCCCCTGCCGCAAATAGACCCGGCACGACGTGAGGCTCACATGTTTGTCAGGC
>JALOTE010000003.1 GCA_025458045.1 Rhizobiaceae bacterium
GTGGATGCGCAAGGCGCGCTCGCGCTTCTCATGGGGATCGGGCTCGGCTGGCTGTTCCTGCGCCGTCAGCGCCAACTCACAGACCCGTTCCTCGATCTCGACCTGTTCAAGTCCAAGGCGTTTTCGCTCGCCGTCGGCATCAACGCGCTGACCTTGTTTTTCATGTTCGGTGTCTGGATCCTGATGGCGCAGTCCTTCCAGCTGGTGCACGGCCTGTCGCCCTTGCAGGCGGGCCTGTGGTCCCTGCCATCGGCGATCGCCTTCGCGGTCGCGTCGCCCTTCAACGCCATGCTGATCGCCCGCTTCGGGCAGGTGAACGTGCTGTTTTACAGCCTGCTCGTCTCGGCGGCGGGCCTTGCCGGGATGGCAGCCGCGCCATCGCTCATCCCGTTTGTCGCGGGCGGCGTGGTGATGGCGCTGGGCATGACGCCGGTCTTCGGCATCACGGTCGGCATTGTTGTCGGCACCGCGCCGGTGGAGAAATCCGGCGTCGCGTCGGCCTTGTCGGAGACGGGCGCGGAACTCGGCGGCGCATCCGGCATCGCCATTCTGGGCTCGCTCCTCACCGTGATCTACCGGCTGCGGATGGCGGAGGCGGATTTGTCGCAATTGCCCGCCGCGGATGCGGCGGCCATGCGCCTCAGCCTCGCATCCGCAACCGACATCGCCGCACGCCTGCCGGAGGCGGGGCGGGCGCTGGACGCGGCGCGCAACGCCTTCATGGGCGGTTTCGCGCTGGCGGCCGGGCTTGCCGCCCTCGCCATCCTCGCCCTGGCCTTTGCCGCGCGGCGCGTGTTTTCCGGTATCAAGATCAGCGAAGCCGGCGGCCATTGAGCGGCCCGTGGGCAAGACTTCGGAAACCATAAGCGGCATCAATCCACGCAGTTTCCGGGAATTTCCGGCCCTGAAACCCTGTTAACCATACCGATTAACCGGATGGCAGACCGACGGCAGGCAAGGTGGCACCACGAGCACGGGGAACCCGGCCGTTATCGAATGCTGCAAACCGGAGTATGTACCATGACCAAGCTGATCCAGGATTTCGCCAAGAACGAATCCGGCGCGACCGCCATCGAATATGGCCTGATCGCCGCTCTCGTTGCCGTTGCCATCATCGGCGGCGCACGTGCCCTCGGCACCGCAATGAACAACCGCTTCACCAACCTCTCGACGCGCGTTGCCAACCCCTGATCGCGCACCAGAGTTTTTGCGAGCCGGGGCCGCCATCGTGCGGCCCTTTCGCTTTTGACAGCCGCCCGTCACGGACCGGATCGCTTGGCCGCGGCAGGCGTCCGATGGCTTCAACGCTTGCTTAAGCCGCGCCTGTTAAGCCGGTGCTCAATTCAAGTGTGTGCGCGTGGAGTTGCCGATGCTGGAAGCAGCCGTGTTTGTCGTGTTTCCGTTTGCCATGGTGTTTGCCGCCCTGTCGGACCTGTTCACCATGACGATCGCCAACAGGGTGTCGCTGTTGCTGATCGCAACTTTTGCCCTTGTGGCGCCGTTCACCGGCATGGACATGGCGACCTACGGCATGCATTTCGCCACCGCCGCCCTCGTGCTCGTCATCATGTTTGCCGCCTTCGCCTTTGGCGGCGTTGGCGGGGGTGATGCCAAGCTGCTGACGGCGATTGCGCTCTGGTGCGGCTGGTCGCAGGTGCTGGTCGAATATCTGCTGATCGCCGCCATGCTCGGCGGGTGGCTCACCATCGGCATCATCATGTATCGCGGGTCCTATTTTGCCGAACTGGCGGGATCGCGCTTTGCTTTCATGGAAAAGATCGGCCGCAAGGATGTGGGCGTGCCCTATGGCATCGCGCTTGGCATTGCCGGCTTGATTGTCTCGCACAAGCTTCCCTTGATGGAGTGGGCGCTGATGCGCGCCGCCGGCTGATCCCGCCTCCACCGCCTGCAACCCGGAAGCCCGCCTCGTGCGGGCTTTTTCTTTATGTGCCGCCCGGCCCACGCGGCTTAACGTTCTGTTCAGCGTAAATCCCAACCGGCGGTTAACCATAATTACACCAAGTGCGGCGATGGTGCGTGGAGAAGAGTTCTCGCGTCCCAAGGGTATCACGTCCATGAAGACCGCCCAACTTGCCGTCCTGGGCCTTGCCGTCGCAGCAGCGGGCGGCGCCGGCTACATCGCCATGACCATGACCGCGCCGCAGCAAGTGGTGCAGGCCGCGCCCGAAGTGCAGCAGATGGAGACCGAGCAGGTGCTCGTCGCCATTGCCGATGTGCCGATGGGCGGGGACGTCACCGGCATGGTGGAGTGGAAAGACTGGCCGGTTGAGGCCATCCAGCAGGGCTTCATCACCAAGACAGCCGAGCCCAACGCCATTGAGGAAATCGCCGGTTCTGTCGTGCGGTCCCCGATGCTGACCGGCGAACCGGTGCGCCGCGCCAAATTGGTTGGCGCGGGCCAGAGCTTCATGTCCTCCATCCTGCCGCCGGGAAAACGCGCTGTGGCGATGCAGGTCGCCGCCGACACATCGGCGGGCGGTTTCATCCTGCCCAATGACTATGTCGACATCATCATGACGCGCCGCCAGCCGGCGTCCGAATCCGGGCCGGAGAAGTTTGTCACTGAAACGGTGCTGACCAACATCCGCGTGCTCGCCATCGACCAGGCGATCCAGGAGGATGAGGAGGGGCGGCGCGTCAAGGTCGGCGAGACGGCAACGCTGGAGTTGGACAGCGACCAGGTGGAACTGCTGACGGTCGCCCAACAGATGGCCGACCGGCTGACGCTCGCGCTGCGTTCGATTGCCGACAACACGGACAAGACCGGCGAGGACGCCACCCATCTGATGAGCGGCGGCTCGAAGAACGCCATCCGCATGATCAAGCAGGGCGTCGTCACCGAAGCTGCGGGAGGAACGCGCTGATGACCTGTCCGCCTTTGACCTCCACGGTGTTTTCACAGGAGTTTTCCATGCAGTCGCGTCGCGTGATGTCGCGTTTGAAAACCGGCCTTCTGGCAGCCGCCGCGACCGGCATGATGCTGGCGGCCCCGTCGGCGCTTGCCCCCGCCTCCGCTTCGGACACCGGGCAGGTCGTCAAGCTGAAGAACGGCGGCGCGTCACAGCGCATCAAGCTCGGCCTCAACAAATCGGTCGTGATCGACCTGCCGGCGGACGCCTATGATATCCTGGTCGCCAACCCGGCCGTCGCCGACGCCGTGACACGCACATCGCGGCGCATCTACCTGTTCGGCAAGCAAGTCGGCGAGACCAACATCTTCGTCTTCGGCGAGGACGGCCGCCAGATCGTGTCGCTCGACCTTGCCATCGAGCGGGATGTCGCCGGCCTTGAGGATTATCTCGAGCGGTTCATCGCAGGCTCCAACATCAAGGTGGAACTGATCAATGACAACGTGGTGCTGACAGGGACGGTGCAGACCCCGCTCGATTCCTCGCGAGCCGCACAGCTGGCGGAAGTGTTCGTCACGGGCGGCGAGGCGACGACCGGCAATTTCGCCACCACCGCAGGCGGCGGCGCGCAGGGCGGCGATGTCGCCATCGACAACCCGGACAGCCAGCGCCGCACCTCGAAAATCGTCAACCTCCTGTCGATCGTCGGCGAGGATCAGGTGACGCTGAAAGTCACTGTCGCCGAAGTGCAGCGCTCGGTGATGAAGCAGCTTGGCGTCGATCTTCTCACCTGCACCCTGCAGGCGGGCGGGAACTGCACCCCAGGCTTCAACTCCACGCCCTTTTCGGGACTGGACTCGGCCATCAGCGCCAACTCGACGATCCGTGGGTCGATCGGCTCCACATCCATCACCTCCTACATCCAGGCGATGGAAGCGGGCGGCGTGCTGCGCACGCTGGCCGAACCCAACCTGACGGCGATATCCGGCGAACAGGCGACCTTCCGCGCCGGCGGCGACGTGACCATCATCACCGGGTGCGGCGTGGACCCGGACACAGGCGGCGTGACGTTCGAAACCGAGCGCATGGATTATGGCATCGGACTGGAATTCAAGCCGGTCGTCCTTTCGCCCGGCCGCATCAGCCTGAAGGTGCGGACTTCGGTTTCCGAACCGACAACGCAGAATTCGACCAATTTTTGCGGCGCGCAAGGCATGGGGCTGCGCAAGCGTCTGGCCGACACCACCGTGGAATTGCCGTCCGGCGGCACCATGATGATCGCCGGCCTGTTGCAGGATGACATCCGCCAGACCTCGCATGGCACGCCCGGCCTGTCGAAGATCCCGGTTCTCGGCACGCTGTTCCGCTCCAAGGCGTTCCAGCGCAACGAGACCGAACTCGTGATCCTCGTGACGCCCTACATTGCGCGGCCGACCGCCCGCAACGACATGGCGCGGCCCGACGACAATTTCACGCCGGCCAGCGATGGCGCGTCGTTGTTCCTCAACAAGGTGAACCGTGTTTACGGCACGTCGTCCACCAAGCTTCCCAACGGCCGCTACCACGGCGTTGTCGGCTTCATCTACAAGTAAGGGGTGAGTTCCATGCGTCAGCGCCCAACATCCAGCCGCGCCGCGGCACTCGCCTCGGCCCTTGTCTGCACGGCCTTGCTGGCCGGATGCGCCAAGCTCGGCACGGACCACATCGAGGTCGGCTCGATCCCGGACGATTACCGGACGCGCCATCCGATTGTCATCGGCGAGATGGACAAGAAGCTTGCCGTTCCAGTTACGGGCGCGGCGCGTGACATGTCGTTTGCGGAAAAGGAGGTCATCCGCAGCTTCCTGTCCGCCTACAACACCGCAGGCAGCGGCGCGATCCACATCATGGTGCCCCAAGGACATCCAGGCGCCGGCGCAGCCGGGCATGCCGCCAACCAGATTGTTTCGATCGCGCAGGAGCGCGGCATTGCCGGGCATGCCCTCATCGGCTCCTATGCGCCAACACCCGACCTGCCTGTTCCGCCGGTCTTCGTCACCTACAAGGCGCTGACCGCATCGGCCGGTCCTTGCGGAAAATGGACCGACGACATCCTGCCGTCACCGGACAACAAGCAGTATCACAATTTCGGCTGTGCCGTTCAGAACAATCTGGCCGCGCAAATCGCCAATCCGATGGACCTGATCTACCCGCGCCAAATCGGGCCGATCGACGCCGCCGACCGTGACGCCGTGATCCGCGACTACCGCGAGAACACCGGCTCATGGGAATCGACAATCGACTATTGATGGCATTGGCAGGGAGATTTCCGATGACTGGGACCATTGCCGCACATATCGGCGACGAACTGGAGACGGGATTGGAGCCCGGCGTCGAGGCCGCGCTTCAATCCATCCGTCCGGTGCCGCGCATCTCGATCCAGGCCTTCTGCGAGACAGAGGGCGTCTACAAACCGATCGAGCGCGCCAAGAATGACCGGCGCATGGGCCGTGCCCAGGTCAAGCTCAACATGGGCGGGCTTGCCGCCGCGATCGAATACTATTCCTCCGCGCCGACGCCGAACCTTGTCATCGTCGAATCGCGCCTGCCGCCGAGCGAGTTGTTCTCCGCGCTCGCGGGGCTCGCCGAAGTGTGCGATCCATCGTCAAAAGTGGTCATCATCGGCCACCACAATGATGTGACGCTCTACCGTGAACTCATCCGGTCCGGCATTTCAGAGTATCTCGTCGCGCCGATCTCGATTGCCGATGTGATCGGCGTCGTCTCGCAGATCTTCGTCGACCCGCAGGCGGAGCCGCTGGGGCGCATTGTCGCCTTTGTCGGCGTCAAGGGCGGGGTCGGCTCCTCGACCGTCGCCCACAACATGGCGTGGACCATGTCGGCCCTGTTCAAGGCGGAAACCGTTCTGCTCGACGCCGACCTCGCCTTTGGCACGGCCAACATGGACTTCGACCAGGACCCGGCGCAGGGCATGGCCGAAGCGGTGTTTTCATCGGAACGCTTCGACGAAACCATGCTCGACCGGCTGCTGGTGAAATGCTCGGAGCATCTCTCGATGCTCGCGGCACCCGCCGTGCTTGACCGCACCTATGATCTGCCAAGCGACGCGATCATGCCGCTCCTTGAAGTGGCGCAACGCTCGACGCCGCTCATCATCCTTGATCTGCCGCATATCTGGTCGGACTGGGTGAAGCGCACGCTCGTCACTGCCGACGAGGTGGTGATTGTCGCCTCGCCGGATCTGGCGAACCTGCGCAATGCCAAGAACATGCTCGACCAGCTGACCGCGCTGCGTCCCAATGACAAGAAGCCGTGGCTGGTGCTCAATCAGGTCGGCGTGCCGAAGCGGCCGGAGATTTCGGTCAAGGAGTTTGCGACACCGCTCGGCGTCACCCCGCTGGCGGCCATCCCGTTTGATCCGCAACTGTTCGGCAATGCCGCCAATAACGGCCAGATGATCGGCGAGATGGATGCGGCGAATCCGGTTGCAGCGCAGTTCAACGAAATGGCCCATGTGCTGACCGGCCGGGCGGAAGTGAAGGCGCCCAAGCGGTCCGGCCTGCAGGCGATGCTGGCGAAATTGAAACGCGGCAAATGAAACCAGTCTGGCGGCCCGCCGCCCGGCTTTCGTGAATCGGCCGGTGACGGCGTGGCGTGATGAGAGTTGAGGCGAAAAACGATGTTTGGCAGACGCGGCAGCACACCGACAGAAACCGTGTTCCGTCCGGCGGCGGAAAGCCCGGCGGCAGCCGTCCAGGCGACACCGGCCGCGCAGCCGCGGGCCGCGGCACCGCAGCCGATGTCCACCTCGCGCGACATCTCGACCCATGTCGAGAAAGAGCAGCCCAAGGCCGCGCCGCAGCCGCGCAAGGAAACCTATTACGACACCAAGAGCCAGGTGTTCTCGGCGCTGATCGACACGATCGATTTGTCGCAGCTTGCCAAGCTCGACGCCGAAAGCGCGCGCGAGGAAATCCGCGACATCGTCAACGACATCATCGCCATCAAGAACCTCGTGATGTCGATCTCCGATCAGGAGGAGCTGCTCGAGGACATCTGCAACGATGTGCTTGGCTATGGCCCGCTGGAGCCGTTGCTGGCGCGCGACGACATCGCCGACATCATGGTGAATGGCGCGGGCAAGGTCTATATCGAAGTGGCCGGCAAGACCCAGGAAACGCCGATCCGTTTCCGCGACAACCAGCAGCTTCTCAACATCTGCCAGCGCATTGTCAGCCAGGTCGGCCGCCGCGTCGATGAGGCCTCGCCGATCTGCGACGCGCGCCTTGCCGACGGGTCCCGCGTCAACGTCATCGCGCCGCCGCTCGCCATTGACGGCACCGCGCTCACCATCCGCAAATTCAAGAAGGACAAGCTGACGCTCGACCAGCTGGTGAAATTCGGCGCGATCTCGCCGGAAGGCGCGGAAATCCTGAAGATCATCGGTCGCGTGCGCTGCAACGTCATCATTTCGGGCGGCACCGGCTCGGGCAAGACGACGCTCCTCAACTGCCTGACCAATTACATCGACCGTGATGAACGCGTCATCACCTGCGAGGATTCGGCCGAACTGCAATTGCAGCAGCCGCACGTGGTGCGCCTTGAGACACGCCCGCCCAACCTTGAGGGCGAAGGCAAGATCACCATGACGGACCTTGTCAAGAACTGCCTGCGCATGCGCCCGGAGCGGATCATCGTCGGCGAGGTGCGCGGCCCGGAAGTGTTCGACCTGCTTCAGGCGATGAACACCGGCCATGACGGCTCCATGGGCACGATCCACTCCAACTCGCCGCGCGAGTGCCTGAACCGCATCGAATCGATGATTGCCATGGGCGGCTTCACGCTGCCGCAAAAGACGGTGCGCGAAATCATCACGGGCTCGGTTGACATCATTGTCCAGGCCGCGCGCCTGCGTGACGGTTCGCGCCGCATCACGCACATCACGGAAGTCCTGGGCATGGAGGGAGACGTGATCATCACGCAGGACCTCGTCACCTACAAGATCACCGGCGAGGATGCGAACGGCAAGCTCTCGGGCAAGCATGTGTCGTCAGGCATCAGCCGCCCGCACATGTGGGACCGCGCCCGCTACTACAATGAGGAAAACCGCCTCGCCGCCGCGCTCGATGCGATGGAAGTGCGTCAGGATTGATGAAAAGCGGGCGTGAACACGCCCCGCTCGAAGTTTGGTGTTTTTGAGTGCCGCCGGGCCAGTCCGGCGAGTGAGGGTTGCGATGTTCGGCTTTGATCCGGTTGTGATTATCTTCGTCGCGCTCAGCGCGCTCGCCGTTGGCGGCATCGGCTACACGCTGCTGTTTCCATCCATCGAGCGCGAGCGCAATGCGGAGCGCCGCCTGAACACGATCAGCCGCGAGGCCGTGGTCGATCAAGGCACCGTCAAGCTGCGCAAGGTCGCCTCGCAGGCGACCAATGACGAGCAGGCGCGCCGCCGCAAAAATCTCGAAGCCTCGATGAAGGCTGCCGAGAAGAAGCGCGAAAACCGCGACCTCTACATGAAGAAGCCTCCGCTCCAGATCCAGATGAAGCAGGCCGGCATGAAGGGGGACATGAAGACCTTCTGGCTCTACTCTGTCGTCTGCGGCCTGGCGGTGACGGCGCTTGCCATTTATTTCGGCCTTGACCTGACTTACGCACCCGCCGCGCTGCTTGTCGGCACGCTCGGCCTGCCGCGCTGGTATGTGGCGCGCCGCCGCAAGAAGCGGGTGCTCGCCTTCCTCAATGAATTTCCCAATGCGCTCGACGTGATGGTGCGCGCGGTCAAATCCGGCCTGCCGCTCAATGACGGCATCCGCCTGCTCGCATCGGAATCCGCCGAGCCGGTGCGCACGGAATTCCAGCGGATCGTCGATGCGCAATCGATCGGCAAATCCACACCGCAGGCCTGTATCGAAATGCAGGAGACGATGCCCTGCCCTGAAGCGGCGTTTTTCGGCATCGTGATCCAGATTCAGAGCCAGGCCGGCGGCAACCTGTCCGAAGCGCTCGGCAACCTTTCCAAGGTGCTGCGCGACCGCAAGAAGATGAAGGCCAAGGTGCAGGCGCTGGCTATGGAAGCGAAAGCCTCGGCCTACATCATCGGTGCGCTGCCCTTCATCGTGTCGCTGCTCGTCTATTTGTCGAGCCCCACCTACATCATGCCGTTGTTCACCACATCGAGCGGGCACATCACGCTGGCCGTCTCCGCCGTCTGGATGACGATCGGAATCTTCGTGATGAAGCAGATGATCAACTTCGACATGTGACGGGAGAACGCCATGTCCACCGATGCCATCGCACGCGCGCTGTTCGACCCGTCCTTCCTGATCGCCGTCCTCGTCTCGGTCGCGGTCTTTGCCACGATCTTCACCGTGGTGCCGGTGTTCGGACGATCCAACATGAGCGACCGCATGAAGGCGGTGGCACTGGAGCGCGAAAGCCTGAAACGGCGCGAGCGCACACGGCTCGCCAATGAAAAGGGTGGCCGCACCGGGCTGCGGCACAAGGATGCCAAGGGAATCCGGGGCCTTGTCGAAAGCCTGAACCTGAAGAACGCGCTCGCCGATGAAGGCACGCGCAAGCAGCTTCTGATTGCCGGCATGCGCGGGCCGAAGCCGCTGAACATGTTCCTGTTTGCGCGCTTCGTGCTTCCGTTCATCGGCATGGCGCTCGGCGCGCTCTACGTGTTTGGCACGGGCGGTTTTGCCGACCAGCCGACCTTCATGCGGATTTTCATCGTCGTCGTCTGTGGTTATCTCGGCTTCTATCTGCCGGTGATCTACATCTCCAACATCGCCGGCAAGCGAAAGGCGGCCATCAAGCGCGCCTGGCCCGATGCACTCGACTTGCTGCTCATCTGCGTGGAATCCGGCATGTCCATCGAGGCGTCGTTTCGCCGCGTCGCCGAGGAGATCGGGCTGCAATCGGTGGAACTGGCCGAGGAACTGGTGCTGACGACATCGGAACTGTCGTTCCTGCCGGAACGCAAGATGGCCTATGAAAACCTCCATCAGCGCACGGGTCTGGAGTCGGTCAAGAGCGTCACCCAGGCCCTCATCCAGGCCGAACGCTATGGCACGCCCATCGCCCATGCGCTGCGCGTGCTGTCGAATGAAAGCCGCGAGATGCGCATGCTGGAAGCCGAGAAAAAGGCGGCCGCCCTGCCGCCGAAGCTGACCGTGCCGATGATCCTGTTCTTCCTGCCGGTGCTGTTTGCCGTCATCCTTGGCCCGGCCATCATCTCGATTTCGGCGCAAGGCGGCATTTTCGGCGGCAGCTGAACGTCGATCGCACGCCGCGCGCCCCGCGCAGGATAGAAAAAAAGGCCCGGCGCATGACCGGGCCTTTTTTCCGTTTCAATGCTGGATGCAGCCGCGCCGTTTTGCGCTTCGGCTTGGCTTTTTTCAGCTGTTGTTCTTGGGCTTGTCCTGCTTCTCAAGCTCGGACCAGGTGTTCTGCTGCGCGAGGATCTGGCGCAGATAGGCGATGTTGGCCTGAGCCTCCTCCGGCGACAGCGCTTGCGCCGCGATTTGTTCTGCCTCGTCGAAACGCCCTTGCAGGCCGACGGCGAGCGCAAGGTTCTGGCGCGTGGCGTTGTCTGCGCCGGGCTTCTCAAGCGCCGAGCGCAGATAGGTTTCCGCCGTGCGCAGATCGCCCGTCAGCAAATAGGACATGCCGAGATTGGAAATGACGGAGGGTTCGTTCGGCACGATGTCGAGCGCCCGACGGTAGAGTTCGCGCGCCGCGTCGGGCTGACCGGTCTGGTCGAGGATCGCGCCTTCGGCAGACAGCAGGCGCCAATCCGGCGAGGCCGGGTTCTGCGCGCGGCGGATGGCGTCCAGCGCCTGCTGGAACTGGCCCGCCGAGGCGAGCGCCTTGCCATAGGCCGACAACACATCGCGATCCTTGGAATGCGCGATGGCAAGGTTCTTCATGACGGCAAGCGCCTGATCGTTGCGCCCGTCGGCGCGCAGCGCATTGGCAAATGCGATGCCGGTCGCCTTGTCTTTCGGGTTGCGCTCATAGGCGGCGGCAAGCTGGTTGATGGTCTGGCCAAGCTGGCTGCTGTTCATCTGGCCGGTGCTCGACGCCGTGCGGTCGATCGAACCGGTCGTGGACGGATCACGGGCGCATCCGGCAAGGGCCAGCGCCGAAAGTGCGGCTGTCAGCACGAGTGCGCTGCGTGTGGACTGTCTGGCGTGACGCATGGAACCGCTCCGCAAATCATCCGGGACCAAAGCGACATGGCCGCCGCGTCCGCCTGCGATAAGTATTTTGTTAACCCTAATGGAGTGTTAACGCTCCCCACTTCCACCGTCGCGGACGCCCTCATGACCAACGCTCCAATTGCCCCTTCCCTCGCTTCCCTCGCAGTCACCGAAGCGCCCGACCTCGACGCGCAGACTGTATTCGTCATGCGGGGCGACAGCCTTCCCGACACCTTGCCGCAAGCCGCACGCCTGTTTGTGGAAAGTGCCGGATGGCCTGCGCCGGGCGAGGGAATGCTGCTTCCAGAGGCAAGCGGCCGGGCAGGCGGCTGGCTTTACCGCGCCGATGCGACGGCCGGAGCGATGGGGTTCGGCACGTTGGGCCGCACCTTGCCAGCCGGGTCATGGGTGGCGGATGGCGCGCTTTCGGTGGAAGAGGCGACAGCCGCCCTACTTGGAGCCTATGAGTTTTCCCGCTACAGGGCGGCCCGGATGAAGCCGCGCCGCCTGTGCGTCGGTCCGGTGGCAGGCGAGGCGCTGCGCATCGCGTCGGCCTGCGGAATGGCGCGCGACATGGTGAACACGCCCGCCAACGACATGACACCGCAGACGCTGGAAGACGAGGCGCGTGCGCTCGCCCTGCATCACGGCGCGGCCTTTCGTGTCATCGCCGGTGATGAGTTGCTGGACCATAACTTCCCGATGATCCACGCGGTCGGGCGCGCCGGGGCGATCGCGCCGCGCCTGATCGATTTCACTTGGGGCCGCTCCGACGCGCGCAAGGTGACGCTCGTCGGCAAAGGCGTGTGTTTCGATACCGGCGGGCTCGATATCAAGCCGTCATCCGGCATGTTGTTGATGAAAAAAGACATGGGGGGAGCCGCCCATGTGCTTGCGCTCGCCCGCATGATGATGGAGGCCAAACGCGACGTCCGCCTGCGCGTGCTCATCCCGGCGGTGGAAAACAGCATCGCCGGAAACGCCTTCCGCCCCGGCGACATTTTGAAGAGCCGCAAGGGCGACACGGTCGAGATCGGCAACACGGATGCCGAAGGCCGCTTGATCCTCGCCGATGCGCTGGCGCTTGCCTGCGAAGAGAAGCCTGACCTGCTGATCGACATGGCGACGCTGACCGGGGCCGCGCGTGTGGCGCTGGGGCCCGATGTCATCCCGTTCTACACCGATGACGAACCCTTCGCCGCCGCCCTCGCGGCAGCATCCGGCGCGGTGCAGGATCCGGTGTGGCGCATGCCGTTGTGGAAGCCCTACGCCGCCAAGCTCGCCTCCAAGATCGCCGACACCAACAATGTGACGACAGACGGTTTCGCAGGGTCGGTGACGGCGGCGCTGTTCTTGCAGCGTTTCGTCCAGCCCGGCATCGCGTGGGCGCATTTCGATATTTTCGCCTGGTCGCCTGCGGCCAAACCGTCCTGCCCCGTCGGGGCGGAGGCGCAGGTCATCCGCGCGCTTGACCGGATGTTTGCGGGCAACGCGTGAGAATGCCGATGAGCCCGAGCCTGCAAGAGCCCTTCATCCTGAAGGGAAAAAGCCTTGAAGGATGGGTTGGGCGCTGAGGCTTTGAACGCCGGATGATGTCGGGTATCATTGCTAATCCGAAACAAAAAGGCGCATGAGTGGAGGGCTTGCCGTGGCGGTGCATTTGCGGTCGAGCCAGGCGCTGACCTTGTGGCGGGAAGTGACCGAGCGGATGGTGGCGGGCTCCGAACGCGAAGGGCGTGACCTGACGCAGCGCCAGCTTGCCATCCTGTTGACCGTCTATCTTGAGCCGCCGCCGCACACGGTGCGAGCGCTGGCCGCGCGCCTGAATGTCACAAAGCCGGTCATCACCCGCGCGCTCGACACGATGGGCGAAGCCGGGCTGATCGACCGTTACCGTGACCCGGAGGATGGCCGCAACGTGCTGATCAAGCGCACGCTCGGCGGCTCGCTCTTTTGTGAAAAGCTTTCCGATGCCATCATCACACGGGCAAAGGCGCTGCCTGCCTGATTGCATCACGATATCCGGCAATCGAAATTGGAACCGCGACCTTGCCATTTGACCCAGCAACCGACCGCCGACTGACCATTCCCGCCGGATTGAGTGGCAAGGCCCCTCGCGCCGCCCGCATCATCGCCCCGGTGGCTGACTTGCGTCCCACGCCCGATCCCTCGACCGGCATCGACACGCAGCTTCTGCATGGTGCTGCGGTCGAGGTGTTCGATGAGGCGGAAGGCTGGCTGTTCGTGCGCGCGCCGGCGGATGGCTATTGCGGCTGGATCGCCGCATCATCCGCCGATTTCAATGCGCCCCTGCCGACGCACCGGCTCGCCTTTCCGCGCAGCTTTGTCTATCCCGGCCCGGACATGAAGCTGCCGCATCTGGCTGCGCTGCCGATGGGCGCGGGGGTGTGTGTCACCGGCAAGGCGACGACGCGCGGAACGGAATATGCGCTGCTCGCCGACGGCACGGCGATGGTGGCCCGCCATCTCTGGCCGGTCGACTTCAACTTTCTCGACCCGGTGGCGATGGGCCAATTCCTGATCCACACGCCATACCTCTGGGGAGGGACGTCCGCCTTCGGCATCGACTGCTCGGGTTTCGTCCAGCTGACCCACGCCATGTGCGGCGTCGCTCTGTTGCGCGACACCGACATGCAGGCCGCCACCGCCGGGATCGAGGTGAATCGAAGGGACTTGAAGCGCGGCGACCTCGTGTTCTGGAAAGGCCATGTGGCGATGTGCTGCGACGGCGCAACCATCATTCATGCCAATGGCAATTCCATGGTTGTCGGGATCGAGGATCTCGACGCCGCCATCGCCCGTATCGAACCGCTCCACGGCCTGCCGACAATCTGCCGACGCCCGCCCGCGCCGGAGCAAGGCTGATCAGCGCGGTTTGACCCGCATCATCAGCCCGCCCTGCGGCTGCGTTGTCAGTTTCTGCACTGGCCAGGGGTTGCAGGCCTCCGTCATCTCGAACCGGAAGCGTTTCAGCATCAGCGCCAGCGCGATGACGGCTTCCTGCAGGGCGAAAGTCGCGCCGATGCAGATGCGCGGGCCCGCGCCGAACGGCAGATATTGGAACCGGTCGAGCTTGTCGCGGTTTTCCGGCCAGAAGCGCGAGGGCACGAAGGCGCGCGGATTGTCCCAGAGCGTGACATGCCGGTGCAGCGTCCACGGCATGATGAGCACGGTTGTTTCCGGCTCGATCACAAGTGTCTTGTATGTGTCACGCGCGATCGCCGCGCGGTTGATGGAAGGGGCGGGCGGATAGAGCCGCATCGCCTCCTCGAAGGCAGCGCGTGTTTTCGGCAGCGCGTCCAACCATTCATGCGGGGGGCGTTGCGCGGCGTCAAAGAAGGCATCGATCTCGTCTTCGATCAGATGCAATTCATCGGGCGCGTTGGCCAGCAGATAGAGCGTCCAGCCGAGCGCGCGCGCCGTTGTCTCGTGGCCGGCACCGATGAAGGTGATGATGTTGTCCTCGATCTCGGCCCGTGTCAGGCCTTCCCCGCCGCCGGCCGGCCCTTCGGCCTTCAGCAGCAGCGTGAGGAAATCATCGGGAACCGCCGTTCCGGACGCCATCGCCTTCTGGCGCGCCGCCACCGTGTCGGTGACGATGGCGCGGAAGAAGGCAAGCGAGCGCCGACCGCGCATCCGGGTCCAGCGCGGGATGATGTCGGGCGCGTTGACCACGTCGAGCGGATCGACCCGCCCCATCGTTTCAAACAGGGTCTCGATCTCGCGCGCGAAAGCGCCGGGCTGGCCTGCCACTTCGCCGGAAAACAAGGTCTCGGCGAGGATCTCATAGGTGAGTAGCGTCATGTCATGGGCGATGTCGCTGACAACGCCGTCACGGTAGCGCGTGATGAAGGTTTCGGTCTTCGCCTTCATCGCGGGTGCGAAGCCGAAAATGGCGCGCGGCGTGAACACCGGTGCCATCGCCTTGCGCGAGCGCTTCCACACATCACCCTCGGCCGTCAGCAACCCGTCGCGCAGGATGGGCCGGAGAATGGTTTGGCGCAGCCGCGCCATTTTGTAATTGGCGACATTCTCCACCAGCACATGGCGGATCAGCCCCGGATCATTGACGATCAGGGTTTTCATGCCGAGAAACTCGGTGGTGATCCAACGGTCCTCGTAGGACGGCTCGCCCCAGAGTTCGAGCGGGTTGCGGTAGACCGTGCGGATCACCTGCAGCATGGACGGTATGACGGTGCGCTTGCGCGGCACGGGGGCCGGCGGCGTGAATGGCAAAGCGGGGCGGGCGGCGGAAATGGTGCTCATGGCCTTGATTTAGGGCCGTTTGCGGCAACTCAAAGGGCAGGCCGACAAAACGGGCTGCCGACTACGCCGCTTTCGGAAACAGCGCCAGCAGCGCATCGTCCAGCATCGGTGACGGCCCTGCCGCGCCGCCGGCACGCACCACAACATCCATGTCGAGCCGCTTGCCGGCCTGAAGAAATGCCGCCTTGACAAATCCGCGCGCCGACAATTCCCCCTTGGCATTGATGAAAGTCTGTTCAAGATAGGCCCAACGGTCATCCCAGCCGAGCACGCGGGTTTCCAGCGTGTAACGCTCGAAAGGGTTCAGCGAGCGGCGGTAGATCATCGACACACCGGCGATGACCGGCATCCACTTCTCGCTCATGATCGCGCGGATCAGCCCGGAGCGGATCATCATGTCGACGCGGCCCAGATCCATCAGCGTCAGATAGCGGCCATTGTTCATGTGCAGATTGGTGTCGAGATCATTGGGCAGCACGGTGAAACGCAACCGGTGGACATCGTCGAAATGCGTCTTGCGGCCGAGGAAGGCGGCGGCAAACACCATGATCATGCGGAGGATGAGGTTCATGCTCGAAGCCGGATTGACGAGGCGGGTGGCAACGCACTTTTTACGTGAACGTAAACTAGAGAAATCGCAGTGCAGGTCAATCGCATGGCATGACCGTTCCGCCGCCAAGCCCGCGCATGCAGGCCCGGCCATTTGGATCGCGGTGCGAGCATCAGCCGCCTTGTCTGTTGGCGGGCGGTTCCGTAGATAGCAGCCATGGCTTTCGATTCCAAAATCCACGACAAGATCCGCATCCAGCGCAAGGCGAAGCCGGAGGAGACGCCGCCTTCGGCTTGCTGCCAATGGGAGGGCTGCACAAGGCCCGCCACGCATCGCGCCCCGGCCGGGCGCAAGCGCGAAGGCGAGTTCTTCATGTTCTGCGTGGACCACGTGCGCGATTACAACAAGAATTACAATTACTTCTCCGGTCTTGGCGATACCGAGATCGCGCAATTCCAGAAGGACGCGCTGACCGGCCACCGCCCGACATGGCAGATGGGGTCGGCAGGGCAGGTGAAGGCGTCGGCCAATTTCGCGCAGGTGCGCTCCGGCCGGGCGGGCTATTACAAGAAGGTTGGCGAAAACCCGTTCGGTGACGGGTCAGCGCCGGTGCGCGCGCGCGCCATGAAGCCGTTGGAGCGCAAGGCGCTTCGCACGCTCGGGCTCAATGACAATGCCGAGGGCGAAGCGATCCGCGCGCGCTACACGGAATTGGTCAAGCAGCACCACCCCGATTCCAATGGCGGCCAGAAGGGGTCCGAAGAGCGGTTGCAGGATGTCATCCAGGCGTACCGCCTGCTGAAGAAGGCCGGGCACTGCTGATGCGTCGCATCTTCAAGCTGGATGTTACACGTGATCGACCCTTCGAGGCTTTTCCCCTTCATGCTGAGGTGCGACCCCGCACTTCGTGCGGGGAAGCCTCGAAGCACTGAGGGTAAAAGCACCTCAGGGTGAAGGGATTTCTCTTGGGAGGTCACTGGTCAAAGCCCTGTCATTGCGCCATTTGCGCCCTTTCGCAGCGCCGCCCATTCGGGCTATAGCGGCGGCTTCTCCCAGATCGCGCCCTGCCGGGCGCTTGATGCTTGACCGGATACGGGCCTTACGATGAACAGACATGACCGCGACCTGATGAACATGCCCGATGTGACGGTGAAGGTCGCGGATGTGTTCGGCTTTGCCTCTTCCATGGTGGTGCCCGCTTATTCCGAGCGTGACAGCCATGTGCCCGACCTTGATCCGGACTACCTGTTCGACCCGGCGACGACGCTGGCGATCCTTGCGGGCTTCGCCTACAACCGCCGCGTGATGGTGTCGGGTTATCACGGCACCGGCAAATCGACCCATATCGAACAGGTGGCGGCGCGGCTGAACTGGCCCTGCGTGCGCATCAACCTCGACAGCCACGTTTCCCGCATCGACCTTGTCGGCAAGGATGCGATCGTGGTGCGCGACGGCAAGCAGGTGACCGAGTTCAAGGACGGCATCCTGCCATGGGCCTATCAGCACAATGTGGCGCTGGTGTTCGACGAGTATGACGCCGGCCGCCCGGACGTGATGTTCGTCATCCAGCGCGTGCTTGAATCCTCCGGCCGCCTGACGCTGCTCGACCAGAGCCGGGTCATCACGCCGCACCCCGCCTTCCGCATCTTCGCCACCGCCAACACGGTCGGCCTCGGTGACACGACCGGGCTCTATCATGGCACGCAGCAGATCAACCAGGCGCAGATGGACCGCTGGTCGATCATCACGGTCCTGAACTATCTGCCGCATGACAAGGAGGCGGCCATCGTGACGGCGAAGGCCAAGGCGTTCGACACGGCGGAGGGCCGCGTCACCATCAGCCGCATGGTGCGCGTGGCCGAGATGACGCGCTCGGCCTTCATCAATGGCGACCTCTCCACCGTGATGAGCCCGCGCACGGTGATCACCTGGGCGGAAAACGCCACGATCTTCCAGGATGTCGGCATGGCGTTCCGGCTGACCTTCCTCAACAAATGCGACGAGCTGGAGCGGCCGCTCGTCGCCGAGTTCTATCAGCGCGCCTTCGGCAAGGAGCTTCCCGAAAGCGCAGCCTCCCTCGTGCTGGGGTAGGCCCCGATGGCCGGGCCGGGTGACAATGCGCGCACAGGCGGGCCACAGGCCGCATTGTCGGAGCCGCTGAAACGCGCGCTGACGGGCTGCGTGCGTGCGCTCGCCGAATCGCCCGATCTCGAAGTCGGTTTTTCCCGTGACAAGCCGGTGCTCACAGGCAATGTGGCGCGGCTGCCCGAGTTTTCGCGCAAGCCGACGCCTGAGGAAATCGGCATCGCGCGTGGCATCGGCGATGCGATGGCCTTGCGCAAGAGCCGCCACAATGGCCGTGTCCATGCGAGCTTGATGCCTGAAAGCCCCGAGGCGCGCGCCGTGTATGACGCCGCCGAGCAGGCGCGCATAGAGGCGATCGGCGCGAACGCCATGGATGGCGTCGGCGACAATCTGGCGCTGATGCTGGAAGACAAATACCGCAAGGCGAATTTCGGCGCGGTGCGCTCGCGCGAGGAGGCGCCGATGGCGGATGCCGTCGCGATGCTGCTGCGCGAGGCGCTGACAGGGCGCGCCGTGCCGCCCGCCGCCAAGGGCGTCGTCGATCTGTGGCGCGGCCATGTCGCCGAAAAGGCCGGAGACCTTTCCGCCATGCGCGGCGCGCTCGATGATCAGGAAGCCTTCGCCCGGCTCGTGCGCGAGATGCTGCATGCCTTCGACATGGCGGAACCCGTCGGCGACGAGCCGGAGGAGGATGACGACCAATCGAACGAGGATGACGAGCAGCCGCCCAAGGATGAAAGCGGTTCGGAAAACGGCGACGAGGCGGACGGTGCTGACAACGCCGAAGCGCAGGACGCCGAGCAGGACGCAAGCGACCAGCAGGATGGCGAGACGCAGTCCGCCGAGGCGACCGCCGATGATTTCGTCGAGGATGACAGCGAATCCGATGACGAAATGACGCCCGGTGAGGCGGCGCGGCCCGAACCTTCCGATTTTTCCGGCCCGCAGACCGATTACAAGGTCCACACCCGAGAGTTTGACGAAATCACCGGCGCGGAAGACCTCTGCGATGAGGCCGAGCTCGACCGGTTGCGCGCCTTCCTTGACAAGCAATTGGCCAATCTGTCCGGTGTTGTCGGGCGGCTCGCCAACCGGTTGCAGCGCCGCCTGATGGCGCAGCAGAACCGCTGGTGGGAGTTCGATCTCGAGGAAGGCTCGATCGATCCGGCGAAATTGCCGCGCATCATCATGGATGAGATGAGCGGCTCGTTTGCGCCGCTCTCGTTCAAGCGCGAGCACGACACGAATTTCCGTGACACTGTGGTGACGTTGCTGATCGACAATTCCGGCTCGATGCGCGGGCGGCCGATCACGGTCGCCGCAACCTGCGCCGACATCCTGGCGCGCACGCTGGAGCGTTGCGGGGTGAAATGCGAGATCCTTGGCTTCACCACCAAGGCGTGGAAGGGCGGCTCAAGCCGCGAGAAGTGGCTTCATGGCGGCAAGCCTGCCAATCCGGGGCGGCTGAATGATTTGCGCCACATCATCTACAAGAGTGCCGATGCGCCCTGGCGGCGCGCGCGGCGCAATCTCGGTCTGATGATGCGCGAAGGGTTGCTGAAGGAAAACATCGATGGCGAGGCGCTGGTCTGGGCGCATGGCCGCCTGCTTGCGCGGCGCGAGCAGCGCCGCATCCTGATGATGATTTCGGACGGCGCGCCGGTGGATGATTCCACCTTGAGCGTGAACCCCGGCAATTATCTTGAGCGCCATCTGCGCGACGTGATCGCGCATATCGAGGGGAAAAGTCCGGTCGAACTCATCGCCATCGGCATCGGCCATGATGTGACCCGCTATTACAAGCGCGCCGTGACAATCGTGGACGCCGAGGAACTGGCAGGCGCGATGACCGAGCAATTGGCCGATCTCTTCACCGACACGGTGAGGGGCGGCGGCGGGTCGCAGAAACGCGCCGCCCCGCGCAGGGCGGCGGCGCGGTGAGGCTTGGGGCGAGACGGCTTGTCTGCGCGGCCGCCGCGGTTGCGTTTGCCGCATGCAGCGCCGTGGCCGAAACGACAACCGCCGAAATCACATCCTACCCGATTGCGGGTTTTGCCGTCGGCAAGGCTGATACCCAATTCGGTCGGTTGACCTTCATCGGCGGCTTCACCATGACATCGCCGAACCGCGATTTCGGGGCCTTGTCGTCGTTCCGCTTTCTGGACGCAGCGGGCGGACGTTTCGCGGCGGTGGCCGATACCGGCCATTTTATCACGGGCACAGTCCTGCGTGACGAAACCGGGCGGCCGACCGGCTTTTCGGCCCTCACCTTCACCACGCTGCCCGATCTCAACGACCAAATCTCGGATGCCAAATGGGAAACGGATTCGGAATCGCTGCTTGTCGAGCCGGGTTCCGTCGTCATCGGTTTTGAAAGGCGGCACCGGCTGTCGCGCTTCGCCTTCGACGGGCAAACGCTCGGCCGACGCATCGAGAATCTCGATTTTCTCATTCCCGCATCCGAACTTCGCTCCAATCGCGGCTTCGAGACGATCGCCAAGGCGCCGGAGGATGGCCCGCTTGCCGGCGCGATTGTCGCCATCAGCGAAAAGAGCATCGACGCCAAAGGCAACATCTTTGCCGCCGTCCTCTCCGGCCCGGCAAAAGGCGTGTTCAGCATCGCCCGGTCGAACGAGTTCGACATCACCGATGGCGCGTTCCTGCCATCGGGAGATCTGATCATCCTCGAACGCGCCTATCAGATGGCAAAGGGCGTGCGCATGCGGCTGCGCCGCATCGACGGCGCGGCGATCCGCAGCGGCGCGGTTGTCGACGGCGAGATCCTGCTGGAAGCCGACATGCGCCACCAGATCGACAACATGGAAGGGCTCGACATCTGGCAAGCACCCGACGGGACGACGCGGCTCAGCCTTGTCTCGGATGACAACAAATCGATCCTGCAACGCAACCTGTATCTGGAATTCGCGCTCAGCGAGTGAAAGCCGCCCCGTTCCAGACGCCCAGCCTGTCCATCAGCAGGCGGTAGGGCAGAAGCGCGATTGCCGCGATCAGGAGTTTTACCGCAAAATCCCCCAGCGCCCAAGACATCCAGCGCGGCGCTTCGGTTGCGGCAACGCCCAGCAAAGGTGCCGCTTCCGACGCAAACGGATCGAGCGGGCCGAGAACGGTGAAGGCGGCGGCAAAGGCAAGCGAGAAGAACAGGGCGGTGTCGGCGGCTGAACCGGCAAGCGAGGCGAGTGCAGGTGCCTTCCACCAGCTTGACCGACGCAACCGGTTGAACACGGCCACATCCAGCAATTGCCCGGCGAGGAACGCGAGGCCGGACGCGAGCGCGATGCGCGGCAGGCGCTCGATCGCAGGCGCGAACTCGATCAGCGCCAGACCTTGCAACGCTGGCGGCAGCACGACCGACGAGACGATGGCGATGGCAAAACCGGCAAACACCACCTTGCGTGCGAAGGCCGGGCCATGAGCGCGGTTCGCAAGATCGGTGACGAGAAACGCGAACGGATAAGTGAACGCGCCCCATGTCAGAAGGTCTGCCAGCGCGAACCCGCCGACCGTGCCTTGCACCGGAAACTGGACGAGCAGGTTAGAGGCGAGCACGATGAACGCCATCATCGCCGCGAAGGCGGCAAAGGGCGGATGTGCGGCTACGGCTTGACGATCCATTTTTTTATCCTGGGAGATGGCACCAGCAACGAAAAAGGGCGGGTCACCCCGCCCCGGTGAGACACGCCAGCTGCCGCACTCAGGCGGCGGCGACCTCGGCGATCTTCTTGACCACCTGCTTCTTGATCAGGCGGGCGCGCTGCGACAGGTTGTTGTCGGCTTCCTTGACGAGGAAGGCGTCGAAACCGCCGCGATGCTCCACCGTGCGCAAGGCGTTGGCCGAAATGCGCATGCGGTAGTTCTGGCCGAGCGATTCAGAAGCCAGCGTCACGTTCAAGAGGTTCGGCAGGAAGCGGCGCTTGGTCTTGTTGTTCGCATGGCTGACATTATTGCCGGTCATGGGTGATTTGCCGGTCAGCTCGCAGGTGCGCGACATGGGGTGATCCTTTCACGTTCGTGTCCGCAACAGTGGGCCAGTGCGCTTGCGACGCGCCAGACGTCAGCCATGGGCGGAAATTCGTGTGAGCGCATAGTCAATCGCGGCGTTGCGGTCAAGCATGAAGCTGCCGCCCGGTGAATTGCTCTCCGACCAGACCCTGTGTCTGGCGCGCATCACGCGACGCTCGATTGAATGGCCCGCTCGATGGCAGCGCTCGCCAGCTTGAAACACGACACTTTGCAACCCATGTCGCAGTCAGCCTTGCGTGGCGGCCGGTCGAGGGAACCGTCCGCCGCGGTCGACAGTTCCCCACATTGGATTGATCATGGTCATCGACCTCCTCCTCATCGCGGCGGGCCTCGTCCTGCTGTTCTATGGCGGCGAAGCGCTCATCAAGGGCGCCGTATCGCTGGCCAAGAAGCTCGGCCTGCCGACGCTCATCATCTCGCTGACGGTCGTCGGCTTCGGCACGTCGATGCCGGAATTGCTGGTTTCATTGCGCGCGGCCTTCGCCGGTTCGCCGGATATCGCGCTTGGCAATGTGATCGGGTCGAACACGGCCAACATCCTGCTCATTCTCGGCCTTTGCATGGCGGTCGCGCCGATCGCCACCTATGACCCGGGCGCGCGCATGAACATGCTGAAGGCCATGGGCGTGGCGCTTGTCGTCTGGGCGATGGTGCAGGGTGACGCAATCACCCGGCTCTACGGGGCCATCCTGTTTGCCGGCCTGATCACTTACATCGTCTATTCCTACATGGTCGGGCGCAAACAGGGGGCGGCCGCGGAAGACGAGGACGAGACCCTCAGGGCGGCGCCCATGAGTGGCGGGCTGACGGCCGGCTGGCTGGCGCTCGGATTCGCCCTCCTTTTTGCCGGCGCTGAAATGCTGGTGCGCGGCGCTGTTTCGATAGCGCGCGACTTCGGCATTTCGGAAGCGGTGATCGGACTGACGATCGTGGCCGTCGGCACGTCGCTGCCCGAACTGGCGACGTCGCTCGTTGCCGCCATGCGCCGCCAGGGTGACGTCGCGTTGGGCAACATCATCGGCTCCAATATCTTCAATATTCTGGGCATTCTCGGCATTGCCGCCATGGTGAAGCCGATAGGCGTCGGCGCGAACTTCCCTGCTCTTGACGTGCCGGTCATGGTGGCGGTCTCGCTGGCGCTGCTTGCCCTGCTCTGGCTCCGTCTGCCGCTCGGCCGCGTGGCCGGCCTTGCCTTCCTTGCCGCCTATGTCGCCTATACGGTGGCGCTGGCCAGTGGCGTGACGGCGCTGCCGGGGCTGGGCGCATAAGCCAGCCCACCATCATTCAAGCCTCTTTCAACCGCCGGGCCTTTGGTCCGGCGGTTTCGTTTTGATGCGGATCAAGGCGTCATCCTTTGGTTTATGTATGCTGAACTGCACATATGCATTATAGTGCATACAGCGGTCGGCACAGGCCGCAACGGAGGAACGCCATGATTGCCACCACACGACGCCAGTTCTTCGGCCTCGCCGCCGGTGCTGCCGCTCTGACGGGTTCAGCCACCGAGGCAGCCATCGCCAAGGTTCAGACAAAGGCGCGAATCGTCATTCTCGGCGCGGGCGCCGCAGGCACCGCCGCCGCGAGCCATCTGGTCAACCGGCTGGACGGGGCGCGCATCACCATCATCGATCCGCGCAAGGAGCATTGGTACCAGCCGGGCTTCACGCTCATCGCCGCCGGGTTGAAGCCCGCGACCTACTCCGTCTCGCAAACGGCGGACTGGATCCCCGACGGGGTTGAACTGATCGCGGAGGCGGCAAGCGAGATCAATGCCTATGGCCGCACCATCGTCACCGAAACGGGCCGCGTCGTCCCTTATGATTTCCTGATTGTCGCGACCGGCCTGACGCTGCGCTATGACGAGATCAAGGGCATGAGCCGTGACCTGATCGGCAAGAACGGCATTGGCTCCGTCTATGCCGGGCCGGATGCGGCGGCAGCCACATGGGCCGAAATGCGGCGCTTCAACGAAAAGGGCGGCGTTGCCCTGTTCCACCGCCCGGCCACCGAGATGAAATGTGCTGGCGCGCCGCTGAAATATGCGTTCCTGACGGAAGATTACGCGTCGAAGGCCGGAACGCGCGGCAATTCCAAGTTTCTCTATTACGCGCCGCAAAAGGCGCTGTTCTCGGTGCCGATCGTTGCCGAGAAAGTCCGCATGCTGTTTGGCGAGCGCGGCATCGAAGCCCATTTCGAAAAAACACTGACCGCCATCGACGCCGAAAGAAAGGTTGCCACCTTCAAGACGCTGGAAGGCCCTGAAGAGGTGGCGTTCGACTTCATCAATGTGATTCCGCCGATGCGCGCGCCCGACGTGATCCAGCAGTCGCCCCTTCCGTGGAAAGACAAATGGAAAGGGCAGGGCTGGCTTGAAGTGGACCCTGCGACCTTGCGCCATGCGCGCTTTCCGGAAGTCTTTGCGGTGGGCGATGTTGCCGGCGTGCCCAAAGGCAAGACTGCGGCTTCCGTCAAATGGCAGGTGCCTGTGGCGGTGGACCATCTGGTTGCCACGATTTCGGGTACGGAATCGACGGCAACTTATGGCGGCTACACGTCCTGTCCGCTCATCACCCGCGTTGGCAAGGCGATGCTGGTCGAGTTCGACTACAAGGACAATCTGGTCCCGTCCTTTCCCGGCGTGATCGCGCCGCTGGAGGAACTCTGGATCTCATGGCTGATGAAGGAAGTGGCTTTGAAGCCAACCTACAACGCCATGCTGCGCGGCCGCGCTTGAAAAGGAGGATGCCATGAAGGAACTCACGCTCGACACCCTGCTCGCCGTCTTCGAAGACATGTTCGGCAAGGGCATGTTCTGGGCGATGGTGGCGCTCGCCGGCCTCATCACGCTTGGCTATCTCTATGTGCTCATCCGGGATCGGCGCATGTCGATGCGCAAGTTCCTGTGGGCGCAGTTGTCCATGCCGGTCGGTGCGGTGCTGGCTGTCGCCTTTGTGCTCGGCATGACCAATTCCGGCTTCGAGCATATGGGCGGGCCGATCGATGTTGTCGTGCTTGCTGGGGTGGCGCTGCTGGGCGCTGTCGGCTTTGCCATCCTTGTCTATGTGGCGCAGTCGCTTGCACGCGGGCCGCAACTCCCGAACTGACAGGGTCGAGACCCGGACGCGCGCCGCCCGACCGTGACGGGCGGCACGTCTCCGTCTTGAATGTGTCATGTTTAATATACAGAAATTTTAATATACAATCGCAGGAGCGCACCATGGCTGAAACCGACTGGGCCGCCTTCACCGACCAGACCAATGCCCGCATGGCTGTCAACCGCAAGGCCATGCCGGAAGCCGTGTCAAAGGCTTTTGCGGAACTGGCGCGCGCGGCAATCGCGCCGGGAGCGCTCGATTCCAAGACCAAGGAACTGATCGCGCTCGGCATCGGCATTGCGGCGCGTTGTGATGGCTGCCTCGCCTTCCACACCAAGGCGGCCAAGAAATTCGGCGCCACCCGCGAGGAGATCGCCGAGACGATCGCGGTTGCGATCTACATGGGCGGCGGGCCGTCGGCCATTTATGGCGCCGAGGCGATGAGCGCCTGGGACGCGCTTGGCTGACCTGCATCAGCCTGACCGGACCTGAGCCGGCGCCCGTCCGCCATCCGGCACGTCGGCTGCGACCGCATGACCGGCGGGCGCGGTCTTTTCAATCGTCGCGCCACTCCCCATGTTGCGGGCATGGCCTACATCCTGCCCCTTTTGCTTGCGCTCGCCTATGGCATTGTCTCCATGCGGTTTTCCGTCTGGCGGACAAAGTCCATGCTCGACCGGAAGAGCCGCCCGCTGCGCGACCCTGCCATCGCCCGGCTGACAGACGCCATGGCCGCGGCCCTGTCCCTGCCCGCCATCACCGTGCATGTGTTCGAGGATGACATGGTGAACGGCCTTGCCGGGCCGGACGGGCGCATCTTCATCACGCGCGGATTCCTGAAACGCATGGCGCGCGGCGATGTCACGCCGGAGGAAATCGCCAGCGTCATCGCCCATGAGCTTGGCCATGTGGCGCTCGGCCACTCGCGTCGGCGCATGATTGATTTCACCGGCGGCAATGTGGTGACCATGGTGCTCGCTGGTGTGCTTAACCGCGTCTTGCCCGGCATCGGGCTGATGATCGCGAACTTCATAGCGGGCGCCGTGCGGGCGAAGCTGTCACGGCGCGACGAGTTCGAGGCGGATGCCTACGCCACGGCACTGCTCATCAAGTCCGGCATCGGTGCTGGCCCGCAAAAGAGCTTGTTTGCCAAACTTGATCGCCTGACGGGCTCGCATGGCGCGGGCGGCATGGAATGGCTGCGCAGCCATCCACAAACCGCAGAACGCATCGCCGCAATCGAGGCCAATGAGGCGCGCTGGGCGGCGGACCAAGCCAAGGCTGCGCTGCGCCAGCCCGTTTGATCCGGGAGCCGCCGTGCCGCGCCGATCACAAATCGAGGTTGGCGACGCTGAGCGCATTGTCCTGGATGAAATCACGCCGCGGTTCGACGTCGTCGCCCATCAGGCTGGAGAACACCGTATCGGCGTCGGTCGCGTCCATGAGCTTCACCTTGAGCAAGGTTCGCACGTTCGGATCGAGCGTGGTTTCCCACAATTGCTCTGCGTTCATTTCGCCCAAGCCCTTGTAGCGTTGCAGCGCGATGCCCTTGCGGCCGGCGGCAAAGACGGTGTCAAGCAGGGCGGCCGGGCCTTGAACCTGCGTCGAGGCATTGCCAAGCCGCAGTACCGCCACACCGGCGAACGCTTCGCCAAGGCTGGCATGATGGCGGTGCAAGGCCCGCGCATCAGCCGAACGCAGCAGCCCGGCATCGAGATTGGCGACTTCCTTGACGCCGCGCAGCGTGCGCATCAGCCGGTAGCCGCCATGATCGGCAAGCGCCTCGCCCGTCCAGCCGCGCTCGAATTCCTCGGCTTGCGCGTCGAGCCGCGAGGCGATGCGGTCGGCCATGCCGGAAGCGGCTGCCGCATCCTCCAGCACCGCCGGATCGAGCGCGCCGGCAATCAGCGCCTGTTCCACGACGGTGCGGCTGTAGCGCGAGTGCAGGTTCGCCATCAGCGATTTCACCGTCAGCGCCTCGTCGACCAGCGCGCGCAGATCGGCGCCGCTGCGCACCTCGCCCGAAGCCAATGTCAGCGTTGCCGCGTCGAGGCCCGTTTCGACAAGGTAATTCTCCAGCGCGCGTTCGTCCTTCAGATATTGCGAAGATTTGCCCCGCGTCACTTTGTAGAGCGGCGGCTGCGCGATATAGAGATGGCCGTTTTCGATCAGCGGCTGCATCTGGCGGAAGAAGAACGTGAGCAGAAGCGTGCGGATATGCGCGCCGTCCACGTCGGCGTCGGTCATGATGATGATCTTGTGATAGCGCAGCTTGCCCGGATTGAACTCATCCTTGCCAATGCCGGTGCCGAGCGCAGTGATCAGCGTGCCGATTTCCTGGCTTGACAGCATCTTGTCAAAGCGGGCGCGTTCGACATTGAGGATCTTGCCGCGCAATGGCAGGATGGCCTGGAACTCGCGCGAGCGGCCCTGCTTGGCCGAGCCTCCCGCCGAATCCCCTTCGACGAGGAACAGTTCGGATTTCGCCGGATCACGCTCCTGGCAATCCGCCAACTTGCCGGGCAACGAGGCGATGTCGAGCGCGCCCTTGCGCCGCGTCAGTTCGCGCGCCTTGCGGGCGGCTTCACGGGCCGCCGCCGCCTCCACCACCTTCGAGACGATCTGCTTGGCCTCCGCCGGATGTTCCTCGAACCAATTGCCGAGCGCTTCATTGACGAAGCTTTCGACCACGGGGCGCACTTCCGACGAGACGAGCTTGTCCTTGGTCTGCGACGAGAATTTCGGGTCCGGCACCTTGACCGAGAGGACGGTTGTCAGCCCTTCGCGGCAGTCATCGCCGGTTGGCTGAACCTTTTCCTTTTTCAATATGCCCGAGCTTTCGGCATAGCCGATGACCTGCCGTGTCAGCGCGCCGCGGAAGCCCGCCAGATGCGTGCCGCCATCGCGCTGCGGGATGTTGTTGGTGAAGCACAGGGTGTTTTCGTGGTAGCTGTCATTCCACCACAGGGCCACTTCGACGCCGATGCCGTCCTTCTCGCCGGTGAAGGTGATCGGGGCCGAGACGAGCGGCTTCTTGGAGCGGTCGAGATAGCGGACAAAGGCTTCCAGCCCGCCCTCATACATCAACTCCACGCGCTTCTCGTCGGCGTGGCGGGCGTCCGTCAGGATGATGCGGACACCGGAATTGAGGAACGCCAGTTCGCGCAGGCGGTGTTCCAGCGTCTCAAAAGAGAATTCGGTCCGGGTGAAGGTTTCCGGCGAGGGCAGGAACGACAATTCGGTGCCCGTGGCGGTTCCGGCGTCGCCCGTCACCTTCAACGGAGCGTCCGGCACGCCCATGGTGAAGGACATTTCATGCACCTTGCCCGCGCGGCGGATCTTCAGCTTCAGCCAGGTGGAAAGCGCGTTGACAACCGAGACGCCGACGCCATGCAGGCCGCCGGACACCTTGTAGGAGTTCTGATCAAACTTGCCGCCCGCATGCAACTCCGTCATGACGATTTCGGCGGCCGAACGCTTCGGCTCGTGGTCGTCGTCGTCCTTGACGGCGGTCGGGATGCCGCGCCCATTGTCGGTCACGGTGCAGGAGCCGTCGGCGTTGAGCGTCACCGTCACGAGGTCGGCATGTTTGGCCAGCGCCTCATCGATGGCGTTGTCGACCACTTCATACACCATGTGGTGCAGGCCCGAGCCATCATCGGTATCGCCGATATACATGCCGGGGCGTTTGCGCACGGCATCAAGGCCCTTGAGAACCTTGATGGAATCGGCGCCATAGTCATCGGGCGTGGGGGCGGCCGGCAGCGGTTCGGTCATCCGGGAAAACCTGTCATCTGTGTTGCGCATTTTGACGCAAGGGCGGTGCGCGAATCAGCGAATAGTCACGCCCCAAGTCCTAGCAAGTCACGCCGGTCGGGCCAAACCGGCCCGTCACTTTAGGCGGGGATAGTGCCTCCGGGCCACCGGGCTCGAAACCCGGCCGTGTAGCATGACGCGCGCTAAAAATGCAGCTAATGTTGCTGGCCGAACCAAACGCCTCCCGGCGCATGACAGGACTGGACGATGATTGGATCACCCGTTTCCGAAATGCCGCAAACCCCGACCCCCATCACTGACGCCATCACCACGCGGCTGACGGAAGCCTTCGCGCCGATACGTTTCGAGGTGATCAATGAGAGCCATATGCATGCCGGGCATCAGGAAAAATTCAACGGGCGCGGCGAAACGCATTTCCGTGTCCGCATCGAAAGCGCCGCCTTTGCTGGCAGAAGCCGCGTCGAGCGGCACCGCGCCATCACCGCGCTTCTGAGAGAGGAAATGGCGGGCGAACTCCACGCGCTGGCCATCGAGGCCGCCGCGCCGGGCGAGCCGACGCGGTGGTGAGCAACGCACTGGTGAGGGCAAGCCTCACACCGGCTTGATGCGCAGGCGCGCGACGCGGTTCTTGTCTTTCTTCAAGACCGTAATTCGCTTGCCGTGGAAGGTGAACACTTGCTTTTCGTCGGGGATCGTCTTCGCCTCATGGATGACGAGGCCGGCGATCGTGTTGAAATCATCGTCCGGCAGGCTCCAGTCCAGCGCGCGGTTGAGGTCACGGATCGGTACATTCCCCTCGACAATGACCGAGCCATCAGGCTGCGGCTTCACGCCGGCAACCTCGGTGTCATGCTCGTCGGCGATGTCGCCGACGATCTCCTCGATGATGTCTTCCAGCGTGACGAGGCCCTCCATCTCACCATACTCGTCCACGACTATGGCCATGTGGGTCTTGCGGCGCAGGAACGCGTTCAACTGTTCCTTGATCGGCGTGGTGTCCGGCACGAACCAGGGTGGCGTCATGATTTTCGAGATGTCGAGCTTCGCCGCATCATTGCCCGCCGCTGACAACGCGCGCAGCACATCCTTGGCATGCAGGATGCCGATGATGTTGTCATTGTCCTCGCGCCAGACGGGCATGCGCGTGTAGGGCGAGGCAAGCACCTGCGCGACGATCTCGGCTGGCGTCTCATCGGCATCAATCGAGCGCACCTTCGTGCGGTGGATCATCAGATCCGCGACTTCGAGTTCTTCCAGATCGAGCAGACCGCCGAGCCGGTCGCGGTCGGCCTTCACGAATGAGCCTTCCCGGTGCAGCACTTCCACCGTGCCGCGCAACTCCTCATGGGCCGAGGTGTCGAGCATGTTGGCGTCAAGCCTTATCCCGAACAGGCCAAGCAGCCCGCGCACGATGGCGTTGGCGACGCTGGAAATGCCGCCAAACAGGAACACGACAGCGCGCACGAAGGGCGAAACGAACAGGGCGAAGCGCTCCGGCGCGGAGATCGCCCAGCTTTTCGGCAGGATCTCCGACAGGATGACCAGCATCACCGTCACCATGATGGTGGCGTAGACGACGCCCGCGTCACCGAATAACGCGATCAGGATCGACGTCGTCAGCGAGGCGGCGAGCGTGTTGACAAGATTGTTGCCGACGAGCAGCGCGCCGATCAGCCTGTCCTTCTTCTCCGTCAACCGCGTGACGAGGGCGGCGCGCGCGTCGCCATTGGCTTCGAGCGCATGCAGCCTAGCCTTGGAGGAGGCTGTCAGTGCTGTTTCCGAACCTGAAAACAGGAAGGAAAAGCACAGGCAGACCACCACTCCGGCCGCTGCAATCCACAATTCACCCATGATCCAGCCTCCGGCTCGATGATGCTACTGGTCAGATTACAATGATGGCAGCCAGAATGCCGATCAGGCCGCCGCATTCAACCGCTTGTCGAGAAAAGCCGAAACGGCATCCACTGGCACATCCCTGGCAATGAAGGATTGGCCGATGCCGCGTGTCAGGATGAAGGTCAGTGCGCCGCGGACAACCTTCTTGTCTTGCGCCATCAGGTCCAGCATGCGCCGCGGCGTCAGTTCCGCCAAGGCGCGCGCCGCAGCGCTGTTGTGGCCGCCAAGCTCGGCGATGCGGACTGGCAATCCGGCCGCGCGCAGATGCGCATCGACCCGCGCCGCATCGGTCGGTGCGCAGAGGCCGAGTTCCACTGAAAAGTGATGCGCCATCGACATGCCGATGGCGACGCCCTCGCCATGCACAATCGCTTCGCCATCATAGGAGGCTGCGGCTTCGATGGCATGGCCGAAGGTGTGGCCGAGGTTGAGCAGCGCGCGGTCGCCCGTCTCGTGCTCGTCGCGCGCCACGACTTCGGCCTTGGCGCGGCAGCTTTCGGCGATGGCCCGGGCCCGCGCCGCGCCGTCGGCAAACACCGCCGCGCGGTTTTCCTCCAGCCAGGAAAAGAAGTCCGGCCTGTCGATCAGGCCGTATTTGACCACTTCCGCATATCCGGCGCGGAATTCGCGCGGGGCAAGTGTTTCCAGCGTGTCGGTGTCGGCGATCACAAGTTTCGGCTGCCAGAATGCGCCGATCAGGTTCTTGCCATGGGCTGAATTGATCCCCGTCTTGCCGCCGACCGAACTGTCGACCTGCGCCAGAAGGCTCGTCGGCATCTGGATGAAGGCCATGCCGCGCCGGACGCTTGCCGCCACAAACCCGGCCAGGTCGCCGATGACGCCGCCGCCAAACGCGATAACGGCATCGCGCCGTTCGAGTTTCGCCGCGATCACCGCGTCGCAGGCTTCGGCGAAATGGCCGTAGGATTTGGTCTTTTCACCCGCCGGCAGCGTGATGCGCGTGAAGCCGATGCCCGACGCGGCCAGTGACGCTTCCAGCACCGGCGCATGCAGCGGGCCGACATTCCCGTCAGTGATGATCGCAACGCGTATGCCGGGCAGGCGCGCGGCGATTTCGGTTCCCGCACGCTGCAGCAGGCCGCCGCCGATCAGGATGTCGTAGCTTCGGTCGCCGAGCGTGACCGGGACGGTTGTCAGGTCCGCGCTCACGATACGGTCGCGGCGCTGGCGAGGCGGGTCTCCGCATCCTGTTCCAGCCAGTTGCGCAAGGCCTCCACCACTTCGGCGGCCATCACGTCCTTCTTCTCGTTGCGCGAAACAACGCGGATCGGCGCTTCGGCATAGACCGGGTAGCGCTTGTCCATCAGCGCGCGCATCGTGCCTTCCGGGTCATCGTTTTGCAGAAGCGGCCGCGTTTCGCGGCGGCCGACGCGCTCCATCAGCACGTTCAATTCGGCGTCAAGCCAGATGGCGATGCCGCGCTCCTGCACGGCGGCGCGGATGTCCGCATTCATGAACGCGCCGCCGCCGGTGGAAATCACGCGGGGGCCGTCATTCATCAGGCGCAGCATCACGCGCTGCTCCAAAGCGCGGAACTCCGGCTCCCCATATTTGGCAAACAGGTCCTTCACCGACATGTGCGCGGCCGCCTCGATCTCGGCGTCAGAGTCATAGAAGTCGACATCCAGCACCTGCGCCAGCTTGCGGCCGATGGTCGATTTGCCCGAGCCCATCAGGCCCACCAGCACGACCGGCCGCTTGCCGATCAATCCGCGGATGATGCGTGCGCTGTTGGCAACCCAGGCCAGTTCCGTCGTATCCATGTGAAGCACCCCTCAAGGCCAGCGCTTTCACAATGATTGGCAGGCAAGGTCAAGCTGCAATGCTTGCGCGTATGGCATCTGCGCCGCATAAGCGATGCTCTCCCGTCCCGTAACGCGCTGAAACCCGTGTGCCATGCCGACGTTGACCCGCCTCATTGTGGCACTCGCCCTTGTCACGGCCTGCTTTTACGGCGCGGTCTATGCGATTGCCAATTTCGTGGATCCGCCGCAGCGCGAGATCACGGTGCCGGTGCAACTGCCCGGCAGCGATGGTTGACGGAGAAGGCTGATCCCCATGCGTGACCGCGACGCCATCGAGAGCTTCCTTGAAATGATGAGCGCCGAGCGCGGCGCGTCCCAAAACACGCTCGACGCTTACCGGCGCGACCTTGAGGAGGCGGCGACCGGTCTGGGCAAAGGCGCATCCGGCCTGATGGGTGCGAACCGCGATGAACTGGAACAGCTTGCGCAGGGCATGGCCAAAGCCGGGCTTGCGCCCGCCACGCGGCGGCGCAGGCTTTCAAGCCTGAGGCAGTTCTACCGCTTCCTGTTTTCCGACAATCTGCGCGGTGACAACCCGACGGCGACGCTCGCCTCACCCGCCAAGGCGCGCAGCCTGCCGAAAACGTTGAGCATGGGCGATGTGACAGCCTTGCTGACGCGGGCGGAACTGGAAGCACGCGACAGTCTTGCGGGCTTGCGGCTGCATGCGCTGGTGGAAACGCTGTACGCCACGGGACTGCGCGTGTCGGAGCTTGTGGCGCTGCCTGTGCGCGTGGCGCGCGGTTCGGCCGACCTCTTCATCGTGCGCGGCAAGGGCGGCAAGGACAGGATGCTGCCGCTCACCGGCCCGGCGCGCGCCGCCGTGCAGGCGTGGCTCGCACAGATCGACCCGGACGGCATGACGCATGAGGCGGCCCCCTTGTTTCCAGCCGATGGCGCATCCGGCCATTTGTCACGCCAGGTGTTTGCGCGCGAGTTGAAAGGGCTTGCCGCACGTGCCGGGCTTGCCGCCGCCGATCTGTCGCCGCATGTGCTGCGCCATGCCTTTGCAACGCATCTGCTGGAAAACGGCGCGGATTTGCGCGTGGTGCAGCAATTGCTCGGCCATGCCGACATTTCCACCACGCAGATCTACACGCACGTGCTGGCAGAACGTCTGGCCGCGCTGGTCAAGTCGCATCATCCGCTGGCGCGCGACGGGTGAGCGGGCCGTTCGGCTTGCACGCGCGCGCCGCGCCGCTTATGTGAGCGCAAAACTTGAAGAGAGGCCCGCGCGTGGCTTACCAATATCTCGATTTCGAGAAGCCCGTCTCCGACATTGACGGCAAAATCCTTGAACTGAAGACCATGAGCGCGGGCTCAAGCGAGGTTGATCTCGATGCCGAGATCAAACGGCTTGAAAAGAAGTCCAAGGAGACGCTCGCCGAAATCTACAAGGCATTGACGCCCTGGCAGAAGGCGCAGGTTGCCCGCCACGCCGACAGGCCGCATTGCAACGACTACATTTCGGGCCTCGTCACCGACTTCCAGCCGCTCGCCGGTGACCGCAATTTCGCCGAGGACGCGGCGATTGTCGCGGGGTTCGGGCGGTTCCGTGGCCAGTCTGTGGCGATCATCGGTCAGGAAAAGGGAGCCGACACCGCATCGCGCCTCAAGCACAATTTCGGCATGGCCAAGCCCGAAGGCTACCGCAAGGCCGTGCGCATCATGGACATGGCCGACCGGTTCCAGATCCCGGTCGTGACGCTGGTGGATACGGCAGGCGCTTACCCCGGGCTGGACGCCGAAGCGCGCGGACAGGCCGAGGCGATCGCGCGCGCCACGCAGGCCTGCCTCAACCTGAAGGTGCCGGTGGTTTCCGTCATCATCGGCGAGGGGGGCTCCGGCGGCGCGATCGCAATTGCGACAGCCAACCGCGTCCACATGCTGGAACATGCGATTTACTCGGTCATCTCGCCGGAGGGTGCCGCCTCGATACTGTGGCGGGATTCCACACGGGCCAAGGATGCGGCGCAATCGATGAAGATCACCGCGCAGGACCTGCTGCAACTGAAGATCATCGACGGCATCATTCCCGAACCGCAGGGCGGCGCGCACCGGGACAAGGCTGCCGCCATCGATGCGACGGGCCGTGCCATCGACTCCGCCTTGCGCGAATTGCTTGCCTCAGGCACCGATTTGCGCGAGGCACGCCGTGCCAAGTTCCTCGATATCGGCCGTTCGCTTTGAGCGCCGCCACGCGTCGGCCATAATTCGGCCTTCGCGGTTTGATTCGGGTGGGGTGGCCGCAGGCACATGTCCCGCTAAGCGTTTTTCAATGTTCGTTGGGCAAAACCATCTGACCAAGGGTTTGTAAAGGTTAACGTCGTCCCATGCGTCCGGCCAATCTCATCCGCATCGTTCTGGCTTTTGTGGCGGCGCTGTTTCTGGCGGCCTGCCAGGATGCGGATTTCGACGATCTGGCCCCAAAGGCGCAGAAGGATCTGCCGGAACGCATCCTGCGCGAAATGCGCGCGCAAGGCATGACGCGGCAATCGCCCATCGCCATCCGCATCTTCAAGGAAGAAAATGTCCTTGAAGTGTGGAAGCGCGCCTCCAATGGCCGCTACGCCAAGATTGCGGACTATGAAATCTGCAAATGGTCGGGCGAATTGGGACCGAAATTTGTTGAAGGGGACCGCCAGGCACCTGAGGGGTTTTACGCCATCACGCCTGGCCAGATGAACCCCAACTCGAAATATCATCTGGCGTTCAACACCGGCTTTCCCAACGCGTTTGACCGCGCCAACGGCCGCTATGGCACGCATCTGATGGTGCATGGCGCCTGCTCGTCGGCCGGCTGCTACTCCATGACCGATCCGCAGATGGAAGAAATCTTCGCATTCGCCCGCTTCGCCTTCAATGGCGGGCAGAAAAGCTTCCAGATGCAGGCCTTCCCGTTCCGGATGACGCCGGAGAACATGGCGCGTTACCGCAACGATCCGAACTACGCATTCTGGCAGAACCTGAAAGAAGGCTACGACCTGTTCGAACTGACCAAGGTTCCGCCACGTGTCGGTGTCTGCGACAAGAAATACACATTCGCGGCCGGTGTGACCTCCGGTGACGCTCCGATGGAAGCCTGCAAGCCTGATGAAAACCCGCCGGCGCTGGCTGCCGCGCTGCAATCCTACAAGGCGGATTTCAACGCCGAGATGACGGCGGCCATCGAAAAGAAGTCGTATGCGCCCCCCGCACCCTCTGTCCTTGGGCTGAAGGAAGCAAAGCTTGTCGCCGATTGGTCGAAGCGACGCAATCGCGGCGAGACCGTGTCGCGCGAGCCGCCGAAACTTGGCCCCGACGGCGCGCCGGTGGACGTCGCCGCCAAGCCGCAATCTGCCGCACCCGCAGCAGGGACGGAGCCCGCACCCGATGCCGTGCGATTTGGCGGCGGCGAGATGGCAACAACCGTCGCCGCCATCGAGGAAACCAACCGCGCTGGCGCTCCGGCGGCAGGGGTTGCGCCCGTGACTGCCGCCGACACCGGGCAGGTCCAGACAAGGGAAGCCCAGCCGCAGGCTGCGACAGGGGCTACGGCAGGCCGCGTCGGCACGGGTGAACCCACCGCCGCGCCGACTGTGGACCGCGCAACGGCTGCCGATGGAACACCCATACCGCAACCCAATCCGGATGCGGGATCGCTCACAGCCTCGACCGGCGCGCCGCTCCCCTTCGAGCAGAAGAAGAAACCGTGGTGGAAGGTCTGGGGCGGCTGATGGTGGATGCCGCAGCACCAAGCTCCGACATTGCGGAAACCTATGATCTGCGCGGACTCAACTGCCCGTTGCCTGTGCTGAAGGCGCGCCGCCGCCTGCTCGACATGGCCCCCGGCGCTTTCCTGTGGGTGGAAACAACCGACCCGCTCGCCGTCATCGACATCCCGCATTTCTGCCGCGAGGCCGGGCATGAGCTTGTCCGGACGGATGCCGTGCAAGGCGGCCACCGGTTCCTGATCAAGAAGGCGAATGACGCTTGATGCGCTGAAAAACCGGCGTTTTGTGTCGCGCCGACCTGCCTTTGCCGGCGCGCCTTGCGATTCGTCGATCTGCAATCCGCCGCTCGTTTTTCGCTCCGCTCACTCCCCGTCGAACAACCCGGCCTGAACGGCGACCATGTTTAACGGCGGCTCAAGCCCCATGTGCTTCCAGGCGTGCCCGGTCAGCACGCGGCCGCGCGGGGTGCGCTGGATGAATGCCTGCTGCAACAGGTAGGGCTCGACAATGTCCTCGATGGCGTCGCGCGGTTCGGACAGGGCGGCCGCGATCGTCTCGATGCCGACAGGGCCGCCGGAAAAACCGTTGGCGATCACGTTCAGATAGCGTCTGTCCAGCGCGTCGAGGCCGATGGCGTCCACGTCCAGCCGGGTCAGCGCCGCATCGGCGACGGCGCGTGTGACGGTTGGCGCACGCTCAACCTCGGCAAAATCCCGCACGCGGCGCAGCAGTCGCCCGGCGATGCGTGGCGTGCCGCGCGCGCGCCGCGCAATCTCAAGCGCGCCATCATCCGCCATGGCCAGCCCCATGATACGCGCGCCGCGCCGCACGATGCGCTCCAGTTCCGGCACGGTGTAGAATTCGAGGCGCACCGGAATGCCGAACCGGTCACGCAGCGGCGTGGTCAACAGGCCCAACCGCGTGGTGGCGGCAACAAGCGTGAACTTGGCCAATTCGATTTTCACCGAGCGGGCCGCCGGGCCTTCACCGATGATCAGGTCCAACTGGTAATCCTCCATCGCCGGGTAGAGGATCTCCTCCACCGCCGGTGACAGGCGGTGGATCTCGTCGATGAACAAGACATCGCGCTCTTCAAGATTGGTGAGAAGCGCGGCGAGATCGCCAGCCTTGGCAATCACCGGGCCGGAAGTGGAGCGGAAATTCACGCCCAATTCGCGCGCCATGATTTGTGCCAGCGTGGTCTTGCCCAGTCCCGGCGGGCCGACAAACAGCACATGGTCCAAGGCTTCGGCCCGCGTGCGCGCCGCCTCGATGAACACTTTCAGATTGGCACGCGCCGCTTCCTGCCCGACAAACTCGTCAAGCGCCTGCGGCCGGAGCGAGCCGTCGGCATCCTCGCCGCGCTTTTCAGCCGAAATCAGCCGCCGCCCGTCGCTCATGCGAGCAGCACCATGCCGGGGACATGCGACGCGGCCCTCTTGTCAAACGTCAACGTGTGCGAACAACCGGACGCGGCATTGGTTCGGGCAATCACAACATCGAAGAAATCTGCATGCTCGGACTGAAACCAGCCCGAGACATCACCACTTCCCAACGTGGCAGGCACCCGGAATTCCAAGGTCTCGGACAGATCGCGCACCATTTGGCGGGCGGCGGGCCTATCGAGACCGACCCTCCGCTCCAAGACCCAGACGGTCTCTGTCAACACCAGTGGATTGAGAAAATACGGTCCGTCCATTTCAGCGCGGTCAATCAACGCCATCACCCGATTGAACTGGTGCTCATCGTCGCGCACCAGAAGCCGGATGAGCACATTTGTGTCAACGCCGATCAAGACCGCCCTCGCTGCGCCCGATGATCCCTTCAGCAACTGCCAAATCGATCTCCTCAACAGTCAGCGGCTTGCGCGTTGGATCATGCAGAACGCCGGCGAATTCCCGGGCGCTGCGGCGCCGATCAAGCGTCACGACCCCGTCCAGGATTTCGTACCGGACCATGTCACCCGGCTTGACGCCCAACACATCCCGAATCTCCGCCGGAATGGTCGTCTGTCCTTTGGCTGTCACTCTGGAATGAACAATCATTGCGATCACCAAACTCCTTACATCTCCAGTCTAGTAAGGAGATATCGAAATAGCAAGGAATGGGGTGATCTTGCACTCACCGCGCCAGCGCCTTCAGGCTCTCGCGGATCAGCGCGCCGGAGGCCGCCCCGTCGCCCAGAAGCTTCATTGCCGTGGCCACCGCCTGCGCTGCGACCTCGCGTGAATAGCCGAGATTGGCGAGCGCGGAGATGGCATCCGTCACGGCGGAGGGTGCCGCCTCATGCGCGACCATCGCCACGCCCGCATCAAGCCCGGGCAGCGCCCCGCCGCCCGGCGTCTTGTCTTTCAACTCGGTGACAATGCGTTCAGCCACCTTCTTGCCGACACCGGGCGCACGGCTCACCATGGCGATGTCGCGCAGCGCCACTGCATTGGCGAGTTCCGATATGCTCAGCGTGGACAGCACGGCCAGCGCCACTTTCGCGCCCACTCCCTGCACGCTTTGCAGCAGGCGGAACCAATCGCGCTCCTGTCCGTTGGCAAAGCCATACAGCCGGATCATCTCCTCGCGCACGAAGGTTTCGATTGCGAGCGATGCGTTTTCGCCCGCCCGCATCTGTGCCAGCGTGCGTGTCGAGCAAAACACCTGGTAGCCGACGCCCTGCACATCGATGATCGCATGGTCATCTGCGACCTCGTCCACCACGCCTTTGAGCTTGCCGATCACCTGAACCCCCTCACGCTGAAACACGCATCCGCGCGCCCAGCGCCGCCGCCGACACCGCACGGTGATGCGCGTGGCAAATGGCAATCGCCAGCGCGTCGGCGGCGTGCTCGGTCGCAAATTCGGCGCGCGGAAGCAGGAGTTTCACCATGGTCCGGATCTGCGCCTTGTCGGCGTGGCCTGCCCCCACCACGGATTTTTTCACAAGGTTCGGCGCATATTCGGCGACCGGCAAACCGGCCTGTGCCGGAGCCAGCAGGCAAATGCCGCGCGCCTGCCCGAGTTTCAGCGTCGCCGCGCCATCCTTGTTGACGAATGTGGCTTCGACCGCCGCTTCGTCCGGCGACCACGCGGAAATCACGCGGTTCAAGCCGCCATGCAACGCGACAAGCCTGTTTGCAAGGCTGTCATGTGCCGAGGTTGAAACCGTGCCGGAGGCGAGAAAGCCGAGCGCATTGCCGGACGTCTCGATCACGCCCCACCCGGTGGCACCAAGGCCGGGATCAATTCCGATGATGCGAATCCTGGCTGTCACCGGTTCCTCCACAGTCGTTCTCTAGAACGATGGAGACCAACCTGCAAAGAAAATGTGAACAAATCAAAAACAAACTTGGCCGTTCAACCGCGCCCGAAGGCGGTGCGCAACAGTGCCAATTGCTCGCTGACGGGGTTGGCTGTGCCCGGCGCATCAGGTTCCGCCGCGCCATTGCCATAAAGCTCGGTGTCGATGCGGCGGATTTCCCGCTCCATTGACAGCGATGCGGACACGAGCGCCCGGAAGCGCTCCGGCAATTCCCCATAGGCAGGGTTTGCCTCGGCCTCGCTTGGCGTCTCGAGGCGCACTTTTGTGCGCTCCTGCATCACCTGGTTGATGGTCATCTCGCCGGAATTGACGGCGCGCTGCAACAGGAGCCACGATGCCAGTTGCATCAGCCGCGTTGTCAGCCGCATCGATTCGCCCGCATAGAGCATGGCGGCCGCTTTCTGCAGCGACTTGGCCTCATCGCGGCCCTCGCCGTCCAGATAATGCGCGGTGTCTTCCACCAGCGCCATGCCGCGCTTGTAGGTCGCGTTGAAGCGATCGCTCGCCACACGCCGCTCCGTCAGCAGGATCATGTTGTCGTGTGAATTGTCCCGCATGCCCACGCGCTGCTCATTCATGCTTCCGGCCATTTCCTGCCACTCCACGCAACCGCCACCATGCCAGACGCCTTGGGTTGCGGCCAACGGCAGGGTTGCGCTTGCGCACAGGGATAGCGCCGGAGCGGGCCAGCCCGCAACAACAGCCTTAAGAAAGGGTTAACCGGCGGAAGGATCAGCCGCGTTCGGGGCGAGCCAAAAAAAAAGAGCCGCGAAACAGCGGCTCTCGAGAGTTAACAGGGAGGCGTCAAACAGAGTGGAAAACCACCCGGCAGGACCGAAAACAGTCGGTCAACTACTGCCGCTGACAATGCCCGTTAATCATGAAGGATCGGTTAATTCCATTGGACTCGTGTCCTATGTCCATCATTCCACCGGCTGCCGAACCGCATGAGGAACTGGCCTGCCGGAACGGATGCGCTCGGCGCCAAACCGGCAAGAGCGTGACCCGGAGCCCGAACCCTATTGACGATGCGTTGTCCTCACCACGAGCCGGTACCCTCGTCTTGGGATCGTGCACGGGCGGGTGATGTTTGCGGGCTTTGGAGCACGCCCTGACGTTGAGTGCGCCTCGCTCCCATGCCAGTGATGTGACAAAGTTTGGCATGCCGGCGTTCCGGCAGCCAGGGTCAAGACCCTCGTTTCCCGGATGGGCCGATGGCATTCACGCTTCGCCAGCTTCAGTATTTCGTCGCCGTCGCCGAGCAGGGTTCGGTTTCAGGGGCCGCGCATAAATTGTCGATCTCGCAGCCCGCGGTCACGGAAGCCGTCAAGGAACTGGAGTCCGATCTGGGCGTCAGCCTGTTCGAGCGCCATGCACGCGGGCTGAGCACCACGTACAAGGGGCATCAGTTCCTGCGCCATGCCAAGGCCATACTTGCGCAGGTGTCGGATGCCCGGCGCTCCTTTGCCAGCGAAACCGGGGAGGTGCCCGGCACGCTGCAGCTTGGCGTGACGTCTCTGGTGGCCGGCTATGTCCTGTCGGACATCCTTGCCCGTTATCGCCGCGCCTATCCGTCGGTCGCCGTCACCGCGATCGAGGACAATGGCGACTATCTCGAACATCTGCTGATCGGCGGCGAACTGGATGTCGCCGTCATGGTCATCTCCAATCTGCGCGACCGGCTGGCGCTGCAAGCCGACATTCTCGAGGTTTCACCCTACCGGCTCTGGTTGCCGTCCGGCCATCGCCTGTCAGCGCAGCAATCGATTTCGATCGATGATGTCAGCGGCGAGCCGCTCATCATGCTGACGGTCGACGAAATCGAGGAGGCGACGGTGAAGTTGCTGGGCGCGCTCGGGCGCAAGCCGCATGTGGCATTCCGCACCCGGTCTGTCGAAGCGGTGCGCAGCCTTGTCGCCACAGGCGCCGGCGTCGCGCTTCTGCCCGACCTTGTCTATCGCCCCTGGTCATTGGAAGGCGACAGGATCGAGTATCGCGATGTTTCCGGTGCGCTTCCCGTGGTGCAGGTCGGGATCGTCTGGCGCAAGGGCAGCGGACTTGGCCGCGCAGCGCGCGATTTCATCGGCATGGCGCAATCCTCGCTCTCGGCGCGCCAGAAGTGATATCGGAATTTTCGATATTCCTCTTCTGATAATTGAATTTGCGATTTCTGATTTATGTCCAAAGTATGACGCCAGACGTGCGGCACAGGGAGCGCCGCCGCAAGGAGGCTTCGATGAAGACGTTGTTGAACGGCTGTACCGCCATGGCGATGGCGTTGTCCGCCACGGCACCCGCATTTGCCGAGATGAAAACCGAAATCGGGGCGGGCGAAGGCGCGCTGAATGTCGTGGCTTGGGCCGGCTATCTGGAACGCGGCGAAACCGACCCGAAATTCGACTGGGTGACGAAGTTCGAGGCCGCAACCGGCTGCAAGGTCTCGGTCAAGACGGCCAACACCTCCGACGAGATGGTGGCGCTGATGAACGAGGGCGGCTTCGACCTCGTCACCGCTTCGGGCGACGCGTCGCTGCGCCTCATCGCCGGAGGCCGCGTACAGCCGATCAACAAGGACCTGATCCCGTCCTGGGGGACGATCGATCCGCGGCTGCAATCGGCACCGTGGCACACGGTGGACGGCGTCCATTACGGCGTGCCCTACATGTGGGGCCCCAACGTGTTGATGTACAACACCAATGTGTTCAAGGAAGCGCCGACAAGCTGGGATGTCGTCTTCAAGGAGATGACGCTGCCGGACGGCAAGTCCAATGCCGGCCGTGTCCAGGCGTATGACGGGCCGATCCACATCGCGGATGCCGCGCAGTACCTCATGTTCCACAACAAGGAACTCGGCATCACCAACCCCTATGAGCTCAACGCCGACCAGTACAAGGCCGCGCTCGATTTGCTGCGCGAGCAGCGCAAGATTGTCGGCCGCTACTGGCATGACGCCTTCATCCAGATCGACGATTTCAAGAACGAAGGCGTTGTCGCATCCGGCTCCTGGCCGTTCCAGGTCAACATCCTGAAATCGGGCGGGGCGCCAGTCGCCTCCACCATCCCGCAGGAAGGCGCGACCGGCTGGGCCGACACCACGATGCTGCATGTCGACAGCCCGAACACCAACTGCGCCTACATGTGGTTCGAGCATCAATTGGCGTCGAACCTGCAATCCGATCTTTCCGTCTGGTTCGGGGCCAACCCGGCTGTGCCGGCGGCATGCACCGATGGGCGCGGCATGCAGACAGCGGCGGGTTGCACGGCCAACGGGCTTGATGATTTCGAGAAGATCAAGTTCTGGACCACGCCTGTGACCAAGTGCCCGCAAGGCGAGTGCGTGCCGTATTACCGCTGGGTCTCCGATTACATCGGGGTCATCGGCGGTCGCTGAGGCAAAGCCCCTCATCCGTCCGTCGGGGACGTTCTGCCTGCTTGCGGGACGCAAGGCGGCATGAACAGCCGGATGAGGGGCGCGCCTTGATTGAAACAACACGCCAGCCCCGCCGCGCTGACCGGGACACCCAGAGACCATGACACCGGCTGTCTCCTTCCAGAATGTATCGCGCCATTTCGGTTCCGTGCGGGCCGTGGACGGTGTGAACCTCGACATCGAGGAAGGCGAGTTCTTCGCCATGCTTGGCCCGTCGGGTTCCGGCAAGACGACATGCCTGCGCCTGATCGCGGGCTTCGAGCAGCCGACCGGCGGACACATCAAGATTTTCGGGGAGACGGCGGACGGTGTTCCGCCGTACCGGCGCAACGTCAACACCGTCTTTCAAGACTATGCGCTGTTTCCTCATCTCAACGTCATCGACAATGTGGCCTATGGCCTGATGATCAAGGGCGTGGACCGCGCGACCCGGACCCGGCGCGCCGAAGAGACGCTCGAACTGGTCCGCCTGCCAGGCTATGGCGCGCGGCGGCCCGGCCAATTGTCAGGCGGGCAAAGACAGCGCGTGGCGCTGGCCCGCGCGCTGGTCAACGAGCCGAAGGTGCTGCTGCTGGACGAACCGCTCGGCGCGCTGGATCTGAAACTGCGAGAGAACATGCAGGAGGAATTGAAATCCCTGCAACAGACGCTCGGGATTACCTTCGTCTTCGTGACACATGACCAGGGTGAAGCCTTGTCGATGGCCGACCGCGTGGCCGTGTTCAACGAAGGCCGCATCATTCAGGTGGGTGAGCCGGAAGACATATACCGCCGTCCGCGCGCGCGCTTTGTCGCCGATTTCGTCGGCTCGTCCAACGTTCTGCCGCCGGATCTCGCGCAGGCGTTCGGCGGGCCCCGCCGCTGGGCAAGCCTGCGTCCCGAAGACATCCGCATCGGCAAGACCGGCGGCCACGCCGCGACGGTGACGGGCGCGAGCTTTCTTGGCGCGGCGACACGGGTCGCCTGCGACGTGAACGGCGCGCGGGTGAATGTGCTGCTCCCGTCTGGAAGCGCGGTTCCCTCCCTCGGTGCACCCATCCGCATCAGTTTCGACGCCGCTGCCCTTCACCCGATGGACGATGCGGCATGAACGGGGCGCCTGCCATCCTTGCCGGGCGCGGCGGCCTGTTCGGAGCGCTTTCCGACACATTCTGGCGCCATCCGCGCCTGCTTCTGTTTCTGATGCTGACGCCGCCCTTGCTGTGGCTCGGCATCATCTATCTTGGCTCGCTGTTTGCGCTTCTCGCCCAAAGCTTCTTTTCCATCGACGAATTCTCGGGCATGGTGAGGCGCGAGTTCACGCTGAAGACCTATGGCGAACTGCTCAGCCCGTCCAATCTCGACATCATCATCCGAACCGTGGTGATGGCAGCTCTGGTGACGGCGGCCTGCATCGTCATCGCGTTTCCCGTCGCCTATTTTGCCGCACGTTACGCCAGGGGCCGCTGGAAGGCGGTGTTCTATCTCGGCGTGATGCTGCCCTTGTGGTCGAGCTATCTTGTCAAGGTCTATGCCTGGAAGCTGATCCTTGCCAAGGAAGGCATCGTCGGCTGGGCCCTCGGGAAGTTGCATCTGACATGGCTGCTGGATGCCTGGCTGGCCCTGCCTGTTGTCGGCGGACCGTCCTTGTCGGTGTCCACGACCGGCACGTTCATCGTGTTTGTCTATGTGTGGCTGCCATTCATGATCCTGCCGATGCAGGCGGCGCTGGAGCGCGTGCCAGGCTCGATGCTCGAGGCCTCCGCCGATCTTGGCGCATCCCCTCGCCAGACCTTCCGGACCGTGCTCGTCCCGCTTGCCCTGCCGGGCATCGTCGCGGGTTCGATCTTCACCTTCTCGCTGACGCTGGGCGACTACATCATCCCGCAGATCATCGGCAATTCGGCGCGCTACATCGGCATGGCCGTCTATGCGCAGCAGGGCACAGCCGGCAACATTCCTCTGGCTGCCGCTTTCACGGTGGTGCCCATCGCCATCATGGGGCTGTATCTCTGGATGGCCAAACGCGCGGGGGCCTTCGATGCGCTCTGACCGCGGGAACCGGGCACCCATCGGCGTCAAGGTCGCGGCTGCTGCCGCCCTGTTGTTCCTGCACCTGCCGATCCTCTTGATCTTCGTCTATGCCTTCACCACCGAAGACAAGAGCTTCGTCTGGCCGCCACCGGGCTTCACCACGCAATGGTTCGCCGTGGCATGGAACCGGCCCGATGTATGGGAAGCGCTGACGCTTTCGGTGCAGGTCGCCTCGATCTCGACCCTGATCGCCCTCATCCTCGGCACATTGTGCGCGGCTGCCGTCTCACAGACGCGGTTCTTCGGGCGTGAAGTCGTGTCGCTGCTCGTCATCCTGCCCATCGCGCTGCCCGGCATCATCACTGGCGTCGCGCTGCGCTCGGCGTTCAACCTGGCCGACATCCCGTTTTCGTTCTGGACGATCGTGCTCGGCCACGCGACGTTTTGCGTGGTGGTGGTCTACAACAATGCCATCGCCCGTTTCCGCCGCACATCCGCCTCGCTCATCGAAGCCTCGATGGACCTGGGAGCAGACGGGTTCCAGACTTTCAGACATGTCATCCTGCCGAACATCGGCACGGCACTTGTGGCGGGTGGAATGCTGGCCTTCGCCCTGTCGTTCGACGAGGTGATTGTCACCACCTTCACAGCAGGCCAACAGGCGACGCTGCCCATCTGGATGCTGGAGGAACTGGTGCGCCCGCGCCAGCGGCCCGTCACCAATGTTGTCGCGATGGTTGTCGTGATCGTCACCTTCCTGCCCATCCTCGCCGCCTACACCCTCACCCGCGATGGCGACCAGATCGCCGGAAGCGGCAAATGACACGCGTCAGTCCGGGAGAACTGCCATGAACACCGCCATGCTGATCGGCTCATCCTTCGAGCGGGGAACCGAAACGGAAGAAAACGTCCTGAACCCGCGCACCGGCGCGACCATCCTGCATCTGCCCGAGGCAAGCCAGGACCAGATCGACCGTGCATGCGCCGCGGCGGCAAAGGCCTTCGTCACCTGGTCTCGCACGACGCCCGCAGAGCGCTCGGCCTATCTGCTCAAGATCGCCGACGCCATCGAAGCGGAGGCCGACGCTTTCGCCGCGCTGGAGGCGCAGAATTGCGGCAAGCCGGTCAATGCGGTGCGCAATGACGAAATCCCCGCCATCATCGACTGCTATCGCTTCTTTGCCGGGGCAGTGCGCACCATGCCGGGCCATGCGGCCGGTGAATATCTGCCCGGTTTCACCTCAATGATCCGCCGTGACCCGGTCGGCGTGGTCGGCTCAATTGCACCGTGGAACTATCCGCTGATGATGATGGCGTGGAAGCTTGCACCCGCCATTGGCGGCGGCAACACGGTGGTCTTCAAGCCGTCGGAACAGACGCCACTTACAGCATTGAAACTCGCCCGGCTGCTCGCCGATATCCTGCCGGAAGGCGTCGTCAATGTCGTGCTGGGGCGCGGCGAGACTGTCGGCAACGCGCTGATCAACCATCCGCTGGTCAACATGATCTCGATCACCGGCGATGTGGCGACCGGCAAGAAGGTGCTGCAGGCGGCGGCAAAATCCGTCAAGCGCACGCATCTGGAACTTGGCGGCAAAGCGCCCGTCATCGTGCATGACGACGCCGATCTTGATGCTGTCGTCAATGGCATCCGGGCCTTCGGCTACTACAATGCCGGGCAGGATTGCACCGCCGCCTGCCGCATCTATGCCGGGTCCGGCATTTATGACCGCCTCGTCGCCGACCTGACTTCGGCCGTCTCCACCATCCGTTATGCCAATGACGATGACGCCGACAACGAAATCGGTCCGTTGATTTCCGCACGTCAGCGCGACCGGGTCGCCTCATTCGTGCAGCGTGCCTCCGAATTGAAGCATATCGACATCACAACCGGCGGCGCGACGCATGGCGATGAAGGCTTCTACTACAAACCGACCGTTGTGGCCGGCGCCTTGCAGTCCGACGAAATCGTGCGCCGCGAAGTGTTCGGACCGGTTGTCTCCGTGACGCGCTTCACCGGCGATGACGATGTTGTCGCCTGGGCCAATGACAGCGACTACGGCCTCGCATCCTCGGTCTGGACGAAGGATGTCGGCAAGGCCATGCAGGCGGCGGCCCGGCTTCACTATGGCTGCACGTGGATCAACACGCATTTCATGCTGTGCAATGAAATGCCGCATGGCGGGCTGAAATCATCGGGCTATGGCAAGGACATGAGCCTCTATGCGCTGGAAGACTACACAGCCATCCGCCACGTCATGATCGCGCATGGCTGAACGGCCCGCTCCGCCAAGGGTCAACCGCCCGAGGCCCGAACGGGGAGGGCGGGTGCTGCAGGGACCATCGATAGAGCGCCCCGGCGCGGCCGGGTCTTGCGAGACGCTTGCGGAGTTCTCTGAACGCGCTTGACGGGCGTGAGGCGGCACAATTTCCCGAACGGTTGGGCGCTGTCGCTTTCCGCGTGACTGATGGTCTCCCCCTTTTGCCCGAATGCCGGAATGGCACCGATGGCTTGAGGGAACATCAGCCCGTCGATGACGCGACGCTGACGTCCGGCATCATCAAGTAGCTCAGTCTTGGTCGAAGCGTCGACGCCTAAACGGCCACACCAATTGCCTTCCGAATTCGGGCGGAACCGGGTCGCCGTCAATGCCGGTTTCTTCCGGCCATTCGCCCTTGGGCATGTGGTAGGTGCCGAACAGCCGGTCTATCCACGGGAAATGCACGGCGAAATTCTTGTCAATGGGCGTCACGGCGTGATGCCAGTGGTGAAAACGCGGCAGCACGATCAGCTGGTTCAAGACCGGCACATCGAAGCGAATGTTCACATGGTTCAGCGTCGCCTGAACCGCGATGATGACCAGCCAGATGTAAAGCGCCTGCTGCGAAAACCCGATGATCAGCAGCGGCGCAAGTGTGAATGTACGCGTGGCGATGATGTCCACCACATGCAGGCGCGAACCGGCGAGCCAGTCCATCGCCCGCGATGAGTGATGGATCGCATGGAACGGCCACGCCCAAGCCGTGCGGTGAAAGCCGCGATGCACGGCATATTGCGCCAGATCCGCCACCATCATGACGGCCAGCACCTCCAGTGCCAATGGCCATGCATCGGTATTCAAGCCGGAAAACCGTGCATGAAGCGCCTGCGCGATCAGGGTTGCGGGCAGCAGCGTGAAGAATGTCAGCAATTCCACCGCCACATGGCTGACAAGGAAATAGATGCCATCCGTTGTCCAGCCCGCGCGGAAAATGCCCTGATCCGCCTTGAGCGGGAACAGCCGCTCCAGCGGCACGAAGACCAGCGCCAGCAGGACCAGATTGAGGATGAACCAATCGAGCCCGATGCGGAACGCGGCCTGACCTTCGCCCACGGCAACCGTGCTGCCGCCCGCCACAATGGCCGCAAGGCAAAACGCCAAGCCGGTGATGCCAAGACGCTTGGACGGCCGCAGCACCAGACTGGTGGCCGACAGCAAGAATCCTGCCATCAACGCAAGCGCCAGCAGCAGCCGCATGGTCTCGACCGGGTAGCGCGGCGCGGTCTCGCTGATTGTCAACCAATGCGGGTAACGGAACACGAGCACGGCCATGAAACTGCCGAACGACAGGAGCACGCCCGCCAACCCGGAGAACCAGCCGGTTCCGAAATGCTTCGGGAAATTGTCGCCGAGCAACCGCTCGGCTGCGCGGTCAAGCGCCGTGTAAGCCTGCGGAGCCGGTGCCTCTCTGTCCATCTCTCAGCGCTTTTTCACAAATTCTGCGCGCAGCACCAGGCCCTTGATGCCATCGAACTTGCAGTCGATTTCCTGCGCATCGCCCGTAAGGCGGATGGAGCGGATCACCGTGCCGCGGCGCAGCGTCTGGCCGGCACCCTTGACGTCCAGATCCTTGATCAGCACCACCTGATCGCCATCGGCCAGAACATTGCCGACGCTGTCGCGCACGATGACGGCATCGGCGCTTGCGGCGGCGGCTTTCTTGGCGGCCATGTCCGAGGCTGACAGCCACTCGCCCGTGTCCTCGTCATAGATATAATCGTCATCGCCCGTCATGTTGGCCTCGCTGCTGCCTTGTGCTCAGCGTTACAAGCCGTGCCGCTGGCAGGCAATGAGGACATGACTGCTCGCCCCATTATGGTGCCAATGGACTGCGATGCCGTTCAAGGCGCTGTCCTGACCTGTTCCCCGCTTAGGAACGCGCGGACCGCCGGATCGACAGTCAGTGCCAGAGCGCGGGAGCGCGCTGAGATCGCAGCATCTGCGCTGCCAACTCATCCAGAACATGGGCGCATACGGCCCTCCAAGGCTGATGGTATGCGGCTTCATCCGGTGAGATCGCACCGAAAACAGCAATCGCGCGATCAAACCTGCCGGACTGCGCCCGATTGGCGCCGATACCCAAAGACGATTGGCGAGGTGTCGATTCCTACATAGTCACGGAAAATGTGTCGCCGAGTCCCACCTCAGCCAAGCCAGGGCAGGAAGGGCTGGCCGTTGAGCGCTTGCATGAATGTGCCGCCCACAAGCGCCGCATAGGCAAGGCTGGCAACGACGACCGCGACCATCGCGAAGCGGGCCGGGAGGAGTGCTGCGGCAACCACCCCTGCAAGCGGAACGCCATGCAAAGCATGTGTCGCAAAGAAGTGCGCCACGCGCAGATCGCCCGCATCGCGCGACCAGCCCAGCAACCAAAGATCGCGTGTCGAGACGCCGACGGCATGGCCTGTGCCGGACGACAGGTACCCCGCGACAACAACTGTCGAAAAGAAGGTGAGCCCGAGGCCAAGCGCGATGGCGACACGCAATGCCGGTTCGAGCCCGCTATCCTTGTTGCGGCCGATGGCAATGCCCATGATGAGGCTCGGCAGCGTCAACGTCACGGCCAGAACGCCCATTACGGGGTAAAGCCTGACAAACAGCGGCTCTGTCGTGTTGAAATGCGAGGCCGTGTTTTGCATCGCCGCCGCCGAAAGCCACAGCACTTCGCCGATCACCGCAAGACAGACAATCACGCTGAACATGCCCCATAGGCGGTGGCCGCGCATCGCAGGCGGGAGATATCGCGCAAAGAAGGCCAGCGAGATGAGATAGATCGACAAGGCGTAGTGAAACTTGACCGGCTTCAGCCACGGGCTTTCGCCATCAAAGGTTCGGCCATCCAGCGCCATCGCCGCATAGAGCGGGATGAGTGCCATCAGCAGGAACAGGGCAAGGCGCGTGAACAAGGGCGCATCGCGCCACATGCGGCCAAGGTCGGGCAAGCGCATCAAGGGTGACGGGCGATGCCCCGTTGATGTTTCGACGACGGCGCTCATCGGGCAGCTGCCGCGCTTGAGGTTTCGGTAAGCCGGATGGCACGCAGGCCGCTGAAGGCGAGGAAGCCTGCCGGGCCGAACAGGAATGTCAGCACAAGGCAGGGCAGAACCAGCACATGGTTGATGCCTTCACGCCGCGCCGCGCGCACAATCCAAGCGCCGACAAACAGGTCAAATGCAAGGTAGTGCAGCCAGCCCGCCAGCGCGATCGATGGGTGGGTGAACAGCGCCATGACGTCAGCAAGCGAGCCAAAGCCACCCGGCGCCGACGACCAATGCACAAGGATCAAGGCCGTGTAGGCCGTCGACAGCAGCAAAGGGATCAGGAGTGCTGCGACACCGTCGGCGATGCGTGGCATCAACGGGGCAAGCACGAGCGCAAGCCAGCCCGCCATCACGGCAGGGCCACTGAGTTGGAAGAGGGTGTCGGGGGTCATGATTGGCGCTTTCCAGCCTTAAATCTTTACGCTGTCTGGATCGTGGTTGTATGTCTTGTCATTGTCAAGATCATATTTTGACAATGACAAGTTCGTGATCTATTCGGATTGGCATGAGCGACGAAAAGCGATATCATCACGGGGACCTGCGCCGGGCGCTTCTGGAGGCGGCTGAGGCCGAACTGGCGGAGCGCGGCATCGAGGCCTTTTCGTTGCGTGCGGTGGCCAAGCGGGCCGGCGTCAGCCACGCCGCGCCCGCGCATCATTTTGGCGATGCGAATGGCCTGCTGACAGCGTTGGCCGCCCATGGGTTTCGCCAGTTTCTGGAGGCGCAGGCGGCGCGCGAAGCGAAAGCCACGCCTGATCCGTCAGCGCAGCTTGTCGCCGCCGGGCTTGGCTATGTGGATTTCGCGCTTCAGCGCCCGGCCCTGTTCCGCCTGCTTTGGGGGTCGAACCGACCCGATTTTGCCGATGCGGATCTGTCTCGTGCCGCAGAGGACGCCTACCGCCACCTCGTTGAGCAAGTCTCTGCCGCAGGCGGCCGCACGGTTGCCGATGAGTCGGCGATGTGGGCGGTGGCGCATGGACTGGCCGACCTGCTTTCCGCAGGCCGCCTCAAGGCCATCGGTTCGTTCCCTGACGACACGCGCGACGCCGTGTTGACGGACATTTTCTCCCGCTTCCTCCCGAGGCCGCAATGAGGCGGCTTCGCCCACCCGGACGATGCCGTCTCACGCCGGGTTGCAGATGTCCTTCACCGATTGCAGCACCGCTTCGGGTGCAAAAACGCGCTCCAGCCAGTCATCCTTGAAGATCACCGGCCTTGCTTTGGAAATGGCGTGCAGCGCTCCGTCCGAGAATTTGCCTTCCGGGAAGATGTTGAAGGCGATCGCCAGTTCGATGTTCAGATGGCCAAGCATGAAGTCTTTGGCCGCTTCATACGGAACACCGCGGCGGACCGCCTCATCGGTGGCCGCACGCAGCGCCAGCGCCAGCGTCGCACCCACCGTCTCGGACAGAGCCGGTTCGAGGATCGCCATCTGTTCCACCGTGCAACGATGCGCATTCATCACGGGCGCGTAAATCGCGCGGGCGACCTCCTCGCAGAGCGCATAGTGTTCTTCGGGCCCTTGCATCAGCGCACAGACAATGTGCTGCTTGGCGGCGATGCCGCCGAAGAAATCAGTCTTGGCGGCATCCTCAATCTCGTCATTGAAGATTGGCGGATGACAGGGGTGCGTGACGAAGTAAGTGATGTCTGCACGTTCCGGCAATTCGCCGGCATGGGGTGCTGCGGCATCGAGCATCACGACGGCGGCGCCGGGTTTCAGATCATGCACGATCCGATGTGCGACCTGTCCGATTGCACGGTCCGGCACGGCCATCACCACCACATCGGCATCCATCAAGGCGGTGTTCATGTCCACGCATTGCGCGCCGGTTTTCTCAGCCAGACGCGCGCGGCCTTCAGCCGAAATCTCAACCGGCGAAACCGCAAACCGGGTCGGTTGCAGGTTCGACATCAAGCGCACGCCCATTTTGCCGCCTGCGCCCAGAAGTGCTATTTTTGTCATGGCTTTATCCCTTTCGCCGGACGCTGCGCCGCGCAACTCATGTGTGGGACGCGCCATCGCGGGCGCGGATGAAGAAATCCTCTGTGCCCATCTGCCCGCCTTTGAGGACGAGTTCACATGGGTTGGAACCAAGAGTGTGAGCATCGAGCAACGGAGCGCCTGGCGCAATGCGCGCCTTGGCCGTCAGCGCCTCGATGCCGAGCGCGCGCGAAGCATGGCTCGACGTGTCACCGCCTGCGATGACGCAGCGCGAGACAGCGGAAAGATCGCGGATCGCTTTCAGCAACTGGCCCATGTTGCGCGCCAGCGTTTCATTGGCGCCGTGCGCTGAAAGGCCTGCAATGGTGCGGGCTTCAGCCGTGGCTTGCAGCGCCGGATCGTCCGGGCCGCGCGCCGTGCAGATGATCGGGCTCAGGCCGGAAGCCAATGCGTCGAGCGCGCCTCTTTGCGCGGTGTCCGACGCTGCGGCCCAGGCGCGCTCATCCAGGGCAGCGGCGGCATCAATCGAAATGACCACGAAACCATTCATCTCTGCTGCCGCGATTTGCCGTGCCGTGTCGGGTGAGGCCGAGCCGGAGATCACCATGATCTGTCCAGCGGCTGGTGCGGATTGCACGTCCGCGTGCTGCGGCCTTGCGGCGGCAAGGCCGTATTCCACGCCTTGTGAGCCCAGCACAAAAAGCGGCTTGTCCCCGGCGGCATTCCACATGAGTTCACCGGCAGCGGCAAGGCTCCGGTCATCCATCACATCGATCGCGATGATGCGGGCACCGCTGTTTACCGCTGCATCGAGCGCTGCCTGCCCCTTGCCTGCCTGAAGCGCGACAACATCGACCAGCCCGATCTGTAGCGCGGTTTGCTCTGCGATGTGCAGGCGCACATCGCTCTCATTCATGGGTGTCACCGGGTGGCGGCTCATCGTCGGGTGCCGGTCAAGCCGCGCTATGCCTGCGGGCGCGCGGGCAAAAAGGTTGCCGAATGCCTGCCAGCGGCCAAGCGCGGGCGCAGCCAAAATCAACGGTGCAAACCCGAGCGCCTCCTCGCCCATCGCAGCCAGCCCCAACTCCGCGGCGCGGCCAATCGAGCCAATATGCGGCGCGCTGTCCATGGTGGAGCAGGCTTTGTAATGGAGAATGCGCGCGCCTGTCGCCTTCAGCGCAGCGAAGATTGGCGGCAGGTTCTGATCCATCCATTCCGGGCTTCGCGTGCGGGCATCACCCGCAATGCCCACACCGAAACGCCCGGGAAAACGGGCCAGCAATTCCGCGGTCGGCGCATCCAAAAACAGCACCGATGGAAAGCCTGCAAACTCCAGCACCTCCATCGTGGCAGCCGCGCCGGTGAAATCATCGCCGTACCAGGCAAGATAGGGCGCAGCCGATCCATGTTTGGCGGGGTCAATCATCGCGCAAACTTCACCGCTTGCGCCAACGCGGAATGCTCGCGCGCGGCGACGTCAAGCGAGATGCCGGCTGCCGCTGCCTCCCAGGCTGCGCGCATCGCCGCAACGCCGCCTGCCGCGCCTTGCGGATGGCCCATGATGCCGCCGCCCGCCGCATGGATGAGGTCGGTCGTCCCCATGACACGGAAAGTGTCGTGCACCTGTGCCACGCTTTGGCCGGACGAGAACACCGGCATCACCGTGCAGGGCGGAAGGCTTGGATCGCCTGGCCAGAGCGGCGTCAGGCAGGCGCGGGCCGATGCGATGACACTGTCATCCGGCTCGCAGAACTTGTTCTGCAACCCGTTGACATGCATGTGGTCCACACCGGCCAAGCGCCAGATCACTTGCCAGGCCGTGTAGTCAAACCCCAGCATCGGCGCGCGGCTCAGATAGCCCCAACCGTTGCGGTGCGCGTGGATAGGCAGGCGGGCATGTTTGCGCAAAGCCAGCATGCCGGCAAGACCAACCGAATTGAGGCTGGCCATCACGCATGTGCCGCCAAGTGCTTCAACCGTGTCATGCCGCGCGCGCATTTCATCGACGTCACCGGTGAGGTTGAAGGCATACATCACCTTTTTGCCGGTCTTGTCGCCGTGGCGGTTGATGACCGCCATCACGGCCTTGACGCGGACCTCGAACGGGCAGGCGGGGCCATCGGCCTGCAATTCATCGTCTTTGATGAAGTCGATGCCGGCAGTGCAGAGTTGATCGACCAGCCCTGCCGTCTCATCCGGCGACAAGCCAACCGACGGCTTGATGATTGTGCCGATCAGCGGGCGGCCATAGACGTCTGTCAGTTGCCGTGTGCCGTCAACGCCAAAGGCAGGCCCAAGATGATTGGCGGCGAACTCGGGCGGCAGGCGCAGCGCCGTGAGACGAAGACCCGACACTTGGCGCAGCTCGAAGAGGTTGCCGGCAACCGTTGCCATCAGGTTCGGAAGCGAAGGGCCGATCGTGGCGAGCGGCCATGAGATTGTCATCTTGGCGCGGCGATGCGGTCTGTCGGCGCGCCCGGCGCCCGGCAGCGATGGGCCGTCAACCGGCCCCAGATCCTCAAGCACCTCAACCCGCGCGGCAGAGCGCGCCTTGAGTTCTGGCGTTTCGCCAGGAAGTGCCATGAATGTGCCGGAGGATTGTTCGCCTGCAATTGCCGCTGCAGCCTCGGCCAGACCATAGGCGGTTTCGAGAATGTAGTCGGCTTCAAAACGGCTCATTCAAGCGGCATCCAGAACGGTCTTCACGTCAACCGCTGCACCTGTCCTCGACGACCGGATGGCAGCAAGTGTGACAGCGAGCGTTTCAAGGTTATGTGCACCAGAGGGTTGGGGGTTGGCTCGGCCGCCCAAGACCTCAAGCACATGGGCGTTGAAGGCTTGCACCGATTCCTGAATGCCATGCCAGGGTTTTTCGCCCCAAGACGGCACTTCAGGTTCCACGCCCTCGTGTTGCGCACCGGCTACGTAACGCACCAATTGATAGTCTTCCTTGATTTCCAGCGTGCCGTGCTCGCCTTGGATGAGCGCCAAGGTTTGAGGAAACGGGTCCGGCTCGCGTGGCGCAAAAAAACTGCACTCAATGCTCGACACCGCGCCCGACGCGTGGGCGAGCGAAGCCCAAAACGCATCCTGCCCGGCAACGCGTGGATTGAGCCGCCGTGTGCGGCAGAAGACGTTCGTGACGTCGCCCATCAGGAAGCGCGCCATGTCGAAGAGGTGCAGGCCGATGTCGGTCAACGCCAGATCCTCGACTTCTGCGAGATAGGGCTGGTTGCCATAGATATCGAAAGCGTGGCTGAAATTGAGCCGCATGAAACGCGGTGCACCAATCTCGGCCATCGCGCTCTTCAAGGACCGGAACGGCAATTGCCAGCGGAAATTCTCATGCACCAACAGCGTTGAGCCGCGGCGCTCACAAGCCGCAACCATGGCTTTGGCATCAGTGATGGTTTCAGCAAACGGTTTTTGGCAAACCACGACTTTGGCCTTGCCTGCTGCAAGCTCGACCAAGCGTCGATGCGACGCGACTGTCGTCACGATATCGACCACGTCGGGCTTCAACTCTGCCAGCATTGCGGCGGCATCGGTATATCGGGCAGCGCCAAAATCGCGTGCGAAAATGTTGGCTTTCTCCGGGTCCAGATCGCATACCGCCGCCACTTCCGCACCGGCATCCGCCCAAGCGTGCATATGGTTGCGGGCAAAGAAGCCACAACCAATCAGCGCAATTCGCGGGCGTTCAGTCATGTGAAATCTCCAAAGAAAGCGGTCGCGAATGGCGGCAAGACCGTGCCCACGGCGCCATCAGACGCGGCTTGGTCGAGCCAACGTGGACTCGAGCTTTCAGCAAACGACGCTGCCGACAGAAGACGCATGCCCTGCATCGCCAGTCCTTCCGGCAAAGCGTCGGCGAGCATTTCCGGCTTGGGGCCGAGATTGGCGACAAGCCCCCGGCCATCAAACGTCACCAAACCGCAAAGGGCGCCCGTGATCCGCCTGGCCCTGATCCCGCGCAAGGCGTGTGCCGCGCGTATGACGTG
>JALOTE010000044.1 GCA_025458045.1 Rhizobiaceae bacterium
TTCGCGCTCGCGATAGACGTTGGTGACCAGTTCGCGGGCGCGCAGATAATCGACAACGGCATCACGCCGGTCGGCGGTCACGCGGAAGGCGATGCCCTTGCAGGAACCGCCCTTGTCCAGCCCAAGCACGAGGCCCGGCCGCTCCGGCGTGCCGCGATGCACAAGCGAGCGCACGCACAGCGCGCGGTGATAGCCGGTGAGGCGGGCGGGCAGTGCCTCTTCATGGACGAAGCCCGGCCGCCACATCAGCGAACCATAGCCAAACACCCACAAATCGCCCATATCGCCCGCCAGTGATCCGTTCGGATTGCTCCCTTGCTCCTCCTTGGCGAATCCATGACACACACGTCAACCACCGCGAATTATGGCCGGCGCATCCGCTTGCTGACCGTTGCTGTGATTGCAGCTGTCGCCTTGTGGACGGCGGGCTGGTTCTGGTTTGCGGAGACTGTGCGGGAGCGGGTGCGCGAGGCCAGCGTCAACGGCCCGTTCTATTGCACCGACATCGTTCCGACGGGCTTTCCGTTCCGCATCGGCGTCACCTGCTCCAAGGCGGGCCTGGCGGCGCCGGACGGCGAGACCCGGCTGGACACGCTGGGTTTCAGGACCGCCGCGCAACTCTACCGTCCGGGCCATTTCATCGCGGAGAGCGATGGGGTCGTCGATGTCCAGCTCAAAGGTGGGCCGCCCGTCCGCATGGAAGCGGATTCGTTGCGCGCTTCGGTGCGGCTTGCGGCGGTCGATGGCAGCGCGGCGCTGCCGGAACGGATGTCGCTCGTGCTTGCCAATCCCGTGATCTCGCCGCTCGTCGGCGTCGATTCCGGGCCGCAGTGGGCGAAAGCGGGCACTGTCGAGGCCCACTTGCGCAAAGGGCCTGAAAACACCATCGACCTTGCGCTGACGGGTGCGCAAGTGACGCTTGCGGGCGCAACGCCCGCGGAATTCCTGCTTGATGCGTCTGTCAATGGCGCGTCGCGGCTGGATGCGGCGCTTCTTGCAGGTCAGGCGGATGTCCCCGCTTTCCTGCGCGCCAATGAAGGCCGCCTGCGGACGCTGTCGCTCACATTTGCAAATGGCGGCGCGGCGAGCCTGTCCGGCCCGGTTTCGGTGGATGATCAGGGGCTTGTCTCGGGCGAACTGGCGCTGACGATCACCAATGGCGCGGCATTGGCCGAAGCGGTTCGGCCGTTGCAGCAGACGCTGCCGTTTGACAGCTCACCGCTGATGGCGCTGGTTGCCGCCAACGGGTCGGGGAGCACGACGCTGACGATCACGCTTCGCAATGGCGAAGCCGCCATCGGTTTCATTCCGCTCGGATCGGTCCCGCCGCTGTGATCAGGGTTTCGGCGTTGTCAGGCGGCCGAAATCGGGAGCCGCCGTGTCCTGCCCGGCGTCGATGATCGAACGGCGGATGGCGCGGGTGCGGGTGAACAGATCATGCAGCGTGTCGCCCTCGCCACGGCGGATGGCCCGGCGCAGCGCCGTCAGATCTTCCGAAAACCGGGACAGCATGTCGAGGATGGCATCCCGGTTGTGCAGGCAGACATCGCGCCACATCACCGGGTCCGAGGCGGCAAGCCGGGTGAAATCCCGGAAGCCGGAAGCCGAAAACTTGATGACCTCGGATTTGGTGTCTGTCGCCAGATCATCCGCCGTGCCGACAATGTTGTAGGCGATGATGTGCGGCAGATGCGATGTGATGGCCAGCACCGTGTCATGATGGTCGGGGTCCATGACATCCACCTTGGAGCCGCAAGCCTGCCAGAAGGCCGTCAACTTCGTGACGGCCGCCGCGTTTGCCTCCGGGAGCGGCGTCAGGATGCACCAGCGCCCGTCAAACAAGGTGGCGAACCCGGCATCCGGGCCGGAATGCTCGGTGCCCGCAATCGGATGGCCGGGGATGAAATGCACGCCCGCAGGCACATGAGGGGCCATCTGGTTGATGACCGAGCGTTTGGTGGAGCCCACATCGGTGAGGGTCGCGCCCGGTTTCAGCCCTGGCGCGATGGCCTTTGCGACATCGCCGGACGCGCCGACCGGCACCGACACGATCACGAGATCGGCTCCGCGCACGGCTTCGGCGGCGTCCGCTTCAAAGGCATCGCCCAAGGCAAGCTCTTGCGCGCGCCGCAATGTCGCGCTGCTGCGCGTTGAAATCACGATGCGGCGCGCAAGTCCGCGCTCGCGCATGACGCGGGCGAGCGAGGAGCCGATCAGCCCGATGCCGATGAGCGCCACCGTTTCAAACAACGGTTCCGGCGAGTTTTCAGCCATTGAGAAAGTCTTTCAACGCGGAAACCACGCCCTCATTGGCCTCGGCCGGGCCGATGGTGAGCCGCAGCGCGTTGGGAAAACCATAGCCCGTCACGCGGCGCAGCACATAGCCGCGCGCGCAGAGGAAGGCGTCGGCCTTTTCCGCGCTCTTCTCCGGATCGGCGGGGAAATGCACCAGCACGAAATTTCCGACAGACGGCGTGACACGCAGGCCGAGCGCCGTCAGTTCACGCGTCATCGCCTCCAGCCAGTGGTCGTTGTGCGCGATGGCCTTTTGCTGATGCGTCGTGTCGGCAATCGCGGCAGCCCCGGCGGCGATCGCCAGCGCGTTGACATTGAACGGCCCGCGCACGCGGTTGACCGCGTCGCAGACCGCAAGCGGCGCATACATCCAGCCGATGCGTAGCGCGGCAAGGCCGTGGATCTTCGAGAAGGTCCGCGTCATCACCACGTTCTGCGACGAGGAGACAAGTTCGACGCCTGCCTCATAATCGTTGCGGCGCACATATTCGGCATAGGCGGCATCCAGCACCAGCAGAGTATCCGGGCGCAAGCCCGCTGCCAGGCGCCGCACCTCGCTGACCGGCACATAAGTGCCGGTCGGATTGTTCGGGTTGGCGAGAAACACGATTTTGGTTCTCGGCGTCACCGCCGCGAGAATGGCGTCCACATTGGCGGTTTCGTTGGTTTCCTTCACCGCAACGGGGGTGGCGCCGGCGGCCATGATCTGGATCTTGTAGACGAGGAACCCATGCTCGGTGAAAATCGCCTCGTCGCCCGCTCCAAGATAAGTCTGCGCGATCAACCCCAGCAATTCATCCGAGCCGTTGGAGCAGATGATGTTGGCCGGGTTGAGCCCGTAGGCCGTTGCGATCGCCTGTTTCAGCACGGTCGCCTGCCCGTCGGGATAGATCGCCAGCCGGTCGGCGATCAGTGCCTGCACGGCTTCGACGGCCTTCGGGCTCGGCCCGAGCGGGGTCTCGTTGGAGGACAGTTTCCAGACCTTGGCGACACCGTCGACATGCTCACGCCCTGGCACATAGGCGGCGATCTCCATCACGCCCGGGTTGGGTTGCGGTTGCGGGAAAGCGGCCATGTCGTCACCCCTGATCTTGCGGGTGCGAGCCTTAATGGCGGGCGGCGGCGCTGTCGAGTGGCGGTGCCATCAGGACATGCCTTCGGCCCGTCCGCGCATGCGCACGGCCTGCGGGGCGAGCACGGGCGCAAAGACGCGACGGCTTTTCTTGGCCGCGACAGGCAGGCCCTGGAACACGTGCTTGCGCGCTTCGATGATGTGGACGCCGGCGAAGATCGGCCAGAAGCGCCGGCCCGCCGCCTCGAAGGCCGGTTGCAGGCGAAAAAGGGCCCGCCGCCGGAACGGCGGATAATGCAGAGCCTCGCCCACCTGATCGACCGAGAAATTGGCTTCACGCAAAAGCGCGCAGACCTGGCCCGCCGTGTAAGGCCGTCCGGTGCCGAAGGGCGTGTGGTCGAAACGCGCCCACAGCCCGCGCCGGTTGGGCACGATGATCACAAGCCGGCCATTGGGCGCGAGCACGCGCCAGAATTCCGCCAATGTATCGCGCGGGCTTTGCGCATGTTCGAGGGCATGCGCCATCAGGATGGTGTCGACCGCGCTGTCGGGCAGCGGCAGATCCTCCTCGAACACCAATGCGGTTGCCGACGGGCCACCCTTCGGCCATTGCTGCGCGCCTTGCCCGGCAGGCATGAAGGCGATCATCCGCTCGGCACTGCGCCCCAATTGTTCAAGCCATGGCAAGGCGTAGCCGAAACCGAGGATGCGCTCATTGGGATAGGGCTTGACGCGCGCCGCCAACGCCTCGCCGATCGCGCGCTCGGCCAGCCGCCCAGCGGTTGATGCGTAATAGGTGCGCAGGGCCACGATGTCGCAGTGCATGGTGCAAACTTAAGGGTGGATGGGGCGCTCCGCAACGCGTGACTTTCCCGACAGGGCTGATAGCGTCGCCCCATGCTCGAGTTTCTCCAATTCCCTTGCCGCACCGACAATTTCGGCATGCTGATCCATGATCCGGCGTCCGGTCTGACAGCGTCGGTGGATGCGCCGGAGGAAGCGCCGATCCGCGCGCAACTTGCGGCGCGTGGCTGGCGGCTGACGCATTTGTTCATCACCCACCACCATGGCGACCATGTCGAAGCGTTGGCACCTCTGAAGGCGGCGACGGGCTGCACGGTGATCGGGCCTGCGGCCGAGGCCGACCGGATCACCGGCCTCGATGTGCATGTGAAGGGTGGCTTCCGCTTCCTGTTCGGCAACCATGCGGTGGATGTAATCGACGCTGCCGGCCACACGCTGGGGCAGATCGCCTATCATCTGCCCGGCGCCAAGCGGCTGTTTGCCGCCGACTGCCTGTTCTCGCTTGGCTGTGGCCGCATCATCGAGGGCACACCGGAGATGATGTTTGCAAGCCTTGAACGGCTGGCCAGCCTGTCGGGCGAAACGCTCCTGCATTGCGGGCATGAATACACGCTTGCCAACGGGCGCTTCGCCCTGACCGTCGATCCGGACAATGCCGCCTTGCAGGCGCGCCTTGCCGAAGCGGAACGGCGTGTTGCCACAGGCGCGGCGACGCTGCCTGTCACTTTGGCGCAGGAGAAGGCAACCAACCCGTTTCTGCGCGCCGGTGACCCGGCGATCCGGGCGCATCTCGGCATGACGGACGCGGACGACCTTGCCGTGTTCACGGAACTGCGACGCCGCAAGGACAAGTTCAAGGGATAGCCGGGCCGGAGGACGTGATGGACCAGAGCTTCGAGACCGCCCGCGCGCTGATCGCGCGGCTTGGAATGAAGGCGCATCCCGAGGGCGGGCACTATGTCGAGACATTCCGCGACAGGCCTGATGCGACCGGTCGTCCGATCGCGACGGCGATCCTGTTTCTGCTTCAGGCCGGAGAAGTGTCGGACTGGCACCGCGTGACGGACGCCGCCGAAATCTGGCACTGGCACGCCGGTGCGCCTGTGGTCCTCACACAAAGTGCGGACGGCGTGAACGCCGCTGCGCAATGGCTTGGGCCGGACGTGCTCGCCGGCCAGTTCCCGCAGATCATCGTGCCAGCCAATCATTGGCAGACGGCGGCAAGCCTCGGCACTTGGACGCTGGTCGGCTGCACGGTGACGCCGGGTTTCGTGTTTTCCAGCTTTGAACTGGCCGCGCCCGGTTGGCGGCCCGGCAAGGGATCCGGTTCGGGACATCCCGTGTTGCGGCCTGTAGGCACAGCATGACCGGTTGGAACCAACCGGCAAGGTGCGATCTTGCATCGTGACCGGGGGCGGACCTGATCAGGTCGACAGGCGGATGACGGTGACAGCGATCACCGCCTGACCAAGCCAGTACAGCACCCAGACCGCAGGAGCGGTGATGCGGCGCGCCGGGCTTTCGGGCGAAATGAGAAAACGTTCCGCACCAAGAATCGCGTCGGATGCGATGAATAGCAGGGCTCCCGCCAGCACCGTGCCGCCGATGGAGGCCGCTGAAACACCCATCATGGCGATGGCCGCCACATAGACGGCGACCGGCAGCGCCAGCGCGCCGGCCTTGCGGAAGAGAAGCGCGCCATAGGCGAGCGCGGTCAGGACGATGACGGCAGCGGCCACCCATTCCGGCCCCTGAAGCCCGGAGCCCGCTGGCCAGAACAGGACGGCATAGGCGAGATGCGCGGCAAGAAATGCCGCCAGCCCGAAAAGGAACGGCCTGTCGCCTGCCTCCGGAGCGCCTTCGACCGCGAGTGCGGCGTCGCCCAACGCCGAGAAGGCGAGCGCCGCCGCCAACAGGTCGGGTGCGTTCATGCGCACTGCCAGCACCGCAAGCAGGCCGACCGCCGCCGCCTTCACCAGTGTGCGTTTCATGGATGGCGCGCGTTTGAGCATGGCAAGATAGAGCATGGCGGCCGCCAGCGAGAAGACAAGCAGCGCATTCCCGTCACCGGTCAGACCGCCGGGAAAGGGTCCGCCCGAGAGCGGCATCATCGGCTTCGCCTCATGTGGCGCCACTCACTGCGGCTTGCCTTTCCAGATCAGATCCTTGGAAGCGATCACCGCGCCCAGCGTGATCAGCAGGCACGCCCCCAGCACGGCGGGCGTGGCTTCGGCCATTCCCGCGACGATGAGGATCAGTGTCGACAGGAGCGGCGACGCATAGCTGGTTGCGCCAAGGATCTGGATGTCGCCGGCCTTGCAGCCATGATCCCAGGCGTAGAAGGCCGCCCCCACCGGCAGCAGGCCAAGGCCGATGATCGCCAGCCATTGCGACACGCCGTCCGGCCAAACGGTTGTCTCGAAGGCGAGATGGCACAGCAGAGACAGAATGGCCGTGACCGCGCATTGCAGCACGACGGCATCTGTCGGAATGGCGGAAAACCGCCGCGACAACAGCGAATAGGCCGACCATGTGAATGCGCATGCGAGCGCGGCGCCATAACCGAGAGCATTGCCGCCGCCCGACAGCCCGCCGCCGCGTGAGACAAGAATGAGCGCCGCTCCGCCAAGCCCGATCACCGCGCCAAGGACATGATGCGCGCGCAGGCGCTCGCCCGGCAGCAGCGCCGAGCCGACCACGATGAGCAGCGGCCAGAGATAGGCGATCAGGCTCGCCTCCACGGCGGGCGCGTTGCGCAGTGCCGTGAAATAAAGCGCGTGATAAAGAAACAATCCGGCGATGCCTGTCAGCATGGCGGCTCGCTGTCCACGCGGGATGGCAGGCAGGCGGCCAAGAGCCCCGAAGATGACCAAGCCCGCAACGGTGCCGATCGCGAATGTCATCGCGGCAAGCTGGAACGGCGGCATCGTCCCCGAGCCTGCCGTCAGCAGTGCCAGCATCGCCCACATGACGACGGCGGAAAACCCGATCAGGGTGGCGCGGCTGCGCGAATCGGATGCGAGCATGAGGCAACCATGGCAGGCGGGGGTGCAGGAACCGCCTCTTCGCAGGCGTGAGCACAGCGATCAAGGGCCGCGTACAATCCAAGCGTGCCGACGGACCTCAGCGATTGAAATCGAGCAGCCGCTCCAGATAGTCTTTTTCAAGTTGAGGCGAGATCGCGTTGCCAAGCCTGCGGCGGATTTCTTCAAGGATCTCGCGTGCCCTCTGGATGTCGATCTCGTCGGGCAGGCGCACGCTGTCGCCGAAATCGGGGCCGGTGGAGGCGCGCGGCCGCCCGAGCGGATCGCGGTCATCGGGGCCGTTGGTGCCGCCCTGCGCCTGCGTGCCGCCGCCTTGGCCCTGCCCGTTTTGCTGGCCCGGCTGGTCGCCCGCCTGTTCCTGCATCTGCTGCATCATGTCCTGCGCGCCTTGGCGCAGCGCATTCAACGCATCGGCCTGATTGCCAAGCGCGCCTTGCCCGTCGCCTTGCCCGAGCGATTGACCGGCCTCGCCCATTTCGCCTTGGGCCCGGCCGAACTCCTCGCCGGGCTCGATGCCCGAACCTTGCATGCCATCCATGAAGCGGCCGAGCCGATCCTGCAGGGCGCGCTGCTCTTCGCCCAAGCCGCCGAAACCTTGACCCTGGCCTTGACCCTGGCGTTGGCCCGGCATGGGCTGGCCATTCTGACCTTGCTGACCCTGACCTTGCTGACCTTGACCCTGCTGGCCTTGACCCTGCTGACCTTCGCCTTCTTGGCCCTGTTCGCCTTCGCCCTGCTGGCCGCGTTCGGCACGCTGGGTTTCGTCCATCAGGCGCTGCTGTTCGCGCAGGATCTCGCCCAGCTCGTTCATCTGTTGCTGCATGCGGTTGCCCTGGCCCTGCTGGCCCTGCGCCTGCTGGCCCATCTGCAGATTGTTCAGCATGTTCTCGAGTTGCGACAGCATCTGCTCGGCTTGGGCGCGCGCGCCCTGCTCGGACAGTTCACGCATCTGGTCCAGCATGCGATCGAGGTCACGCTGGCCCATCTGCTGTTGGTTCTGCTGGTTCTGCTGTGCTTGCGCCTGCGGATTGCGCCGCGCATTCTCGGCGAATTCGCGCAGGAAATCATTCATCGCCTCGCGCAATTCCTCGATGCGCCGGGCGATCTCCTCATCGCTCGCGCCATTCTGAAGCGCGTCGCGCAAGGCCTGCTGCGCCTGTTGCAGGCGGCGTTCGGCATCGGTCAGATTGCCGTTCTCGATGCCAAGCGCAACCTCCCACATGTAGTCGGCGACGGAGCGATATTCGTCATCGGTTTCGGCCATGGCGAGCCGGGCGCGGATCGTGGACAGGCCAAGCATGTGCGACGGCGTGGTGATGAAATCCTCCGGCCGAAGCATGATCGCCTCAAGCAGAGCGAAGATATAGGCCGCATCATCGGCGTTGAGCGCAAGGATCTGGCGCTGCTCGGCGATGGCGCGCGCCAGCGGGTTGGAAAAGGGGCGTGCCGGCAGCGTGATCTCGCGGCCCGCACTGCGCGCGGTCTGGCTGGCGGCGTCGGTCGCCTCCAGTTCCAGCATCATCGTCCGGCCGGCGAAGGGATGGTCCGTCAGGTTGCGGGTGGTGCGCGCGGCGGTCTCGTCGCGCCGCATCGGCAGCGCCAGCGGCAGTTCCGGCACCTCGTAGAGCGGACGGTAGCCGCGGTCGGCCTCCAGAAGCGAAAGCACGCCGCGCGCGGATGTCACGCCATAATCATCGGAGAGCGTGTAGTTCAGTTCAAGCGCGCCATTGCCCGCCTGCTTCACGGCTTCCTCGTCAGGCTTGGCGAAGTCGATCACGGGCGGCGCGTCGGGGATCACCGCAAAGGTCCAGTTGGCCAGCGGATCCTCGTTCAAGGACAAGGCGAGCGCGCCTGCGCTGTCGAGCGTGAATGTGTAGCCGGTCTGCCCCGCAGGCGACGCCTCGTCGGCCTCAAGCGGGACGGCTGCGGCGTCGGCCCCGGTGAAGGCAAGCGCCGGTTCGCCATAGCCGCCGGTGATGCGCACAGTGACGATCGAGCCTTGCGGCACGGTGACATTCGGCGCGATGGCCGCCGTTTCCGGCGGCATTGAAGACGGTGCCGCGGCTGCCGCTGTGTCCTGCCCGCCCGCCAGATAAACCGGCGGCCGCCGCGTGTATGCGGGCGGGGTGACCCAGGCGTCGATGCGCGGCGGCGGCGTGTTGAAGCTCGCATGGCTGTAAAGCACATCCGACAGGCGGCCCCCGCCTGACCCGAACGACCATGCAAACGCGGTCACTGCAAACAAGGCAACCACGGCGCGCAGCGCCAACGGATCACGGCGCGGAATGTCGGGCTTGGGAAGCGGCGTTTGCAGCCCGCGCAGCTGGCTGGCGAGCCGGGCGCGGTGCGCCTTCCACAAGGCTTCGGCAAACGGGTCGCCCGCACCCTGCGCCAGCGCCTCATCCTGAGCGGCAAGCGGTTGGTGCTGCAAGGCATTGGTCAATTCCAGCCGCCGGTCGATCTCTGCCGCCGCCGGACGCCGCACGCCTGCAAGAAGCCAGAGCGCGCCAAGCGCGGCAAGGACGAACAGAAACGCATGCGCCAGCCGCGCCCAATCGGGCATGATGCGGAACAGGCCGAACCACGCGACCGTGGCATAGAGCGCGGCAATCAGGACGAGAGGCAGCAGGCGCGGCCACAGCCGCTCAAACAGGATGGCGCGTGCCGCCGACGAGCGGTGGCGCGCCAGCGCTTTGGCCAAGGTGCGGTCTTGTCCGGTTCCGGTCGCCAAGCGGCTCTCCTGCATGTTCCAGAAGGCAAACTAGCACCGAATATGCCAAAGGCGAGGCGGAAACGAGATTGTGATCCTGCCTGTTTGACCCGACCGGGCGACAGTCAGGCCAGCCAGTCCGGAACGCTGTCCAACGCGATCAGCTCCTCGACGCTGGGCCTGCGGCGGATGACGGCCCATTCGGCGCCGTTGACCAGCACCTCCGGCACCAAGGGCCGCGTGTTGTAGGTTCCGGCCTGCACCGCGCCATAGGCGCCTGCCGTGCGCACCACCAGCAGATCGCCCGGCGCAGGGCGCGTCATCTCGCGGCCAAGCGCCAGATAATCACCCGTTTCGCAGACGGGGCCAACAATGTCGGCTTCAATGCGCGGCGCGTCCGGCGATGCGGCGCGTTCGGGCACGATGTCATGCCACGCGTCGTAGAGCGTGGGACGGATCAGGTCGTTCATCGCAGCATCGACGATGACGAAGTTCTTCGCCTCGCCATCCTTCACATAGATGACGGAAGTGACCAGCACGCCGGCATTGCCGACAATCAGGCGGCCCGGCTCGAAGATCACCTGCAAGCCGAGCGGGCCAACACTGCGGCGCACGATGTCGGCATAGGCGTCGGGCAGGGGCGGCGGCGCATTGTCGAGCTTGTAGGGAATGCCGAGCCCGCCGCCGAGATCGACGTGGCGGATCGCGTGTCCATCGGCTTTCAGCATCGCCACCATGTCGGACAGCAGCCGGAAGGCATTGTCGAACGGTTCAAGTTCGGTGATCTGGCTGCCGATATGCATGTCGATGCCGGAGACAGACAGGCCGGGCAATGCCGCCGCGCGGGCATAGACGGTGCGCGCCTGATCATAGGGCACGCCGAACTTCGTCTCCTTGCCGCCGGTTGAAATCTTCTTGTGGCTTCTTGCATCCACATCCGGGTTGACGCGGATCGACACCGGGGCGATTTTTCCCGCCGCGACGGCGCGCGCCGACAATTGCTCCAGTTCCGGCAGGCTTTCGACATTGAAGCAGTGAATGCCCGCGGCAAGCGCCAAATCCATTTCAGCGGTGGTCTTGCCGACGCCGGAAAACATGATCTTGGACGGGTCGATCCCGGCGGCGAGCGCCCGTTTCAGTTCGCCGCCGGACACGACATCGGCTCCCGCCCCCAGCCGCGCCAATGTGCGGATCACGGCCTGGTTGGAATTTGCCTTCATCGCGTAGCAGACAAGCGTGTCGAGGCCTGCGAAGGACTGTTTGAACACGCTGTAGTGGCGTTCAAGCGTCGCCGTCGAATAGCAATAAAACGGCGTGCCGACGCTGGCCGCGATTTCGGCGAGCGGCACGTCCTCGGCATGAAGCGCGCCGTCGCGATACTGGAAATGGTCCAAGGCCGGCCCCGCGCTTACAGAAGCGGATCGAGGATGAAATCATCATCCTGGCCGGCGGGCTGTGCGGATGTGGCGTCCGGCGGCATCACCAGCACGCCGGGTGCCGGCACCAGCGGCGCGCCGGCGCGCCCGCAGGCGGAAACGGCAAACAGGATGGCGAAAAGCCAGGCAAGACGCAGGATAAGGCGCGGGATCAAACGCAATGTCATCGGAGCGGTTCCGCTGTCGGACTTGGGGTTGCGACACGCTTTAGCGCGTCATCGCGTTCAGCGCCACCCGCGCGCATTGCGCTTGCGGGCAGCCGCGATCTGTTTCTTCACTTGCGACGGGGCCGTGCCGCCGAAGGATGTGCGCGAACGGACGGATTTCTCGACGCTCAAAACAGAAAACACATCCGCCGTGATGCCGGGGTGAATGCCTTGCAGGTCTTCGAGCTTCAATCTTTCAAGCCCCGTGCCCTGCCTTTCCGCCAGCGCCACGGCGGCGCCGGTGATGTGATGGGCCTCGCGGAACGGAATATTGAGCGCCCGCACCAGCCAGTCGGCAAGGTCGGTTGCGATGGAGAAGCCGGTGGAGGCGGCGGCATGCATGCGTTTTTCATTGAAGCGCATGTCACCCACCATGCCAGTCATCGCCGCGATCATCAGGTCAAGCGTGTCGGCGGCATCGAAGACGGCTTCCTTGTCCTCCTGCATGTCCTTGGAATAGGCGAGCGGCAGGCCCTTCATCACCGTCAGCAGGGTGATGAGCGCGCCGGTGACGCGGCCCGACTTCGCCCGCACCAGTTCGGCCGCATCCGGATTGCGCTTTTGCGGCATGATGGACGAACCGGTGGAGAACGCATCCGACAACGCCACGAAACCGAATTGCGGCGTCGACCAGATGACGATCTCCTCGGCGAAGCGTGACAGATGCGAGCCGCAAATGGCGGCTGCGGCCAGAAACTCCAGTGCGAAATCACGGTCGGACACGCTGTCGAGCGAATTGCGTGTCGGACCCGCAAAGCCGAGCGCCGTTGCTGTCATGTGCCGGTCGATCGGGAAGCCGGTGCCCGCCAGCGCGGCGGCCCCTAGCGGGCATTCATCCATGCGCGCCACCGCATCCTGAAACCGGCGGCGGTCGCGCCCGAACATCTCCACATAGGCCATCAGATGGTGGCCGAGCGTCACGGGTTGCGCCGTCTGCAAATGGGTGAAACCGGGCATGACTGTCGCCGCATGATCTTCGGCGCGCGCCAGCAGCGCGTCGATCAGCCCGGCCAGCACCGCGTCGAAAAAGCCGCAGCGCTTCTTCACCCACAGGCGGAAATCGGTCGCCACCTGGTCATTGCGCGAGCGCGCCGTGTGCAGGCGCCCGGCGGGCGCACCGATCAGCACCGCCAGACGGCTTTCGACATTCATGTGGATGTCTTCAAGTTTTTTTGAGAACGCGAAGGTTCCGGTTTCGATTTCGGCGGCAACCGCGTCGAGCCCCGCGTCGATGGCCGCATGGTCGTCGGCGGAAATGATCCCTTGCGCCTTCAGCATGGCGGCATGGGCCTTCGACCCGGCAATGTCTTCGGCGGCAAGCCGTTGATCGAAGTCGATGGACGCGTTGATCGCCTCCATCACTGCATCCGGCTGTCCGGCGAAGCGTCCGCCCCACATCTTGTTGCTGCCCGAATTTTCGGCCATGGGCGGTGCTCCGTTGTCTTCCCACCCGAAGGATGGTCCATGTCTGACGCGCCGCGCCCGCCCGCCTCCAAAGCCGCCATGGGATTGGCGCGGATCATCGGCATGGCGGCACTGGCCGGGGCGGCAGTCGCTGGCGCGGTGCTATACGCGAACGCCCCGCGCGGTGACAACCTCGCCCAAACGGCCAATCGCTGTTCCGGCCGCGAGGCGGAGGCCGCCGCCGCCGCAGACCTAGCCACCGGCGATGTCGCCGCGATGGCTGCGTCCAGCCCGCGTCCGATGGATGCCGTCTCGTTCCTCGATGCCTCGGGCGCGCAAAAGTCGCTCGCCGATTTCAAAGGCAAAACCGTGCTTCTAAACTTGTGGGCGACATGGTGCGCGCCGTGCCGGGAGGAAATGCCGGCGCTCGACGCGCTTCAGGCGCAACGCGGAAGCAAGGCATTCGAGGTCGTCGCGCTCAACCTTGACCGCGGCACGGACAACAAGCCGCAGGATTTCTATGCCGAAATCGGCATCGAGCATTTGGCGCTCTACCGCGACGGCACGCTGAAAAGCTTCAACGACCTGAAGGGCGAAGGCCTCGTGCTCGGCCTGCCGGTGACGATGCTGATCGACAGGGACGGCTGCCTGCTTGCAGCCATGAACGGCCCGGCGCATTGGTCCGGCCCGGACGCGTTCGCCTTTGTTGACGGGATGCTGTCACGCGCGGCGGCGGAGTGAAGGTCCCGCGCCGACGCGCGATGTTGGATTGCCGCCGAATGGAAGTGTCTCTGTTTGAAATCCGCTTCATCCTGAGGTGCTTCTTCCCTCGTGCTTCGAGGCCCGCAAGAGCACAGGGCGAGCCACTTGTCTCGCCCGTCCTGAAGACGGACCCTCAGCATGAAGGGAAAAAGCCTCGAAGGACGGATTTCAAACAGAGACAATACCCACCGGATCATCCGCTTGATTTTGACCGGCCATGCGTCTATGGCCGCGCCCAGCTTGGAAATCTCTCCGGCGCGCCGCTTTAGCTCAGTTGGTAGAGCACATCATTCGTAATGATGGGGTCACGTGTTCGAGTCACGTAAGCGGCACCAACGCTCCCAGAAGCCGGGTCGATTAGGTGCCCCGACTCACTCCGCCGCCCGCGTTGCCGTGCCGGTTTTGCCCCGCCCCAAGCCGATATCCTCCATGTCATAGGGCGTCGTCTGGTAGGTCTGGTTGATCCAGTTCGAAAACAACAGGAATGCGTGGCTGCGCCAGCGGTTGAGCGGTTTCAGGCCAGTGTCATTCTGCGGGAAATAATTGGCCGGCAACTGGATCGGCTTGCCCGCCGCGACATCGCGGAAATACTCGTCGGCGAGCGTGCCGGAATCATATTCGACATGGTTGAAGATGTAGAGCCGGTTGGCGAACGCCTCATGCAGGAGGCAAAGTCCGGTCTCATCGGCCTCCATCAGCACGCCGAGGCCCGGCTTCAGATCGGCGCGGCGCACTTCAGTCCAGCGTGACACGGAGATCTGGAAATCATCCGAAAAGCCGGTGAGATAAGGCGAGGCGGGCGCAAGGTTGCGATGGCGGTAGACGCCGAACGCCTTCTTGGCGAGGTCATGTTTCGGGATCCGGTGAAAGTGCCATGCCGCCGCCATCGCGCCCCAGCACACGAAGAAGGACGAATGCACATGCGTCGTCGTCCAGTCGAGGATCGCTTCCATCTCGGGCCAATAGGTCACCTTGTCATAGGGCAGCGTCTCCACAGGCGCGCCGGTGATGATGAAGCCGTCGAATTTCCGGTGCTTCACCTCGTCCCACGTGGAATAGAAATTGATGAGGTGCTCTTCGGAGGTGTTTTTGGCCTGATGCGACCCGATGCGCACCAGCGTCAGGTCTACTTGCAACGGCGTTGCGCCAACCAGCCGGGCGATCTGGGTTTCGGTCGCGATCTTGTTCGGCATCAAATTGAGCAGGCCGATCTGCAAGGGGCGGATGTCCTGGCGGACGGCCACGCTTTCATCCATCACACTCACCCCCTCGCGCAGCAGGATGTCGCGGGCGGGGAGCATGTCGGGGATGCGGATGGGCATGGCGGCAACTCCAAACGAAAACACCGGCCGACGGGGAAACGCCCGCTGCCGGTGAACGATTGGAACACGCCTCTCAGCTCATTCCGTTCGGCCCCTTTAGCGAGTTGTTTAACGTGGCTGCAAGCCGGCCGGCCAAATCACCACGATGATGCTCATAAAACCTCGGCGTCGTGCGGTCAAGAATCGCGGTTGCGGCGTTGGCCCGCCGCCGCCTTCGCCGAAAAACGGGGGTGCATTGCGCAGCCAAACATGATCTAGCGGCTTCAAGGCAAGGCCATGCGGGCGAACCGCAGGATCGCGACAGACACAGCCGACGGGGACAGGATTGAATATTCACGCCGTGACGGCGCGCAGCGGCGAAAGCTGGGCGCGCAAACTCGCCCCTTTCGCGACACCGGATACAGGGCGCGGCCTGATCGCGCTTGGCGTGACGATAGCGCTGTTTGCCGGAACCTGGACGTTCGCGCTCGCCATGGTGCGGATCAGCCCGTGGCTTGCGCCTTTGGCCGTCATCCCCGGCGCGTTTGCCATTGTCCGCGTGTTCATCCTGCAGCATGATGCCGGGCACGGCGCGCTGTTTGCCTCCGACACGGCAAACACCTGGGTTGGCCGCGCGCTCGGCGTGCTGACGCTGACGCCCTATGATGTGTGGCGGCACGCCCATGCGCTGCATCACGCCAGCCACGGCAATCTCGACAAGCGCGGCCATGGCGACATCGACACTCTGACGGTGGCCGAGTATCGCGCGCGCACACCGTTTGGCCGCATGAAATATCGCGCATACCGCCATCCGCTGGTGATGTTCGTCATCGGCCCGGTCTATATGTTCCTGCTCCAGCACCGCCTGCCGGTGGGTTACATGACCAAGGGCGCTGTCTATTGGGTATCGGCGATGGCGACCAATCTGGGGCTGCTTGCGCTTTCGGCGCTGATCGTCTTGGCGTTTGGCTGGCAGGCCTTGTTGCTGGTGCATCTGCCGATCGCGCTTCTGGGTGCGGCCATCGGCGTCTGGCTGTTTTATGTGCAGCACCAGTTCGACCCGGCCTTCTGGGCGCGCGCACCGCAATGGGAACGCGAAAAGGCCGCGCTCGACGGCTCATCCTTCTATGATCTGCCGCGCTGGCTGATGTGGATGACCGGCCACATCGGCATCCACCACGTGCATCACCTTGTCAGCCGCATCCCGTTCTGGCGATTGCCTGAAGTGATCGAGCGTTACCCCGAACTGAAGGGCACGGGCCGCCTCACCATCCGTTCCAGCCTGAAATGTGTTCGTCTGACCCTTTGGGATGAAGACGCCAAGCGGATGGTCGGCTTCGCCGCCGTCTGAGGTATGGTCGGCTTCGCCGCCATATGAGGTCAGGGTCGGGTTCAAGAACGGCCGGCTTCACCGCAGTGCGAATCGGCCTTTCCCCGGTTTGAAACCCCCTTCTTCCCGGGCTGCTTTTTCCATTTGTGCTTCGAGGCTCGCGAAGGCTCGCACCTCAGCAGGAAGGGAAAAAGCCTCGGAGGACGGATTTCAAACTGTGACGATGTGCGAGAGCCTCACGCTTCCCTGAGCGCAGGCGCGGCGCGCGCGCCAAGGATGCGCCAGGTGCCGGCAAGCCCGAAGCCGACCGTCACAACCAACGCGATCAGCACGGTGAGCGTCACCGTTCCCGCGTCAAAGCGTGTCTCAAGCGTCATGATCCGGTCGATCACATACCATGCGGCGGCGTAACCGGCGGCGAGCGCGAAGACCGCAGTGGCAAGCCCGATCAGCCCGTATTCCAGCGCATAGGCGCCCATCAGGGTTCGCCGTGTCGCGCCCAAGGTCTTGAGGATGACAGCATCCCGCTGGCGCGCGCGGTTGCCTGCCGCAAGCGCCCCGGCCAGCACCAGAACGGATGCGACCAGCGCGACACCCGCCGCGACACGGATCGCGGTGCCAAGCTGGCCGATGACCCGATTGACCACATCGAGCGCATCCTTCACCCGCACTGTGGTGATGTTGGGGTAGGTCCGCGCCAGCGTGTTGAGGATCTGCGCTTCCTTTGTGGCATCCGCTTCGCTGTCCACCAGAGTTGCCAGCCAGGAATGCGGCGCGCCGGCGAATGTGTTGGGCGAAAACACCATGACGAAATTGATCGACAGGCTTTCCCAAGCCACTTCGCGGAAGTTGCTGATCTCGGCGGTGATCTCGCGGCCGAGCACGTTCACCGTCACCGTGTCGCCGAGCTTCAGGCCCAATTCGGCGGCTTCTTCGGCCGCAAAAGAAACGAGCGGCTTGCCGGAATGGTCCGCAGGCCACCATGCGCCTGCCGAAAGCCGCGAGTTTTCCGGCAGGGTCTTGGCATAGGTGATGCCGCGATCGCCGCGCAGCACCCAGCGTCCGCCCGGCGGGACATCCATTGTCGACGGGTCCTGCCCGTTGATGGCGGTGATGCGCCCGCGCAGCATCGGCACCTGCACCAGTTTGCCCGAGGGCGCCAGTTCAGCGACGGTCGCGGCAAACGCGTCCACCTCAGAGGAGCGGATATCGACGAAGAAGAAGTTCGGCGCGCGTTCGGGCAATTGGCCGGAAATCTGCGCGCGCAGCGATCCGTCAATGAGCGCGATGGAGGCAAGCAATGTCAGCCCCAGGCCGAGCGAAAGCACGACCGAGGCCGTCAGCGCGCCCGGCCTGTGGATGTTGGCCACCGCAAGGCGCAGCGGCACATGGCGCGCATGCGGCGCGCGCTTCGCCACAGCCGCCACTCCCCAGGCGACACCGCGCAACACGATGAAGGCGAAGGCGAGGCCGCCAAGGAATGTGAGCGCGATGCGCCTGTCGTCCGATGTCAGCACGGCGAGCGCCGCGATCATCACGCCAAACGCCGCGGCAGCAGCGATGTAGACCGGGCGGATGCCACGCTTGGCCGTGCCCAGCACGTCACCTCGAAACAGCGCCGTCGCCGGGACATCGCGCGCCTGCCCCAGCGGGAGAATGGCGAACAGCAAAACGCAGAGCACGCCAAACAGTGCGGCCAGAGCCAAAGGTGCGACGAAAAACGTCTCCTCCAGCGCCACCGGGAACACACCCTGCAATGCGAAGGCGGCCAGCGTCGGCGCGACTGCGCCCAGCGCCAGCCCGATGGCGATGCCGAGCGCCCCCAGCATCAGGATTTGGACCATGTAAACGGTGAAGACGAAGCCGCCCGATCCGCCGAGGCATTTCAGCGTGGCGATGACGCCGCGCTTGCCATCCAGATAGGCGCGCACCGCATTCGCCACGCCGACGCCGCCGACCGCGAGAGCCGAAAGCCCGACCAGCGTCAGGAACTGCGTGAAGCGCTCGACATTGTTGGAGAGTGCCGGCGAGGCGTTGTCCCGCGTGCGGATGCCCCAGCCCGCTTCGGGGAAGCGCGTTTCTGCATCGGCGCGGACATTGGCGGGGTTGGCATCGGGCGAGAGCGCGACCTTGTAGCCATGTTCGACGAGGCTTCCGGGCTGCACGAGCCCGGTCGCGGCAAGCGCTTCCATGGATGTGAGGAGCCGCGGCGCGAAGCCGAAGCCGTCCGATGCAAGATCTGGCTCGTTGGTGAGCACGGCGCGCAGTTCAACCTCGGCATTGCCGAGTTTCAGCCGTTCACCCACGGCAAGGCCCAGACGGTCGAACAGGGCCTGTGGGGCAACCGCGCCAAAATATTCGCCCGACTGTGCAAACAGGGCCGCGCGGTCGAGTGCCGGTTCCGTGCCAAGCGCGCCGTAAAGCGGCCAGGCGGCGTCGACGGCCTTCAACTCCACCAGCGCCTGATCGGCTTCGTCGGCGCGCAGCGCCATCGAGCGCAAGCCTGCCGTATGGGTCACACGGCCCAGGCCGTCGAGAAAGACGCGCTCATCCGCCGTCGCCTCGCGCTGGTTCAGTTCAAAGCGGATGTCTCCACCCAAAATGGATGCGCCTTCGCGTTCGATGGCCGTGGTGATGGAGCGGCCGACGCCGTTGACCGCGGCGATCGCCGCAACACCGATGGCGATGCAGGCGAGAAACACGCGGAAGCCGGACAAGCCGCCCCGCATTTCGCGCAGCGAGAAGCGCCATGCCAGCGCCAGACGCCCGAACGGCGTCGCCGTCGACGATGTCGCGCTCATGCGGCAGGCAC
>JALOTE010000045.1 GCA_025458045.1 Rhizobiaceae bacterium
GTCGGCGCGCTTGCCGATGGCGATCTCGCCGCGATCAAGGAGGCCGGTGGCATCCGCCGGATTCTTCGTCACCAGACGGATGGCTCCGGCAAGCCCGCCGATCCCACGCACATCCTCGAGCGCCAATGCGCCGAGCAGCAAGCTCGCCGGAACATAGTCCGACGAGAGAATGTCAAGATGGCCTTCCTCGGCCAGAACCCGCGCAGCGACATTGCCGGAATGCGACCCGCCGCGCACGACGTTCGGTCCGCCCATGATCGTCGCCATGCCGGCGGCGCGCGATGCGGCGGCGGCTTCAACCGTGGTTGGAAACTCGGCCAGCGTGACGCCCTCGGCGGCCGCGAGCGCCACCTCATCCAGCGTTGTGTCGTCATGGCTGGCGATGCGGATGCCATGGTGCTTGGCGAGGTTGACGATTTGCGGACGGTTGATCGCGGCCCGCTCCGCGCCCGTCTCTTGCCGGTAGTGCACGATCTCGCGCACTTCGGCCTCGGTCCGGCCGGACTTGCCGCCGAAATAGGTGAAATATTTGTCGAGATCGCGGAACTGGCGTTGGCCGGGCGTGTGGTCCATCAGCGAAATCATCTGCACCGGGTGGGCGGCAAGCAGGCGCTCGAAGGCCTCCACCACATCTGGGGCAGGCACCTCGCAGCGGATATGCGTCAGGTGCTCGGCGCGCAGATGGCCTTCGGATTGCGCGCGGGCGATGGCGTCGGCCAGTTGCATGGTGCTGGCGGCAAAGCCGTCATCGGGGTCATAGTCCATCTTGCCGATGCGCAGGGAGTCGAACACGGTCGTGATGCCCGAGGCTGCGACCTGCGCGTCATAGGCGGCCACCGCGCTGTCGATCTGCCACATCACCTTGGGGCGCGGCATGTAATGCGCCTCGATATTGTCCGTGTGCAGCTCGATGAGACCGGGGATCAGCAGGTCACCGGCGAGATCATGGCCGCGTTCAGGCGCACGCCCCGCCCCGACTTCGACGATGACACCATCCTGCACGAAGACATGGCCACCGAACACATCATCGGCCGTGACGACCGTGGCATTGTCGAGGATCAGCGGCGCGGTCATCATGCGGTTCCGTTCTTCAGCGGTTCGTATTTCTCAAGGAATGCCTCGATGCCAAGCGCGCGGAAATCATCGAGTGCGGCGCGCAGCGCCGTGTGGCTCCAATCCCACCACGCGAGCGCTTGAAGCCGCTCGGCGATTGGCCGCGCGAAGCGCTCGCGGATCGGCTTGGCCGGCACGCCCGCCACGATCATATAGGGCGCGACATCCTTCGAGACGACCGCGCCCGCGCCAACCGCAACACCATCACCGAGTGTCACGCCGGGCAGGATCGTCGCGCCGTGGCCGATCCAGGTGTCATGGCCGATCACGATGCGGTTGGAGCGACGCCACGCAAAGAACTCATCTTCATTGGCGGCATCCGGCCAATAGTCTCCGGCACGATAGGCGAAGTGGTGCTGGCTTGCCCGCCATGTCGGATGGTTGGTCGCGTTGATGCGGACATGGCTGGCAATGTTGGCGAATTTGCCGATTGTCGCACACCACGCCTCGGTCTGGCGGATCAGGTACGAATAGTCGCCGATCTCGCATTCGGTAACGATGCAGCCTTCATCGATTTCGGTGTAACGGCCAAGCGTCGTGTTCGTCACGCGCGCCGTTGCGTGGATCAGCGGGTTGACGCCCAGCTTTGTCTTGCGGGCGCCGAAAATCGGATCCTCGAGCGGAACGATCATCTCGTTCATGCCGCCAGGCCTTCCGATGAGGTGCCTTCCGATGAGGTGCCTTCCGACAAGGTGCCTTCCGCCGCTGCCGCGAAGGCGCGGATGTCGATGATGCGGTCGGCGACGCGGGCGCGCACATCCTCGTCATGGAAGATGCCGATGAAGGCCGCGCCTGCCGCCTTGCGCTCTTCGATCAGCGCGACGACAGCATTCGCATTGGCCGTATCGAGCGAGGCCGTCGGCTCGTCGAGGATCATCAAGGGGTGATGGCCGGCAAAGCCGCGCGCGATGTTGACGCGCTGCTGCTCGCCGCCCGAGAAGGTGGCGGGGGGCAATGTCCACAGCCGCTCCGGCAAATTGAGCCGCGCCAACAGATCGGCGGCGCGGGCTTCCGCCTCATCTTTGGCCGCGCCAGCGTCGCGCGCGGCGGCGGCAACGATATCAAACGCGCCGACGCGGGGAATGACACGCAGGAACTGGCTCACATAGCCCATCACATGCCTGCGCAGGCCGAGCACTTCGGCCGACGTCGCGGAGGCCACATCGGTTGCGCGTTCGCCGTCGCGCACTATCACGCTGCCGTCGGCGATGGCGTAATTGCCGTAAACCATCTTCAACACGGATGATTTGCCGGCGCCTGATGGCCCGCCCAACACGACGCATTCGCCGGGCATAACGGCGAAGGACACATCGGCCAGCACCGGCAGCACCTTGCCGCCATGCAGGTGCAGCGTGAATGTCTTGGCGAGCCCCTCGACCGAAAGGATGGGTGAAGTGTTGGCAATCATGCGGCAAGCACCGAGGAGACGAGAAGCTGAGTGTAGGGCGCCTGCGGATCGTCGAGCACGCGGTCGGTCAGCCCGGTTTCAACGACACGGCCATCCTTCATTACCAGAACGCGATGGGAGAGGAGCCGTGCCACGGCGAGATCGTGCGTGACGAGAATGACGGCAAGGCCAAGATCCGCAACCAGCGAGCGGATGAGATCGAGCAGGCGCGCCTGAACCGACACATCCAGCCCGCCCGTCGGCTCGTCCATGAACACCAGACGCGGATGGGTGACGAGATTGCGGGCGATTTGCAGGCGCTGCCGCATGCCGCCGGAAAATTGCGTCGGCTTGTCGTCGATGCGGGCGGGGTCGATCTCCACCCGCTGAAGCCAGTCCAGCGCGGTATCACGGATCGAACCGTAGTGCCTGTTGCCCACCGCCATCAGACGCTCGCCGATGTTGCCACCCGCAGACACGCTCATCCGCAGCGCCTCGCGGGCATCCTGATGGACGAAGCCCCAATCGGTGCGGGCGAGGAACCGGCGCTCGGCTTCGCTGAGGGAGGCCAGATCGCGCAAGGCACCATCGCGCATGCGGTATGACACAACGCCGGCATCGGCGGCCAGCCGCCCCGACAGCAGGTTCAGGAGGGTTGTCTTGCCGGAACCGGATTCGCCGACGATCGCCAGCACTTCGCCGGCTTCAAGCTCAAACGACACATCGGTACAGCCTATGCGCGCGCCATAGCGCTTCGCCAGGTTTTCCGCCTTGAGGAGCGCGGTCATTCAGCAGCCTCCAGCGTTTGGATATCCTGCCCGCGATGGCCTTTGGCCTGACGGTCCTCGCAATAATCAGTGTCCGAGCAGACATACATGCGTCCGCCGCGGTCATCGGTCACGACCTCGTCCAGATAGGAATCGGTCGCGCCGCAGAGCGCGCAGCAGGCCTCGAACTTGGTGCGCTCGAACGGATGGTCATCGAAATCGAGCGACGTCACCTTGGTGTGGGGCGGCACGGCGTAGATGCGCTTCTCACGCCCTGCGCCAAAGAGTTGCAGCGCCGCGCAATCATCCATTTTCGGATTGTCGAACTTCGGGATCGGGGAGGGGTCCATCACATAACGCCCCGCCACTTCGACCGGGTATGCGTAAGAGGTGGCGATGCGCCCGTGGCGCGCGATGTCCTCATAGAGCTTCACATGCATGATGCCGTATTCCGACAGCGCGTGCATGGTGCGCGTTTCCGTTTCGCGCGGCTCAAGGAAGCGCAGCGGCTCCGGGATCGGCACCTGATAGACCAGAACCTGATCAGCCGTGAGCGCCTGTTCCGGAAACCGGTGGCGCGTCTGGATGATCGTCGCATCGGCGGTTTTGGTCGTCACCGCGACACCCGCCGTCTTGGCGAAAAAGGCGCGGATCGAGACGGCGTTGGTGGTGTCGTCAGCGCCCTGGTCGATCACCTTCAACACGTCATCCGGGCCGAGGATCGCCGCCGTCACCTGCACGCCGCCGGTGCCCCAGCCATAGGGCATCGGCATTTCGCGGCTCGCGAACGGCACCTGATAGCCCGGAATGGCGATTGCCTTCAGGATGGCGCGGCGGATCATCCGCTTCGTCTGTTCGTCGAGATAGGCGAAATTGTAGCCCGCCTGCAGCGTGGGTTGGGCGCTCATTCGGCGGCCTCCGGCATGATGTGTTGCGGCCCGGCCTGTGCGGCACCGTGCTTGCGCCGCAACTCGCGCAGGAAGGTGATCTCGGCCTGGAAATCCACATAATGTGGCAGCTTCAAATGCTCGACGAAGCCTGTCGATTGCACATTGTCGGAGTGTGACAGAACGAATTCCTCGTCCTGCGCCGGGGCTTTGCGCTCTTCCTCGAATTCGTCGGCGCGCAGCGCGCGGTCGACCAGCGCCATCGACATGGCCTTGCGCTCGCAATGGCCAAACCCCAGACCATAGCCGCGCGTGAAGCGGGCCGGTTCCGTGGCGGATCCCTTGAACTGGTTCACCATCTGGCATTCGGTGACGGTGATCTCGCCGAGGCTGACGGCAAAGCCGAGGTCTTCGATGAAGAATTCGACTTCCACTTCGCCCATGCGGATTTCGCCGACGAACGGATGGGTCCGGCCGTAGCCCCGTTGGGTGGAATAGCCGAGCGCCAGCAGGAAGCCTTCGTCGCCGCGCGCGAGGTTCTGCAGACGTAGATCGCGTCCCGCCGGGAAGGCGAGCGGGTCGCGCGTCAGGTCGCCGACGGGCGCGTCCGGATCGTGCGGCGGGTTGCGCTCGATCATGTCCTCGCCACCGATGATGTCGGTGACGCGTGGCGCGCGCGCGGTATCGGCCGGCGCGGTCTGCGGTTCCGGCACGGGCGTTCCGGCGGCCAGCGCGAAATCGATCAGGCGGTGCGTGTAGTCGAAGGTCGGCCCCAGCACCTGCCCGCCGGGCAGGTCCTTGTAGGTTGCCGAAATGCGGCGACGGATGCGCATCGCCGCCGTGTCCAGCGGCACGGCGAAGCCGAATCGCGGCAGCGTCGTGCGGTAGGCGCGCACCAGAAAGATCGCCTCGATCAGGTCGCCGCGCGCCTGCTTGATGGCCAATGCCGCCAAGTCGCGGTCAAAGAGCGAGCCCTCCGTCATCACGCGGTCGACCGCGATCGAAAGCTGTTCGCGGATTTGCTCCGGCGTCAGCTCCGGCACCGCCGTGTCGCCGCGCCGGTCGTGGGCGAGAAGGCCGTGGGCGTTTGCGATGGCGGCTTCGCCACCCTTGACGGCGACATACATCAGCCCGCCTCCCCGAGGATGCGAGTGGAACGCGGAAGGCCGAGGACCGCGTCACCGCAACAAAAAATCATGTCCACCCCGAGCGGAAAACCCTGGCCGTTCACAGCCCATTGGGTGGTGAAATCATGAGGCAGGCCCGCCACCGACAACAATGCTGCACCTTTGATTCCAGGGCCCGAAATCCGCAGCTGGCGGCCCGCTTCGAGCGAAGGCGCAACGGCGATGACTGTTGTCGAACGGTCCGGATATTCGGCGTTGCCTTGCGAGAAAGTTGCGAGGTCAAGAGGATCGCATTCCAGATCGACAAGCGCGAAGGCCGCAAGCCGCGGATCTGCGACACGCGGCGCGCCGGTGTGGAAGGTGACCCAGGACCCGATGGACGGTGAGCCGGCAAAGGATTGAGCAAGCCAGAGCGGCGTCTCGTAGTCGCATAAGGCGAGAATGGCGGCGGCAGCCGCGGAATCGAGCCCGTCCGGCGCGCCGACTGAGGCAACCGTCTGCATGATCCCGGGCCTTGCCAGCGCGTTCATGATGGCGCGGAAGGTCTGCTGGCTTTGGCGCGTCAGGTCCATTGCCGGTTGGGTGATCGCGGACCGCCCCGGCATCTCAATCTTCCCCGCGCACAAGAGTGAAGAAATTGACACGCGTCGCGGCAGCGCGCGCCGCGTCATTTGCACCCTGCCGGGCGATCCGCGCCCGCACCGGCGCGATCACGTGGCGTTCCACGGCATCACGGTCGGTTTCGCGCTGCCACAAGGCATCAAAAACGGCAGCGAGCCGCGCTTTCTCCATGTCGCGGCCGAGGCATTGTCCATGTCCGCGCTCACCGGTTTCAAGGTCGATGACGGCGCGCGCAACAGTCGCCTCGCCGAGATTGAAGGCAGCGCCATCACCGCCGGTGCGCCCGCGCAGCATGACAAGACCTGCCTCGGCCGGCTTTGCCTCGCGCCATTGCAAGCCGGGCCAATGGGCATGAACGGCCTCGCGCAACTCGGACGTTTCGGCGCGGGCCAATGTCCCGATGATCGCTGCACGCGGTGGTGCATGGGGGTGATGCTTGTCCATGGCACGGCGCTCTGCCAGCGTTGCATGACAACCGCGTGACGGATCTGTGAAATCGAGACACTCAGATCTTGCGTGGAACCGCGGCAAGCAGAAACGGCAACGGAAGAAGGGCCAGAAAGCCGATTGCTGCAAACAGGATCTGCGTTGCACCGAACCCCAATCGCTCAACGGACAGGGCGAAGATGAACGCCGCGCCGGCGCTCAAGGTCGTGCGCACGACTGCCAGTCGGCCAAGCATGCCGCCGAAGCCCTGTGCCCCGAAAAGCGCCAGCGGCACCGTCCCGCGCACGATGCTGGAAAGCCCTTGCCCCATGCCGGACAGGACGACAAAGGCAATTCCGGCGGCCAAGGGCGGGATCGGCAAGACAAGCATCAGCATGGCCAGAGGCAGCGCCGCCGAGGAGAGGATGGCGGTCCAGAGCGGGTGGTAGCGGCTGCCGAACACGGCTTCCACAATCCGGCTCAGGACCTGTGCCGGGCCCATCATCATTGCGATCGCTGTCGCGTTCTCACCCAAACCCGATGCTTCGAGCGTCGAAACCATGTGAACGCCCATCGCGGAAATGACGAGCCCGGACAGCGCAAAGGACAGTGCGAGGAACACGAAGGCCCTGCCTGCCACCGCCGTCGGCAGGAGCGGAAAACGCGGTTGTTCAGGCAACGCCTCTTGCCGCCCCGCGGCCGGACTCGGCGCATGGAGCCGCATCATCCGGAAATGCAACGGGAAGGCGACGAACAGGTGCATTGCCGCAAAGCAAAGATATGTCGCGCGCCATCCGGCCGTCTCTGTCAGCCACTCCGTCAATGGCCAGAACAAGGTCGAGGCGAAGCCTGCGATCAGCGTCAACCGGGTGATCTGCCGACGTGCATCCGGACCGGCGATGGCGGCCAGCGAAGCAAAAGCCGCGTCATAGAGAACGGCCAGCGCAATGAACTCCAGCACAACGAGCGCGATGGCGAAGGTTGCAAAATTCGGCGCGACAGCCAGTGCGACCAGCGCGGCCGCCGCGAGCACACTGCCCACGGCCATGATGCGTGGCGCGCCCGTGTCATCCATCAAGCGGCCGATGCGTGGTGCGAGGAAACCGGCCAGCAGCAAGCCAACGGAAAAGGCAGCGAACAGATGAGAAGGCCTGACCGAAAACTCGGCGGCAACCGCGGGCACGATCAAGGCGAAAGCATAGTAGAGCGTGCCAAACCCGATGACCTGCGTGACACCCAAGGCGAGCACAGCGCCTGAAGCCGACCCCGGCGATCCACGGGTCCTGACACCGCGTTGCGTCGTCAACTCGACAACCGCTGGGGTTCGGTGACCATGCGGATGCGCCCGTTGATGATGGATGCCACAACTTTCTCCCGCTTCGGCCGCGACGCATCGACAAGGATGATGTCCGCCCGCTTGCCGGGGTCAAGCGTGCCGCGGTCACGCAGGCCGAGCGCTGCCGCCGGGCCGGAGGAGACGAGCCGCCAGGCGTCAGCCAGTGCGGCGTCACCCTGCGCCGCCAGTGCGAAGGGCGCATGCAGCAGGGCCGGATAGTAATAGTCGGAGGCAAGGACGGTGCAGAGCCCGCCGCGGACCATGTCAGCCGCCGACGGACAGCCGGTGTGCGAGCCGCCGCGCAACACGTTGGGTGCGCCGAACACGATGGCATCGCCATGCCGGGCCGCGTTCCGGGCCGTTTCCTCATTGATCGGAAATTCGGCGATCGTCACGCCCATGGCGCGGAATGCATCGCGCATTGCGGGCGTGATGTCATCATGGGAGAGCACTGGAACGCCCGCATCGACCGCCGCCTCCGCCAGCCGGTCGAGCGACGGGCCGACCTCGTCCGCCCTGCCATAGACACCGTCCACCAAATTGAAGAACGCCTCATCCGAAAGGCCGGTGCGCTCGATATGCTTGCGGATCTTGTCCGGGCGATGCCGTGTCTTGATCGTGCCTTCCATGTGGTCGTTGAAGGCAAGGCAGCCGATGCGCCCCGCCGCCAGCCAACCGGCGATCAAGGGTTCGGCATCCAGGTTGAACGTCTCGTGGCGCAAGTGCACCCGCGTGTCGATCTCGAACTCCGCTTTCAGGTCCTCGATGGCCTCGACGATGCGGGCGGCGTATTCCGTGCTGCGCAGCCCGGGCTCCCACGACATGGTGACGCCGTGAAAGGCGGTAGTGATGCCGTTGGCGAGCATCTGCCGGTCAATGTCGAGTAGCGCGATGCGCTCATCAAATCCGACGCCGGGGCGCGGCATCAGCGACCGCTCAAACGCATCGCCATGGATGTCGATGATGCCCGGCAACACGAGAAGCCCCGTTGCATCAAACGCCGCGCCGCGCACCGGGCGGCTGTCCGAAATCTCCTCGATTTCCGCGCCATCGACCGTGACAGTCGCGCGGACCAGACTGCCGTCCAGCAAGACGGAGCCGTTGATGATCTGGAGCATGGATTGCCACCCGTTGTTGGAGCGCGGGGCGCGATAGGCGCGCCGGATGACAGCCATGTGACAACAGGGCGCTTAGAGCGTGCGCTTGGCAGGGTGTGTCTTCGATTTGCGCCGCATGCCAGCCCTCGGCCTGTCATCGGCCTGTCACGCGACGACGATAGGCGGCCGTGGTGCATCATTCATTCCGGGACAATCACCATGATCAACCGCAGGACCCTTCTTGCCGCCGGCGCCGCCCTTGCCGTGCTGGCCGCCACTCCGTCGCTTGCCGCCGACACCATCCGCCTTGCCATCACCGATGTTGACGGTCTTGAAAACCTCCAGCGCGAATTTGGTCCGTTCAAGGACGCGTTTGAAAAGATCAGCGGGCTGACGCTTGAGTTTTTCCCGGTTTCAGGCCGCACCGCCGCCGTTGAGGCGATGGCGGCCAAGCAGGTTGATTTCGTGCTGACCGGGCCGGCGGAATATGTCGTGTTCCGTTCCCGCACCAATGCGCGGCCGGTCGTCACCTGGCAGCGGCCGGACTATTTCTCCTACCTGATCGCGCTCGAAGGCTCGGGCGTCACCACGCTTGCAGACCTGAAGGGCAAGAAGGTTTCCTTCCACGAGATCGGCTCGACATCGCGCCATCTCGGGCCGGGCAAGCTGCTTGCCGATGCCGGCCTGAAATTCAACACCGACTTTGAAGCGGTCTATATCAAGACAAATGTGGGCGTCGAAGCGCTGCAGCGCGGCGACCTTGCCGCCCTCGGCGTCAACCACACGGATCTCGCGCGCTTCCGCGAAAATCTGCCGGAATTCAAATTCGTGGAGTTGGCCAAGAGCGCGCAATTGCCCGACGACGTGCTGATCGCGGCCCCGGACGTTTCGGAAGAGATCTTCGTGAAAGTGCGTGACGCGTTCACCACCGGCAGCGACGAATTGTGGGCCGCCGTCATTTCGACGGACGCAAACCGCAAATATGTCGGCGGGAAGTTCCTGCCCGGCGTGGCGGACTCCGACTATGACGTGATCCGCGACATGTATCGCGCTGTCGGCATTGAGTCGTTCAACGAGTTCGCAGGCGGCTGATGTCGGCTGCGCAGGCCAATCCGGCACTTGGCGTGGTGCCGAGCCACGCCATCCGGCTTGCGGGCGTCGCCAAGACATTTGGCGACGTTCCCGTTTTCTCCGGTATTGATCTCACGATCAACACAGGCGAGGCGGTCGCGATCATCGGCTCCAACGGCACCGGGAAATCCACGCTGCTGCGCGCGCTGAACGGCTTGAATCCCATTGATGCCGGGTCCGTTGAGGTTCTCGGTGCAAGCGTGCATGCCTTGAAGGGCGACGCGTTGCGCAGATTGCGTGCCCGCATCGGATTTGTGTTCCAAAAGCATTTTCTCGTGTCGCGACTGTGCGCCTTGTCCAATGTGATCCATGGAATGCAGGCCCGCCGCTCCGGTCCGCAGGTCTGGGCGCAATGGTGCGCGCCCGCCGCAGCGCGTGAAGAAGCGTTGGCCTGTCTTCAGCGTGTCGGTCTCGCCGACAAGGCGATGCAACGCGTGGACAGCCTGTCCGGCGGGCAGTCCCAGCGCGTCGCGATCGCGCGCATGCTGATGCAGCGGCCCGAAATCATTTTGGCCGACGAACCTGCGGCCAGCCTTGACCCGCGTGCCGGAGACGAGGTGATGGAACTCCTCTTCCACCTGTCGCGCGAGGCGGGGCGCACGCTCGTCTTCGTCTCGCATGACATGGAGCATGCCGTCCGTTACTCCGACCGGATCATCGGCCTTTCGGGTGGCGGCATCGCGCTCGATATCAGTGCGACGGAGGCGCGCCCGCAGGAACTGACCGGGTTTTTCGCCAAGCCAGCGGCAGAAACGGCAGACCGGCCCCGCGCGGTTTACTCGGGAGCGGCTGCCGCATGAACGTGTCGGCGCCCCCGCGCTTCGAGCGCCCCGGCGCGGTAGGGTTCACGTTGTTCGTGGCCGCCGCCGCCTTCATCATCTGGTCGTTCCAGAACTCCGGCCTGTCGTTGGAGCACTTGGAGCGCGGCTTTCCCGCCATCATCCGCGTGCTCGGCCGCATGTTTCCGCCCGACATCACGGACATCGATCGAATCTTGTGGTCCCTGCTGACGACGTTTCAAATGGCGATCGCCGGCGTCGTGCTTGGGTTGATCCTGTCGCTGCCCATTGCCATCCTTGCGGCAGATGGCTTGTCTCCACATCCTGTCGTGAAGCAGGCGGCGCGCGGCCTGATCGCGCTGTTCCGCACCGTGCCGGACCTCGTCTGGGCGCTGATCTTCGTCATCACCGTCGGGCTTGGCAGCCCGGCGGGCATCCTCACCATCATGGTGGACACGATCGGCTTTGCCGGCAGGTTCTTCGCCACCGCGATGGAGGAGACCGACAAGGGCTCGCGCGAGGCGCTCGCCTCCATCGGCGCGACGCGCTCCGGCATCGTGTTCTCGTCCGTCATCCCCGATGCCATGCCGAGCTTCATTGCAACATCCCTGTTTTGCGTTGAGAAGGCGGTCCGTTCGTCGGTCGTGCTCGGACTTGTCGGCGCTGGCGGCATTGGCGTCGAATTGAAGGTCGCGTTCGACCTGTTTGAGTATGATGTGGCCGCGACCATCATCATCCTTATTTTCATCCTTGTCGTCTGTGTCGAACAGGCAGGGGAATGGATGCGCCGCCGCGTGATGTGAGAAGCGCCATCAAGGCCTGATCACAGGCGCGGCGATCGCGTCGATGCGACCGGGCGGCGGCGGCGGCAGAAGGACGAGGCCGGACGCCGGGCGCACGACCGCGCCAAGCAATTCATCTCCCTCGTTGGGATCAGGTTCGTTCAAGTTCACAGGCCGCATCCGCGCGAAATTTGCTTCAGCCGAAGGCAGGCCCAAGGTCAAAGGCGGCAAATTGTCCTCGCCGAGGCCCGGGGTCAGCCCCACGGCGGCCGACAACGGCTGCGCGCCGCCGAGAATGCGGGTCAACTCACGTTCCGCGTAGAACGCGATCTTGCGGAAACCCGCGCGCGTGACGTTCACCTGCCCGGACCGCAACGCCACGGTCTGGCCGTTGATGTCCGGACCGCGCTCAATGAATGCGCCGTTTTCATCGACAAACCCGTCCCAGACATCGACAAACACCGCGCCTGGCGCTGAAACTCCGCGGTAAATGTCGTTGAAGGCCAGCATGTCGGCATTGGCGGCCGACGCGCGCAAGGGGAGCTGCCCGATCCAGATCAAAGGCACGTCCTTGGCCCTGACCGCGCTGGCAAGCGCGTTGACGCGGCGGCGATATTCCGCCGTCCAGGCCGGGCTGCGGACGACTTCCTTGCCACCGCCGACGGTGATCTGCTGGCGGTCATTGGCGCCGATCAGCACCACCACGGCGGCGGGTTTGTGCAAGTCGATCAGCGGGCCGGCTTCGACCGCCCAATTGTAGAAATCATCACGCACAAGACCCGAATCGCCGTTGGCGGCATTGATCACCCGAACACTGGCATCTTGCGCAAATGCCGCTTCAAGTCCGCCGGCCGTCCCGCTTGCGAAAAAATCGCCCAAGACGAGGACCGCGCGGGCATCGGGCCGTTTCTCGACGGGAGCCAGTTCCGCAGGTTGGCCGATCAATGCCGCGGCCGTGGCATTGCGGCGCGCGGGGCGGCTGCTCTCCTTCGCCTTGCGATTGGTCGAGCGTTTGGTTTTCGCCGGCTGATCGGACTTTTTCGGTTCGGCTTTCGGCTTGAACAGGAGTTCAAAAAGCGTCTTGGGCTGGTTGTCGGCGGCACGCGCAGGACCGACTGCGAACATCGTCGCAAGCACCAGCATCAGCGCTGCAACACAAAGCTGTGCACGCATCGTTCGGGCCATCCCCGGGTTTGGCGAAAGCGCCGCGCCCGACCGGCGCGTCACTTCAGGCTGTTAAGCACTTCCATGCTCGGGTGTCCATCTTGTGGCAGACCGGCCATCGCCTGCCACGCCATGATGGCCTTGCGCGAACCGGAGCCGATCTTGCCGTCAAACTCGCCCTCATAGAGCCCTTTCTGGGCTAGACGCTGCTGCAATTCGATCTTCTGGTCCCATGAGAGTTTGGTGAAAGGGCGCTTCCAGTCATTCACCAATTCATAGCGTCCGCTGGCGATGGCATCGGCAAGCAGGCCGACGGCGAACGCGTATTTGTCGGCGTTGTTGTAGCGTTTCAGCACCTGAAAGTTGTTGAGAACGAGAAAGGCCGGGCCGCCCCGACCATCGGGCACTTTCAGGTCGGCGCTGTCACCGGGGCGGGGGAACGGCTTGCCGTCGGCCCGCTTGACGCCCATCTCCGCCCAATCGGCGAGGCTGCGCTTGCCATTGGGGAATTTGCGGCCCTCCGGCAGGATCACCTCGTAACCCCAGGCGTGGCCGCTGCGCCAACCGTTCTCGCGCAGCAGATTGGCCGCTGTCGCCAGCGCATCGGGAACCGATTCCCAAATGTCGGCATGGCCATTGCCGTCGAAGTCCGAGCGGTAGGCGAGGAACGATGTCGGGATGAACTGGGTATGGCCCATCGCGCCCGCCCATGACCCCATCAGATGATCGAGCGTGATGTCGCCCGATTGCAGGATCTTCAGCGCCGCGATCAACTGGGTCCGGGCGAATTTGGCGCGTTTCTTGTCGGCATAAGCAAGCGTCGCCAGCGAGCGCACGACGGGACGCATCACTTCCATGTTTTCAAGGATGCGGCCGTAATTGGATTCCATCGACCAGATGGCCAGAAGCACCTGCGCGTCAACGCCCTTCGCCTTTTCGATGCGGGCGAGCGTATCGGCCCATTTTCGCGCCATGGCGCGACCTTCGGCAATCGAGGCATCATTCACCCGGTTGTCGAAATAGTTCCAGTTCTCATCCTTGAACTCGGGCTGGAACCGCGCCTTTTCCAGGACCACAGGGTCCGGCTTCGTGACGCCCGCAAAAGCGCGATCATAGGTTGAGCCCTTTATGCCATTGTCCGCGGCAACGGAACGGAAGGAGGCGATCCAGTTCTGGAAGCCCGCATCGGCGCGGGCGGGCAATGAAGCCGAGACAGACGCCAAGGCCAGCGCAAAAGCACCAACGAGGCGCATGGAGCCGACGCGGCGGATTGTTTTTCCAAGCGGCATGCAAAGTCCCTCCTTTTCACGCTGCGGACACATGAATCAGCTTTTGATGCCGAATCCGGCAGGGATGCGGCGTCTCACCCCCGTTCTAACTGCCGGACCGTTAGGAAGCGGTTAACCATGTTCCAAGGCTTGCGCGATTTGCCTCAAACTTTATGGGTCGCGCTCAAGGAATGTCCAGTTGGTGCTGTCAGTCTCCCGCCCGAACGCCAGACATGTCAGGGGGCAAACAATGGCCATGAATTCCGTATCGCACAAACGCGTCCGCAAAGCAGTCCTTCCCGTTGCCGGGCTTGGCACGCGGTTCCTTCCGGCCACCAAGGCCGTGCCGAAGGAGATGCTCAACATCGTCGACCGGCCGATGATCCAGTACATCGTCGATGAGGCGCTGGCCGCGGGCATCGAGCACATCGTGTTCGTCACAGGCCGCAACAAGCACATCATCGAAGACTATTTCGACATCGCCTATGAATTGAACGACACGCTGACGCGCCGCGGGAAGGTCGAGGCGCTCGCCACCTTGCAGCGCATGCAGCCGGCCGCCGGTGCCATGAGCTTCACCCGCCAGCAGGAGCCGCTCGGCCTCGGCCATGCCGTCTGGTGCGCCCGTGACATCATCGGCGACGAGCCGTTCGCGCTGCTCCTGCCGGACATGATCACCCATGGCGAACGCCCTTGCATGAAGCAGATGATGGAGGTCTACGACAGGACCGGCGGCAACATCATCGCTGTCCAGGCCTGCGACCCGGCCGACGCGCACAAATACGGCATTGTCGGCAAGGGCAAGCCGGCTGCGGGCGGCTTCCAGATCACCGAGATGGTGGAGAAGCCCGCCAAGGGCACCGCGCCGTCCAACCTTTACATCAATGGCCGCTACATATTGCAGCCGGAAATTTTCGGTCTTCTCGCCAAGCAGGAGAAGGGTGCCGGTGGAGAAATCCAGTTGACGGATTCCATGCTGACGCTCTCGAAGGCGCAGAAATTCTACGGCTATGAGTTTTCCGGAGAGACGTTTGACTGCGGCTCGAAGGAAGGCTTCATCGAGGCCAATGTCGCCATCGCGCTTTCACGCGCCGACATGGCGGAAGGCACCCGCGCCATGCTCGGCGCCCGCACCGGCATGGCCGATCCCTTGCAGCGCGCCCGCGCCTGAGCAATAGCGGAAACGCGCGCAGGCGGTCCGGATCTTCCGGGCCGCCTTGTTTGTTCAGCGCTGAAATTTCAGGCCGAGAAACAGGGTTGTCGTGTCGGTTTCGCGCGCCGGGTCCGGGCTTGACACCGTCTCGTAGCGCGCTTTCGCGTCCATGCCGACATAGCGGTTCCACCACCATGTCGCGACGGCCTCGGCGCTCAACGTCGTGTCCGTCTGGCCGGTCCGATCAAAATCGCGCAGTGACGCTCCAAGGGTCGCCGTGCCGGTGAGACGGGAGTTGAACTGGTGCGTCACGCCCAGCGTGCCGGCGTAGAGCACCGAGCCGCCATCGGCGCCGCGCCCGCCATCGGTCGTCGTCGTCAGGTTGGCGCGCACGGTTGTGCCGCGCTGCGGCGACCAGTTCAGCGTTCCGGCGAGCGCCAGCGCATCAAGGCTGTCGAGGCGGGCGTCATCGAAGCCTTGCCTGATCCAGCCGACAGACACCTCGCCATTGATCTTTTCGCCCGGGTTGAATGCGAGGCCGACCGCGCCGCGCAACTCATCGCCCGACTGGTCAAAGCCTGCGGCATCCAGTTTCTCGTCGCGCATGCGCAGCCCGTAACCCGCTTCGATGAAGGGTATCAGCGCGGGCGAAACCGCGAAGCCCAACCGTGCCGTGCCGCGCACAGCCGTTTCATCGCGGTCTGATTGGGTTAGCACAGTGCCATTGTCGAGAACGGCATCGCCGAATGTGTCACGGTCGATTTCAACCCGGAAGCCGGGGCGGAGGAAACCGTCGATCCGGCTGACGCCACCCGACACGATGAAACTGTTGGCCTCGGGCCGTTCGGCCACACTGCCGGTGATCGGCACGGCGCTTGCCGCGTCTTCTTCCTTCAGCGACCAGGTGAAACCGGCCTCCGTTTGCCAGTCGCGCCCCAGGGGATTGGTGAGCGTTGCGCTCAGGCCCGCTTCCGGGCTCAAATCGCCATCGCCGGACAAGGGTTGACGAAGCGTGACAAAGCCGTTGCCCGTCAGCGATCCGCGCCGCCAGTCGGATTCGATTTCGCCGCGCAGCGTGGTGATCGAGGCGGTTGTCCCGCGTGATCCGGTCGCGCCTCTGGTGGTGACATGCTCGACGCCCTGTTCCAAGGTCGGGCGCAGCGTGATCGCGCCAAAGCGGAGGCCGACAGCCTCGAACGGGTCTTCGACATCGGCGACCGTGCGTGACTGAACCGCGCCGACTGGCAAGGCCCGGCCGACGCGCACCATGTTTTCAGTCTGCCCGGTTCGCGCCGTGACGGAACCAGTGGTTCGGCGATCGGTTCTTGTGCCGCCCGGACGCGCCGTGCCCGTTGCGCCCGGCGTCGTGATGCGCGACTGGTCCTTGCTGGCGGTCTCCCCGGTCAGGCTCGCGTCCACAATGCCATCATCGGCGGGACGGCCACCGGTCGCAGATGGATCGGCTTCATCGCGTGACGGGCGTCCGCCGCCTTGGGCGTTGTCGGTTTCCGCATTGCCGCGCGGGGCACCCAGGAAATCATCGATGCGCTCGCTCTCGAGCGCTGCCTCGCTTTCCGTTTCCGGCGTGTATTCAGGGGCGGGTTGCGGTTGCTCGCCCGGGCGTCGCAGAAGGGCCGCCGCATCATTCAGCGGGTCGCCGCCAAGCACATTGCGCTGGCCGGGCAAGAGCAGGATGGGCGGCGGCGGAAATGTGCCGCGCAGGCCCGGAGCCTGTTGGGCGAGTGCAGGCACGGCGGCCAGCGTCGCAAGCGCCGTCGCGCCCCAGCCGAGCGACCATGCTTTCGCTTTTGCCCATTCTGCCGGACGCTTCACGCAACCTAACCCTTTGCCAGCACTGTTTGCGGCGCACACACGCGGTTTAAGCAAGCGTAAAGCGACATGGTTAATGCTTGGTGAGCGCCCGGACGCTCCTTTGGTCAGGGTCCGATGGACAGGCGACGCAGGCGGCGCTATCGCGGCTTCATGCTTGATCCATCATCGCCCGCCCAGCCGCGCCCCGATTCCGACATCATCGCCAGCGCCGCGCGGGCTGTCGCGGTGCTATCGCGCGGCATGGCCGACCTGACGGCCGCTCTCGACAACGGACTGGGCGCCGCCCTGGCGCGAGCGGTGCGGCTGATCGCCGGGCTCAATGGTCGCCTGATCGTCACCGGCGTCGGCAAGAGCGGGCTGATCGGCGCAAAGATCGCCGCGACGCTCGCCTCCACCGGAACGCCCGCCTCATTCGTGCATGCGGCGGATGCCAACCACGGCGATCTCGGAATGATCACGCCGCAGGATGCGATCCTCGTCTTGTCCTGGTCGGGCGAAACGACGGAACTGAACGCGATCCTCGCCTATGCCAAGCGCTTCGACATTCCGGTGATCGCCCTCACTTCGGGCGCGCAATCGACGCTGGGGCTGGCGGCTGACATTTGTCTTGCACTCCCCAAGGCGGAAGAGGCCTGCCCGCACGGGCTCGCCCCCACGACATCGACCTTGCTGCAACTGGCGATCGGCGACGCGTTGGCGGTTGCGCTTCTGGAGGCGCGGGGTTTCACGGCCCTTGATTTTCATGGCTTCCACCCCGGCGGCAAGCTGGGCGCGAGCCTCACACAGATCGGACAGATCATGCATCGGGGCGAAGCGCTTCCGCTGCTGGGCGAAGATGCGGTGATGCGGGACGCCGTGCTGGAAATGACGCGCAAGGGCTTTGGTTGCGTGGCGATCACCGGCGCTGACGGACGCTTGTCCGGCATCATCACCGACGGGGATTTGCGCCGCCACATGGGGCCGGACCTGTTGCTGATGCGGGCCGGGGATGTGATGACGCGCAATCCGCGCCGGGCGACGACGGCCATGCTCGCGGTGGAAGTTCTGCAAATGCTGAACGAGAAGAAGATCACCGCCATGATCGTGGTGGATGGTGACGGGCGGCCGGAGGGCATTGTCCATCTGCATGATTTGCTGCGGATCGGTGTTGCCTGACGGCCTGACTACTCCCGATTCCCGACCGCAAGACCTCACTTACCCGAGACGCTGACCAGCAAGGCCAGCGCCACCGGGACAAACAGCATGGCGCACAAGGCCAGTTGCAGCGGCACGCTGTTGAAGGCGAGCCAGGAAAACTGCAAGGTCAGCACCATGGTCCCGGTGATGATGGCACTGAGACCGGCCGCAAGCGCGACCTGCTTTGGCCAAAACATTTCAAGCGCCATCACCAGCAGCCCGGCCAGCAACCAGCTCCAGGGACCGAGTTCGGTGAGAATGCGGGCGGCGATACCGCCGACACTTCCCATCGTCAGACCCAGCCCTGCAATTCCCGCCGGACCATGGCCTCGATCACGCTCATGCCCTCGTCGGAATCGTTGAGGCACGGCACATGGGAATAATGCGTGCCGCCGGCATGCAGGAAGGTTTCGCCGCCTTCGCCTGCGATCTCTTCCAGCGTCTCAAGGCAATCCGACACGAAACCGGGATTGAAGGTGACGAGCCGCTTGATGCCTTTCGCCGGCAGTTCCTCGACTGTCTTGTCGAAATAAGGTTGCAGCCATTCCTCCGGCCCGAAACGGCTTTGGAAGGTTGTCATCAGGAAATCCTTCGACCAGCCCATCCGCTCGCGCAGCAGGCGCGAGGTTTTCAGGCAATGGCAATGATAGGGATCGCCTTTCTTGAAGTAGCTCTGCGGAATGCCGTGGTAGGACGCGATGATCAACTCCGGCTCGAAATCGAGCGTGGCGAGATGTTTTTCGATGGAACGCGCCAAGGCCTCGATGAAAACCGGTTCGTCGTGATAGGCGGGCACGGTGCGCACGGCCGGCATGAAGCGCATGCGCATCAGGGCAGCGAAAAAATCATCGCAGACCGTGGCCGTCGTTGTTGC
>JALOTE010000142.1 GCA_025458045.1 Rhizobiaceae bacterium
GGCGCTGAAACAGGCGCGACAACGCAAAAGGCCGAAGCCCTCCTGGCCGCGATGGCGGAGCGCCTGGGTGTCGGCGCGGACCATGTCGCGGCGGCTTATGAGGATCCGGCGGAATGGATTGTCAAGGAAAGCAATCTGCCGGACAATGTCACGCCGGACAACTCCAAGCTGGAGGACGCCGAGGAGCGCAACCGCATCGCCCGGGTGTTTGGCCGCGGCCTCACCGTGCCGTCAGGGTTCGTGCTGCCGATCCAGCGCTGGCAGTCGCAGGCGCGTGCGGGAAACATGTCCGCTGGCTGGCGTTCCGAAAAGTGGAAGTTGCGCCGGGGCCATGTGTTTCTGGTGCCGGGAGACAGCCCGGTCGGCTACCGGCTGCCGCTCGGCTCGCTGCCCTATGTGCCGCCGTCGCAATATCCCTATGTCAACATGGCGGATCCGTCCGTGCCGCGCGGGCCGCTCCCCGAGTTTGGTGATCCGGCACCCGCCGAAGCGGAGACCGCGCCCGAAATCAAGCAGGCCCGCGCGCATTTCACGGCGGGCGCCGAAACGCAAACCCGCGTCGAGCAGCAAGGCGGCGATCTGTCGGGCGCGGTGCGCACCGCCATTTCCGTCGAGCCGCGCGATGGCAGGCTCTGCGTGTTCATGCCGCCTGTCGAACGCATCGAGGACTATCTCGAACTCGTCGCCGTGGCTGAAAGCGCTGCCGCCGAACTGGGGCTTCCGGTCCATATCGAGGGCTACGCGCCGCCGCATGATCCGCGCATGAATGTCATCCGCGTCGCGCCTGATCCGGGCGTGATCGAGGTGAACATCCACCCGGCCAAAAGCTGGGAGGACTGTGTCGCCATCACCGAAGCCGTCTATGAGGAAGCGCGGCAGACACGGCTCGGCGCCGACAAATTCATGATCGACGGCAAGCATACCGGCACCGGCGGCGGCAACCATGTGGTTGTCGGTGGCGCGACGCCGGGCGACAGCCCGTTTCTCAGGCGGCCCGACCTGCTGCGCAGCCTGATCCTTTATTGGCAGCGCCATCCGAGCCTGTCCTATCTGTTTTCCGGCCTGTTCATCGGGCCGACAAGCCAGGCCCCGCGCATCGACGAGGCCCGCCATGACGGGCTCTATGAACTCGAAATAGCGCTGGCGCAGATCCCCGATCCGGGCGAGGGCGCGCAACCTCTGCCATGGCTGACAGACAGGCTGTTGCGCAACCTGCTGACTGACGTGACGGGCAACACGCATCGCGCCGAAATCTGCATCGACAAGCTCTATTCGCCCGACGGCCCGACGGGCCGGCTTGGGCTTGTCGAGTTTCGCGGCTTTGAGATGCCGCCGGACCCGCGCATGAGCCTTGCCCAGCAGCTTCTCATTCGCGCCATCATCGCGCGGCTTTGGGCGGGCCCCGTCAAGGGCGAGTTCATCCGCTGGGGCACGCAGTTGCAGGACCGTTTCATGCTGCCGCATTTCGTCTGGCAGGATTTCCTCGGCGTCCTCGCAGACCTCACCGCACATGGCTTCCCGATGCGCGCCGAATGGTTTGAAGCTCAAGCCGAGTTTCGCTTTCCCTTCTGCGGCGCGTTGACGGTGGAGGGCGTGACGCTGGAAGTGCGCCAGGCTTTGGAGCCGTGGCATGTGCTGGGCGAAACCGGCGCGATCGGCGGCACGGTGCGCTATACCGACAGCTCGACCGAGCGCTTGCAGGTGAAGCTCACCACTGCCGCGCCGGAGCGCTACGCCGTCACCTGCAACCGGCGCGTCGTGCCCTTGCAGCCCGCCGGTGAAGCCGGTATCGCGGTCGCGGGCGTGCGCTACAAGGCATGGCAGCCGGCGATGGCATTGCACCCCGTCATCGCGCCGCATGTGCCTTTGATATTCGATGTGTTTGACCGCTGGACCGGCCGCGCGCTTGGCGGCTGCGTCTATCATGTCGCCCATCCGGGAGGGCGCAACTATGACACGTTCCCGGTCAATGGAAACGAGGCGCAGGCGCGTCGCCTGGCGCGCTTTGAGGCGCATGGGCACACGCCGGGCCGCCATGTGCCGCAGGCCGGGAGGCCGCATCCCGAATTTCCGATGACGCTCGATCTCCGGCGTCCGTCCGGAATGGCGTGATGTCAGCCCGTCCGGAAAGGGCCGCCGGCACAAGGGCGGCGGAAGCGCTTGTGTCCCGCTATGCGCCGCTGGCGGGCATTCCTGATGAGCTGGTGGATGCACAGGGCCGCATGCGCCCGGTCTGGCGCGGCTTCATGGAGGCGTTTGCCGCCATGACCGCGGACGAGCGCGCCGAGCGTGCCCAGCGTGGCGAGCAATACCTGCGCGATGCGGGTGTGTTCTACCGCTATTATGATGCGCAGAACCCGACGGAGCGCGAATGGCCGTTCAGCCCTGTCCCCGTGCTCATCCACGAGGCGGAATGGGCAGGCATCGAGGCGGGGCTCATCCAGCGCGCCGACGTGCTGGAAGCGCTCGCCCGTGATGTCTATGGCGAAAACCGCTTGGTCGCCGATGGCGTGCTGCCGCCGGAAATCGTTGCGGGAAGCCCGGAATGGCTGCGCCCGATGGTGGGTGTGCGGCCGCCCGACGGGAATTTCCTGCACTTCATCGCCTTTGATGTCGGACGCGGACCGCAGGGGCAGTGGTGGGTGCTGGGCGACCGCACGCAAGCGCCCTCCGGAGCAGGCTTCGCGCTTGAAAACCGCGTCGCGACCACACGCGCCTATGCCGATATCTATGGCCGCTCAAATGTCAGGCGGCTTGCGGGCTTTTTTCGTGCCTTTCGCGACGCGATGAACGGCTTGCGCGCCGACACGTCGAGCCGGGTCGGCATTCTCACCCCCGGGCCGCTGAACGAGACCTATTTCGAGCATGCCTATATCGCCCGCTATCTGGGCTTCGCGCTGCTCGAAGGTGAAGACCTGACGGTCGAAGGCGACGCGCTGATGGTGCGCACGGTCGCGGGTCTGCAACCGGTGCATGTGCTGTGGCGCAGGCTGGACGCCCAGTGGGCCGATCCGCTGGAACTTGAGGCATCCTCCCGCCTTGGCACGCCAGGCCTGATGGCGGCCGTCCGCGCGGGCCGAGTTCACCTCGTCAATGCGCTCGGTTCCGGCTTTCTCGAGACGCGGGCGCTGCAGGCGTTCATGCCGGAAATTGCACGGCGCGTGACCGGCCGGCCCTTGTTGATGCCCAATATCGCCACATGGTGGTGTGGCGACGATGCAGCGCGCGCCACCGTCGAGGCCAATGGCGGGCGGATGATGATCTCGGGCGCGTTCTCGACGCTGCCGCCATTCGAGCGCGATTCCGCGTCCCATCCATCCGGCGTGACGCCGCATGACCTCATGCGGCGCGATCCCGCAGGTCTTGTCGGGCAGGAAATCGTCACGTTGTCGACCACGCCTGCGCTTTTCGGCGGGGAACTGGTCGCGCGGCCGATGAGCCTGCGCGTGTTTCTCGCCCGCACCCCGCAGGGCTGGCAGGTCATGCCCGGCGGCTTTGCCCGTGTCGGAAGGGACAGCGACCCGACCGCAATCGCCATGCAGCGCGGCGGCTCGGTCGCCGATGTGTGGATCGTCAGCGACGCCAAGGTGCAGCACGAGACATTGCTGCAAAGCACTGTCGGTCGCTACGAGCGCGCCCAGCCGGGCCTGCTGCCCAGCCGCGCCGCCGACAACCTGTTCTGGCTTGGCCGTTACGTCGAACGCGCCGAACACATGATGCGCGTCTTGCGCGCCCGCCAGATGCGGATCGCCGAGACGGGCGATGACAGCGCGCCCTTGGGTGAGGCGCTCGCCGCCTATCTCGCCACATTCGGCGTTGATCCCGGGCAGCCCATTCCCGATGCGCTGGCCTCCACCCTCGATGCCGCCATGGCGAGCGCATCGCATGTGCGCGACCGTTTCTCGGTCGATGGATGGCTGGCGCTGAAGGATCTGGCACGCACGCTCGCCAAACTGCAACAGACGGCCAGGGCCGGGGATGACGCCGCCCGCGCGCTCGGCGTCTTGCTGCGCAAGGTGTCGGGCTTCTCCGGCCTTGTGCATGAAAACATGTATCGCTTCACCGGCTGGCGCTTCCTCAGCATCGGCCGCGCTTTGGAACGGGGCATCCTGATGAGCCGCGTGCTTTCACAGTTTGCCGCGCCAGATAGCGCCGAAGGCGGCTTCGACCTCGCCGTCGAAATCGGCGACAGCGCCATGACGCATCGCCGTCGCTATGCGGTCGCGACCAGCCGCGAAACCGTGATTGACCTGCTGGCCTTGGATGCCTTGAACCCCCGCTCCATCGCCTATCAATTGAACGAGATCGACACGCATCTGCGCTTCCTGCCGGGGTTCGAGGCCGGGCTTGCCGGCATGGCCAAGGAGGGCGCACTGCGCGGACCTCTCGCCATCATGCAGGCCATCCTGTCGGAAGAGGCGCCCGAGGCCGTGGACAGCGCCCGCCTCGCCTTGCTCGGCCGGGTGATCGCCCAACTGTCCGACCATGTCGGCCAGGTCTATTTCCGATGAATGCGATGGTCCGATACCGCATCCGCATGACGGTGAGTTACACCTATCCGGCGGGCGCGTCCGGCCGCCATATCGTGCGCCTGCTGCCGGAACATCTGCCGGGTTTGCAGCAGCTCCTGTCCGGACGGCTGATCCTGTCGCCGGTTCCGGACCGCTGGAAGGAAGGCCGCGACTTTTTCGGAAACCACTTCGCGGAAGCTGGGTTCACGGGTTCGCATCAAACGATCAACTTCGGCGTCGAAGCCGAGGTTGAGCGTGTTGTCGCCGCGCCTGCCGCTTCCGGCACCGGCGCGACTTTGGCCGAAATCAAAGCCGAGGCGCGATCCGTGCTCAGCGTCGCGCCTCATTCGCCGCATCATTTCCTGCGGCCTTCCACGCTGCTGGCCGATGATCCGGCGATTGCCGCGTTTGCACGGGATGCGACGCGCCATTGCCGCACCGTTGTTGACGCTGTCGAAGCCTTGGGACGCGCGCTGCACGCGGAAATCGCCTTTGACAGCGAGGCGACGACGGTCGAGACGCCGCCCTCGGCGGCGTTCGCGGCGCGCCGCGGCGTCTGTCAGGATATCTCCCACATCATGATCATCGGGCTGCGTGCTCTGGGCGTCCCGGCAGGCTATGTCAGTGGCTTCCTGCGCACATTGCCGCCGCCGGGCGAGCAACGCCTTGAAGGCGTGGACGCCATGCATGCCTGGGTGCGCGCCTGGTGCGGGCATGATGTCGGCTGGATCGAATATGACCCGACCAACGCCATGCCTGCCGGCAAGGACCATGTGGTGGTGAGCTATGGGCGGGACTATGCCGATGTCGCGCC
>JALOTE010000143.1 GCA_025458045.1 Rhizobiaceae bacterium
CAGACTTGGATAAAGATCGTCCCAATTCGGATTCATCGCCTCGATCAAATTGAGTTTCCAAGATCGGTAGTAGCGCTTGATGTTCTTTTCGCGCTGGATGGCATCACGCACATCAAAGTGCTCCTCGTACCAGACCAGCTGTTTGCAGCCATATTTTTCAGTGAAACCGGGGATCAGTCCTTCACAATGTTCGTAGGCGCGGCGCTCCAAATCAGTCGTCACCCCGACATAAAGTGTGCCGTTTCGCTGCGATGCCATGATGTAGACGTATCCGGCCATGGCCGTACTCAAGCAAGTCTGGGTCCTCGCCACAAGGGCGAGGATGACTAAGGTGGATTGGCTGTGATGATGCTCCGGCGCTGTCGTACGTCTTCCTCGGGCGAAGTCCCTGGTCATCCTCGGGCACCGCCCGTAGTCATCCTCGGGCGAAGTCCCGAGGACCCAGCCTCCCGCCTTTGACGGGGTTCAAGGTCTGGGTCCTCGCCACACGGGCGAGGATGACGAGGAGGGACTGACTGCCGGTCCGCGATCCGCGCCGCCAATTGTCATCCCCGCCACACGGGGCGAGGATGACGAATGGCAAAGTCGTCCCGACGCGCATCAACGCACGCTCGCCAGCGGCAAGGTCTGGCTGATGATCGAGTGCATGCGCTGGTCGCGGATGGCGGCGCTCTTTTCGCCCATCACCACCGCAACGATCGAGCGGCCCTGATAGCGCACTGACGTCGCGAGGTTGAAACCCGAAGCCCGTGTGTATCCTGTCTTGATGCCGTCCGCGCCCTGGATGCGGCCGAGCGTGCGGTTGTGGCCGCGCACCGTGCGGTCGTCGAGCGCCATTTCGGTCTGCCGCCAGTAAGCGTAATGGCGGCCATGGTTCTGGCGCAGCGCGAGGCCGAGGCGCGCCATATCGCGCGCCGTCGTCACCATGTCGGGGTCGGGCAGGCCGGATGCATTGGTGAAGCGCGTGCGGCTCATGCCCAGCGCGCGCGCCTTGGCCGTCATCATCGCGGCGAAATTGGCTTCCGTGCCGCCGATATGTTCGGCGATCGCGACCGAAATGTCATTGGCCGATTTCACCGATTGCGCGCGGATCGCCTCGTCGAATGTCAGCGCTTCGCCTGCCTTCAGACCGAGTTTCGAGGGCGGTGCCTTTGCGGCGTTCGGCGAGATGAAGATCGGCGTCGAGAGGTTCGCGCGGCCGGCGGCCAGTTCGTCGAACATCAGGTAGACCGTCATCATCTTGGTCAGCGACGCCGGGTAACGCGGCTCGTCGGCGTCGTTTTCGTAGAGCACCTTGCCGGAATTGGCGTCGATCACGATGGCGGCGAACTTCTCCGTTAACGGCTCCTGCGGCGGCGGCACTTTCTGGATGTCAAGCGAGCTTGAAGCGGTGCAAGCCGACAGAATCAGCGCGGCGAGCATAAGCAAGGCCGCCTGGCGCAGGCGCAACAAGGGTGACAGCAGGGAGAATCGACGCATGGACCGGAACGGATCGGAGGATTTTGGCTGGCGATAGCCTTGCCGCCTTATGCTTTCAACCGGGTAAACAGGCTCGGTCCGTGATTGCTGCCCGCCCGACCGGCGGTTGCGCGCCGCACGCCCATGGTGCAAAGGACGCGGGCCATTTCAAGGAGCGCTCGAACCACGCATGCCGGACCCGCGCGCATTTGATCATTTCGTCGTGCCTGTCGAAACACTCGACGCGGCCCGCGCGCATTTGGTGTCACTGGGTTTCACGGTTGCCGCCGATGCCCGCCATCCGTTCGGGACTGAAAATTGCTGCGTGTTTCTGGCAGACGGAACATTCATCGAGCCGCTCGCCATCGGCGACGCCGCGCTTGCCAAGACCGCCACGGCCGAGGGCAATGCGTTCACCGCCAATGATGCGCGCTTTCGTGCCGCGCCAGCAAGCACCGGCATGGCCCAACTTGTCATCACGACGGACGACGCCGAAGGCGATGACGGCGATTACCAGGCGGCCGGCTTCTCCGGCGGACCGCTTCTGGACTTCGGCCGCAGCTTCACAAAGCCTGACGGTTCCGTAGGCGAGGTTGCCTTCCGCCTCGCCTTCGCCGCGCCGGAAAAGCCCTGCGATATCGGTTTTTTTGCCTGCGAAGTGGTCAAGGCGGTGCCGGGCGGGCGCGGCAGCCTCGTCGAACACGCCAATGGCGCGCTGGCAAGCGTTGCAGTCTTGGCAACCGCCGCCGACCCTCTCGGTTGCGATGAGTTCCTGTCCTTCTTTCTGGAAGCGGAATCGGAAGCGGCAACCGAGGTTGTCTATCCGTTGGCTGAAGGCGCGTTGCGGATCTTCCGTCCGGAGCATTTCGAGATGATCACCGGCCTCTCCGCCCCGGCAACAGAGATGTTGCGGATGCCCGCTCTGATTGTCGGCTTGGAAACGCTTTCTCCCCTGCGCATCCTGCTTGGCAAGAACCGCGTGGCGCACGAGGAACGTGCGGGCTGGATCATCGTGCCGCCGGTTGCGGCCTTCCCAATGGCACTGATCTTTCAGGAGGCCGAATGACGGCTCCCAATTCCATCGTGCGCGCCGGGGACGTCGCCTTCGGAAACGCGCTGCCCTTGGCGCTGATCGCCGGTCCGTGCCAGCTTGAAAGCCGCGACCACGCCTTCTTCATGGCCGAACGGCTGAAGCGCATGGCGGATGATCTCGGCATCGGGCTCGTCTACAAGACGTCCTACGACAAGGCGAACCGCACATCGCTGAAAGGCCGCCGCGGGCTCGGGCTTGAGAAATCGATGCGCGTGTTTGCCGACATCAAAGCCGAATTCGGCCTGCCCGTCCTGACGGATGTCCATACGGAAGAGCAGGCGCGAAACGTCGCGGATGTCGTTGATATATTGCAGATTCCGGCGTTTCTCTCGCGCCAGACCGATCTGCTTGTGGCAGCGGCTGAAACCGGCCGCATCGTCAATGTGAAAAAGGGCCAGTTCCTCGCCCCATGGGATATGAAGAACGTTCTCGCCAAGGTGACGGAGAGCGGCAACCCGAACGTCCTGCTGACGGAGCGCGGCGTTTCCTTCGGCTACAACACACTCGTCTCCGACATGCGCGCCTTGCCGATCATGGCGGAAACCGGCGCACCGGTGATCTTTGACGCGACTCATTCGGTGCAGCAACCCGGCGGGCAGGGTGCGTCCTCTGGGGGAGACCGCCGCATGGTGCCGGTGCTCGCGCGCGCTGCGGTTGCCGTTGGTGTCGCAGGGGTCTTCATCGAAACGCATCAAGACCCCGACAATGCGCCGTCCGACGGGCCGAACATGGTGCCGCTCGAAGCGCTGCCGGACCTGATGAAACGGCTGATGGCGCTTGATGCCGTCGCAAAACAGCAATCAAACTGAACCAGACAGGGCGCAAACGCCCGAACGGAGGACCAACCCCATGACCGCCATTGTTGACATCACCGGCCGCGAAATCCTCGACAGCCGCGGCAACCCGACCGTGGAGGTCGATGTCGTGCTGGAAGACGGCGCGATGGGTCGCGCCGCCGTCCCGTCCGGCGCGTCCACCGGTGCGCATGAGGCGGTGGAACTGCGCGATGGCGGCAAACGCTATCTCGGCAAGGGCGTCGAAAAGGCGGTGGCAGCCGTCAACGGCGAACTCGCCGAAGCGCTTCTCGGCCTTGATGCCGAGGAACAGGTCGCCATCGACACGGCCATGATCACGCTGGACGGCACGCAGAACAAGTCGCGCCTCGGCGCGAACGCCATCCTCGGCGTGTCTCTCGCGGTCGCGAAGGCGGCGGCCGAATCGGCGGGCATGCCGCTTTACCGCTATGTCGGCGGCACCTCGGCCCGTGTCCTGCCCGTGCCGATGATGAACATCATCAATGGCGGCGCACACGCCGACAACCCGATTGATTTCCAGGAGTTCATGATCCTGCCTGTCGGCGCGCCGTCGTTCAAGGAAGGCCTGCGGATGGGCGCCGAGGTGTTCCACACCTTGAAGAAGGACCTGAAGCAGGCCGGCCACAATACCGGCGTCGGCGATGAGGGCGGCTTTGCGCCGAACCTGAAAAGCGCCGAACAGGCGCTCGATTTCATCATGGGGTCTGTCGCCAAGGCGGGCTTGAAGCCAGGCGAGGACATGTTCATTGGGCTTGATTGCGCTGCGACCGAGTTCTTCAAGGACGGTGCCTATGTGTATGAGGGCGAGCGCAAGACGCGCGATCCAAAGGCGCAGGCGAAATACCTCGCCAAGCTTGCCGCCGATTATCCGATCATCTCGATTGAGGACGGCATGTCGGAGGATGATTGGGAGGGCTGGAAAATCCTGACCGATCTGATCGGCAAGAAAGTGCAACTGGTCGGCGATGATCTGTTTGTCACCAATTCGGCCCGCCTGCGTGACGGCATCCGCATGGGCGTCGGCAACTCGATCCTCGTCAAGGTCAACCAGATCGGCACCCTGACCGAAACGCTCGACGCCGTGGATACCGCGCATCGCGCCGGATACACCTCCGTGATGTCGCATCGTTCGGGAGAAACCGAGGATTCGACGATCGCCGACCTCGCGGTCGCCACCAATTGCGGGCAGATCAAGACCGGTTCGCTCGCCCGCTCCGACCGGCTTGCCAAATACAACCAGCTGCTGCGCATCGAGGAAATGCTGGGCGCGCAGGCGCTCTATGCCGGGCGCGGCATTTTCAAGGGCCGCGTGTAGGAGTTCATCCCGTGCAAGGCCGGGCAGACGCGCCCTGGCCTTGCGCTTACCCCAGCCACACGGCCTGATAGGGCGCAAGCTCTAGAAACCCGGCTCGAATGTCGGCGGGTTTGACGGCGAGCAGGTCTTCACGGCCTGAAACGCTGTGATTGGCAAGCGCATCCAGGCCGGTGGACTGGCGGTGCGGCGTGAAATTGAACACGCATCCCAGCGTTCGGCTGTCGCCTGGGCGGACGAAGGCGAACAGGGCCGGGTTCGACAGGCGCACGATGCGTGTGGGAAAGGTCGCCGCCAGTTCGGGCAGGGCCTTGCGCCGCGCCATGATGTGGCGGACGCCGGCGAGAATCCATCCAGGCGCATCGGTGCCTTGCTCCGCCCTCTGCGCGAGCCGCCAATCCATCGCGGGGCGGTGCATCCAGCGATTGTCGTGGGCCTTGGCCGGGTCGGTGCGGTAGCTGTCGTCGTTCAGGAGGCCGATCTCGTCGCCCATGTAGAGAAGCGGAATGCCGCCGAAGGCCGCGATCAGCGCATGGCCGAGCAGGATGCGCTTCACTGCCAGATCGATTGCCGATCCATCCTTGGCAGCCAGCGCCGTCTCAAGCCCTTCCTGGAACAGCGCGCCGCGCGCGAATGAACCGGGGAACGCGCCGGTGTAGAAATCGGCAAGGAAACGCCGGTGGCCGGGCCCGCTCATATGCGGGAACGCGCCCGCATCCTCTTCGGTGATCGCCCAGCCGATGTCATCGTGACATCGGATATAGGTCGCCCACGAGGCGTTCCTGAACCGCTCGGGGAAATGCGCCGACAGCGTATGTGTCATCAATTGAGTGTCCTGCGCCGCCAGCGACGACCAGAACTGCACCATCAGATTGTTGTGATAGGCGAGGTTGGAGACACGGCCGGTGTGGCGGCCTGACCCAAGGTAAGGCACCAGATCGCGCGGCGCGACAATGGCTTCGGCCTTGAAGATCGTGCCCGCCGCCGCAATCCGCGCGCAGGCTTTCAAGGCTTGCAGGATGTCGTGGACCTCCGGCAGGTTTTGGCATGTCGTTCCCATCCGCTTCCACATGAAGGCCACGGCATCGAGCCGGAAAACATCGGCGCCGGAATTGGCGAGGCTGAGGATGATGTCGGTGATTTCGAGAAACACCTCCGGGTTCGACCAGTTCAGATCCCATTGATGCTCGTTGAATGTCGTCCACACCCATTTCTTGATGTCGGGGTAGTGGGTGAACGATCCGGGCGCGGTGGCGGGAAAGATCTCGATCAGGGTCCGCTCATAGGCTTTCGGCGTCTCGTCGCTGTCGAACATCCAGTAGTATTCCTGGAAGTGCCGGTCGCCCGCGCGCGCTTTCTCGGCCCATTCATGCTCCTTGGCGGTGTGGTTCAACACAAGGTCGATGCAGACCGACATGCCTTCGGCCCGAAACAGCCGGGCGACCTCCACGAAGTCAGCCATGGTCCCGAGTTCGGGGTTGATCGCGCGGTAATCCATCACCGAATAGCCGCCGTCGCTGTCGCCGGGGCGCGGCTTCAGGCAGGGCATGAAATGCACATAGGTGACGCCGAGCGCTTTCAGCCAGGCAATGTGCTGCGGCACGTCCTTCAACCGCCCGGCAAAGCGGTCGATGTAGAACACATAGGCGATCTGGTTCTGG
>JALOTE010000046.1 GCA_025458045.1 Rhizobiaceae bacterium
CGCGGTCCGCAGGTGATGCAGGGCTATTGGAACAAGCCGGAGGAGACCGCCAAGGTGCTGCATGATGGATGGTTTGCCACCGGCGACATCGGCATCATGGAACCGGACGGGTTCTTCCGCGTCGTCGACCGCAAGAAGGACATGATCCTTGTGTCGGGCTTCAACGTCTACCCGAACGAGATCGAGGATTGCCTCGCGCGCCATCCCGGCATCCGTGAGAGCGCCGTCATCGGCGTGCCGGATGGCGCGGCAGGCGAGGCTGTGAAGGCCTTCATCGTCAAGGCCGACACTGGCCTGACCGAGGCCGACATCCGCGCCTTCTGCAAGGACCATCTCACCGGCTACAAGGTGCCGAAACTGGTGGAGTTCCGCGAGGAATTGCCGAAGTCCAATGTCGGCAAGATCCTGCGCAAGGATCTGCGCGCCGAAGCGCTGGCGACAACCAAAGCCCGCGCGGCGTGACGCCGCGCGCAACAGCAAGACAATCATCACGGGGGAAATGAGCACATGGTCGGACCATTGGAGCAGGCGATCCTCGCCCTCATGATTTTTGTCATCATGCTGGGCATGGGCGCATCCCTGACGCCGCGCGATTTCGTGCTGGCGCTCAAACGTCCCTACGGTCTCTTCATCGGGCTCGTGTCGCAATATGGCTTCATGCCGTTCATCGGCTTCCTCCTCGCGCTCACCCTGCCGGTGCCGGACCCCGTGAAGATCGGCATCCTGATCATGGGCTGCATGCCGGGCGGCACCACCTCCAACATTTTCACCTATTTTTCCAAGGGCAACCTTGCCCTGTCCGTTCTGATGACGGTCAATTCCACCGTGTTTGGCGTGCTGCTGATCCCGCTTCTGCTTGTGCTTTACGCCGGAGCGCTTGATCTCGACATCCCGCGCGAGAACATCATCATCACGCTGGTGCTGTTGCTCGTGCCGGTCGCCATCGGCATGGCGTTGCGCAAATGGAATGCCAATGTGGGCGCTGTCACCGAGTTTGGCGGCTCGCTGCTCGCAGTCGTCTTCATCCTGTTCCTGATCGTTTCGTGGATCCCGCGCAACTGGGATTTCCTGATGAACACCGGCTGGGGCACCTATTTCGCGGCCATCGGCCTTGGCCTGTTCGGCTTCCTGTTCGGCTATGGCCTGTCGGTGCTGTTGAAACTGCATCCGCGCAACGCGCGCACCATCGCGCTCGAAACCGGCATCCAGAACGGCCCGCTGGCGATCGCGATCATCGCCTTCACCTTCAGCGGCGATCAGGCGCAGGCTTACATGGCGGTGCCAGCGCTCTATTCGCTGTTCATCGTCATTTCATCGACGCTGCTGACCTTGTGGTTCCGCCGCATCAATGACGCCGCCGAACAGAAGATGCCGGACGCGCTGCTGTAAGCTGCGCGCCTCGTGAACCATTCTCACGCCTTGCTATGAAGCAACGCGTCCGGCTTTGGCCAAGCTGATCACATCGCAAGGTACATCTGGCGGGCGTCACGCTCGATGGCGACACGGATGCTTTCCAGCGCCTGGTCGATCGATGCGCCATATTCGGCCCGGAAATACTTCCCGGGCGAGGCGCAGGCCTGAAGCGCAGGCTCGAGCTGCGGGTGCAGCGTGCTGATCTTGCGCCAGAGGTTGCCATCCATCGCACCGATTTCGGCCGGGTCCGGATAGACCATGTTCAGGACGAACAGTTCGCGGCCCTGTTGTTTCCACAGATCGCAGGTGGATTGCCGGATCGGCTCATACTCGCTCGACCCGTTGATCTGCGACACGCCATCAGTGATCAGCACGATCGCCTTGCGCGGGTTGGTCGCTGTCTGGCCATCGCCGGCCGGCCCGACAAGCCGGGCAAGTTCATTGGCAAACCAATTGTGGTTGGTGCCGGGCGAATGCCAACGCATGTTTTCAATCGAGTTCTTGACCTGTCCGAAATTCGACGAGGGCGCAATGCGCTGAAAAACCCACCAGTCGAAATCATAGGTGGCGACCTTGACGCGCGTGGCAAACGGACCGGTGAGCAGGACGCGCGCCTGGTCGATCATCTCGTCGCGCAAACGGTCTTCGCGCAACGGGAAGCCGAGGCGGCGCGCCATTTGCGCTCCTGTTTCGCCCTGGTTCCAGACGCCGCCATCACCGCCGCGGCCGTCGCTGCCGCGGTCATGGCAGGCAAATGCGCATGAGGTCGCGCCCCACGGGTTGAACTGGTTGCGGAAGGCGCGGATGTTTGCGACACCATCAATGATGTTCATCGAGCCGGTGTTGTCGAGCACCATGTGCACTTCGTAATGGGCGGGCACGCTTTTCAGCGTCACCTGCGCATCGGCGTTGAGCGGCATGGTGTTGCGGCCGAACATCTTCATGAAATGCGTGCCGACATTGCCGTTTGCCGTCACCGTCAGGCGGTCGGAGGCGAATGTCACCGACAATGTAACCGCCGTCTCGCAGGCCGGGATCGGGCACATTGGCAGGAAATATGCGCGAACGCGGTCACGGATTTCGTTTTGCGTTGCGCCTTCATAGGCGATGGCCGCGCCGGCAAGCGTGCCGGCATCCACCGCGTTTTGCAATTCCGTATCAAAACGCTGCTGATTGGAGAGATCCATCGCAAGGCCGCCTGCCGCAAGCAGCATCGGCATCGCGACAATGGTCATGATGGAGAACTGGCCGCTCCTGTCGTCCTTGAACCTGCGAAACAAGCTGCGCATCGGCTAAACCCCATGATGATCGCGGGGTCATACCACGGCAATTGCAACCCGGCGGCTAACAGGAATGGTTTGCAAAGCTTGAGCGTGACTGATCAAACTTGAGCCAATGGAGGCTCAGCCGCGCGAGGGAATGTGCCCCCAACGCTCCAGATCAAGCAGTGCGTCGCGCACGGCAGCCTCAGGCGAACGATAGGCCAGCCCGAGCTCACGTATTGATTTGGCATTGGAAAACCGGGGGGAGCGGCCCAGATGCGTTTGCAGATAGGACCGGACTCCGGCCGGCTGAAACCGCGCCGCAAACATCATGAGCGCGGTGCCGACGGGGCCGCTCAGGTCGAGCGCCGGAAGCTTGCCCGAAGCTTTCGTTTTGCCCCAGCCCAGCGTGCGGGCGGTTTCAACGACCGACGCCATCGTCATCGTGCCCGAAGCAAGGATGTAGCGGCCGCGCGCCGTCTGGCTTTCCATCGCTGCCACATGCGCGACAGCAACATCGCGCACATCCACAAACCCCCATTCCAACGCCATCAACGCCGGATATTTGCCGTTCACCAGATCGGCGAGAACGCGGTTCGACTCATTGATTGCGCGTGTGTGCGCGGGGCCGACAACAAGAAACGGATTGATCACTGCCAGTTCAAAATGCGGGTCCTTGGCGTCCATGAAGTCCCAAGCCGCATGTTCGGCCTGCGTCTTCGAGAAATAATACGGGTTGCGTGTGAGCGAACTGCGGTTGTTCCAATCGCTTTCCGTGAGCATGCGACCATCAGGCTCATCCGTGATCGCCGCCATGGACGAGGTCAGCACGACGCGCTTGACCCGTGGTTGGGCGAGTGCCGCAGTCATGGCTGCCAGCGTGCCCTGCACCGCCGGACGGACCAGGTCACGCTCTGCATCCTCCACATCGATGATATAGGGGCTGGCGCAATGGATGATGGCATCCACATCGGCATGGGCGGTGAACGGATCGGGGTCTGTCAGATCGGCTGCCACGAGGCTGAGCCGTTCACCGGCACCCGGCATCGCGGCGAGGTGGGCGGTTTTGTCCCTGTTGCCGGGGTCTCGGACGGTGCCGGTGACACGGTGGCCCCGCTGAAGCAGCAGTTCAACGACATGGGATGCGATGAAGCCGTTGGCACCCGTGACGAGCACGGAAGCCAACACCGGATCACGGTGGCTCTTGGGCATGAGTTTATCCGATAGGTTGCGCAGAAATCTTACGTTTACGTAATTTCCGAGAACCGCTTTCGCCAGTCACGCAAACGCGCGACAGGGTTGCTTGCGACGCAAGGGAATGTCAACAAACCTGTCATTTCGTAACGTCAACCTGCGGTTGCAGCGGCGGGACACTTCGAACCCGGCGCTTTTGTCGGCATCGGCTCCCTATCCTGTCCGGCCCGTCATATCTGGTACCTGCGGCTTGCACCTTTCGGCAGCCTGCTGTAAGCGCCACCCGTCCGCGAAGACACCCTTGGAGGCATCGCGGATGGCTGCGGACACCATCGTTCCTGCCGGCGCCACGCACCTTCCGGTGCGAACTGGCGCATTCCTCTGAAACTGAAACGAACAGACTTCAAAAAGGCTGAGCCATGAGCACCGAATATACGCTCCAGGCCGTGGCACGCGAAGGGGTTGGCAAGGGGGCCTCCCGTTCACTGCGTCGCACCGGTCACACACCCGCCGTCATCTACGGCGGTAACGAAGCCCCGCTTGCCATCGCGGTTTCTTCCAAGGAAATCACCAAGCGCATTTATGCCGGCGGCTTCATGACCACGATCGCCACCATCGATGTGGGCGGCAAGCAGATCCGCGTCCTCCCGCGTGACTATCAGCTCGACAAGGTGAAGGATTTCCCGATCCATGTCGATTTCCTGCGCGTCACCGGCTCGATGAAGATCGCGGTTGATGTTCCCGTTGTCTTCCACAACGCGGAAACCTGCCCCGGCATCAAGGCCGGCGGCACGCTCAACATCGTGCGCCACACCGTCGAATTGATGGTTCCGGCCGACCACATCCCCGAGCATATCGATGTCGATCTGAACGCGTTCAAGATGGGCGATTCCATCCACATCAGCCATGTGAAACTCCCCGACGATGTGAAGCCGGTGATCTCAGACCGTGATTTCACCATCGCGACAATTGCCGTTCCTGCCGGTTTCGACCGTTCGGGCGGCGAGGCTTGACCGAACGCTGAGCCACGTCCCGCGCCGGGAGATCGCCAATGCTGCTGATTGTCGGCCTTGGAAATCCCGGCGCGCAATACAAGCACAACCGGCACAATGTCGGCTTCATGGCCGTTGACGCGATTGCCCGCCTCAACGGCTTTTCCAATTGGAGCCGCAAGTTTCAGGGCGAGGTCGCCGAAGGGCGCTTGGGCGATACGCGCGTGCTTTTGCTCAAACCCCAAACCTACATGAACCTTTCGGGACAATCGGCGCAGGCGGCGGCACAATTCCACAAGATACCGCTCGAAAACATCATCGTCCTTTACGATGAGCTGGACCTCGCGCCCGGCAGGCTTCGGGTGAAGAACGGCGGCGGCTCAGGCGGCCACAATGGCATCAAGTCTTTGGATGCCCATCTTGGACCGGGCTATCGCCGCGTGCGCATCGGCATCGGCCATCCAGGTGACAGGGCGTTGGTGCACAATTACGTCCTGGGTGACTTTGCCAAGGCGGATGCGGACTGGCTCACCCCGCTGCTGGACGCTGTCGCCGCGAACGCGGCCCTGATGGTTGAAGGCGACGGGTCTCTCTTCCTGAACAAGGTTGCGGTCGCAACCGGAGCGCAGCCGATCAAAGCGCGGCGTGAGGGGAGCGGCCAGCCGCCGCCCAAAGGCCAGAGCCATATCCGTCAGGCGCGCCCGACAACTCCGCCGATGAAACTGCCGGAAACCGGCCCGATGGCCGCGATGCTCAAAAAGCTGCTTGGCAAGGAGTGAGGCTCAGCCAAGGCCGAGTTGCATCCGGATTTCCGCCAACCGCAGTTTGGCCACGTCCCACATCATCGCCAGGCCGGTGTTGATCAAATCGGAGATTGCGTTCGACGCCGCCGCATCCAGTGCCAGAAAAAAGAATCCGCCCAACATGGTCAGACTCGTGGTGAGCATCAGGTTGCGCCGGCTGTCGAGCCGGTAGAAGCCATAATCATCATACTCCACCTGCAGCAGGTGGTCGTCCAACGAGTATCCATCTGAGACCCAGACATCCATCATCGGCTTGTCGGACAGCCTGTCGGGATAAAGATTCACAACCGCCCGCAGCACATGGCCGATGACGCCCAGAACGGCGAATACGCCCATGGCGATGATGAAATTGAAGAAGGTCATGGGCACACCGTAGCGGATCAACGGCATGAGCTTACGGCACCGGCGTTAATGCATGCTGCACGGGTTCCGGCCAAAGGCCATGACTCCGGGTTGACTGCGCAAGATTGGATCCTGCCCCGCCCCGCGTGCAGGGCGAGGGAAATGGCGGCGTCAACCCGGGTTCACGGCAATCGGGTTCGAGATGACCGCTTGGAACAGCTCCGCTGCCGACTGGAGACGTCCAACTGGCACGCCAGATCCGGCTTCAGACCCGCTATTCGTGGTGGGATTGCCTGCTGATCGCCTCAGCGCTCGGACTTGGCTGTAGCCATTTCCTGTCCGAGGATTTACAGGACGGCCACCGGATCGGGCCGATCACCATCGTCAACCCGTTCCAACACGATCCCTCCGAACTCCTCGGCCAAACCGGAAACTGACATGGCTTTGAAATGCGGCATTGTCGGCCTGCCCAATGTGGGCAAGTCGACCCTTTTCAACGCGCTGACGCGCACGGCGGCGGCGCAGGCGGCGAACTACCCGTTCTGCACCATCGAGCCGAACACTGGCGAGGTGGCCGTGCCGGACGCGCGCCTCGGCGTGATCGCCAAAATCGGCAAGTCGCAGAACATCGTGCCGACCCGCATCTCGTTCGTGGACATTGCCGGTTTGGTGCGCGGCGCGTCGAAGGGCGAAGGTCTCGGCAACCAGTTCCTCGCCAACATCCGCGAGGTGGATGCCGTCATCCATGTGCTGCGCTGTTTCGAGGATGCAGACATCACCCATGTGGAAGGCCGCATCGATCCGGTCGCCGACGCCGACACGGTTGAAACCGAGTTGATGCTCGCCGATCTGGAATCGATCGAGCGCCGCATCGTCAACATCCGCAAGAAGGCGTCTGGCAAGGACGCCGAGGCGACCAAAGTGCTGCCGTTGATGGAGGAGGTGCTTGCGCTGCTCCAGGAGGGCAAGCCGGCCCGCCTGCTGCTCAAGACGCTGGACGCCGAAGGCTTGGCATCGCTTCAGGGCCTGAACCTGCTGACATCCCACCCGGTGCTCTATGTCTGCAACGTGCTTGAGGCCGACGCCGCAACAGGCAACGCCCACACGCAAGCCGTCGCGAAGATGGCGGCCGAACAAGGTGCGGGCATGGTTGTGATTTCTGCCAACATCGAGGCGGAAGTGGCGCAATTGCCCGATGAGGACGCCAGCGAGTTCCTCGCCGCGATGGGTCTTGACGAACCGGGCTTGGACAAGCTCATCCACGAGGCCTACAAGCTGCTCGGCCTTGCGACCTACTTCACCGTCGGCCCCAAGGAGGCCCGTGCCTGGACAATCCGCAAGGGCATGAAAGCACCGCAGGCGGCAGGCGTGATCCACACGGATTTCGAACGCGGGTTCATTCGTGCGCAGACGATTGCCTTTGATGATTTCGTGGCGCTCGGCGGCGAGGTCGCAGCCAAGGAGGCAGGCAAGGCACGTGACGAAGGCAAGGAGTATGTCGTCAAGGATGGCGACATCATGCTGTTCAAGTTCAACACGTGAGACTGATTGCGGCTTGAACGCGGCAGGCTTCACCGAAAATTAACCATGATCGTCAACTGTTTCGCGCGAGCGCCGCAGCATGATGGCTGCGCCAAACGGGGAGCATGTTCCATGGCCGCAAAGGCAAAGCCGCAGACCAAGTCCGCTGGATCAATCACCGATGAACTGATCCGCGAGATCGCCCATCGCCTGTGGGTCGAAGAGGGCCAACCCGAAGGCCGCGCGGATGACCATTGGTTCAAGGCGCAGGAGATCGCGCACGCCAAAAAGGTGATCGCGGCCAAGAAGGCCGCAGCCAAGATAGCTGGCGCCAAGGTCGAAGGCGCCAAACCCGCGGCACGGAAAGCCAAAAAGGCAGCCTGATCATCCCCCAAGCATGGGTCCGGCGCATGGGCCCCGGCGGTTGAAACGCTTGGGTCGAACACCTCTGCACACCTACGCTCGCGGTCTGCCCTTGGGTCATGCTGCGGGCAACGTGTCGCATGGAACGGCCAATGGACAGGCCCACATCAGTGGCATCCAAACCCCAAGCCACTGAGGTGCATCATGACAGCGTTGATCAATTCGATTGCCACGTTGCGTCCCCTTCCCGAGATCTGGCATGCGCATTGGCTGCTGCGGCTGCCCTTGGCACTCGTCATGATCCATCAGGCCATGATGAAGTTCCCGCTCTCGGCGGATGATGCGGCGGCCTTCAGCCTGCCCTTCATCCTGTGGGCCATGTCGGCCTATGGCGAACTGCTTGCCGCCGCCGGGCTCATCGTCGGCGGCCTGCTGGCCAACCGCCTGGGTGACATCGTCACGCGCCTGGCTGGCTTCGCCATAGCCGGTGTTGTCGCCGGCGTGCTCTATGTGGTGTACTGGGCGCCGCTCGCGGATTTGGTGATCAGCAACCAGTTCCACATTCTGCTGCTCGCCGGCGGCTTGTTCTTCCTGCTGCGGGGCAATGAGCGCCGCCTCGCCTGATGGTGCCGTGCTGGACGTAAAGAAAAACGCGCCTCCCGGGGCGCGTTTTTTGTTGGAGGCAAGGGGGCCGGAGGAGGGAATTCCGGCCCCCCGCACCCCCCTCAGGCTTTCTTCACCGGGCAGGTGGAGATGCCGAGGATCGTGTAGAGCGGGCACGAGCCGATCAGCCCGGTCACCAGCGGAACAATGCCGAGCAGCGCGAAATTGCGCCAAGAGGCATCCGGATAGATGAAAAACAGGGACAGGATGACGAGGCCGGCGATGACGCGCAGGGCGCGGTCGATTGTGCCTTCATTGGTCTTGAACATGGGAGATGCTCCTCACTGCAGGTTGCAGGAATAAGGGGCACACGCGCCCCCTTCCATGACTTGGATCAATGGCAGGCCATGAGGATGAGTGTCGGTGACATGGTCACACTGCGGGGCGGCGGCCGCACTATTGCGTGTTGGCAATCGCCAGCAAGGCTGCACGGTCAAGGATTTGAGTCTGGCCGCGTTCCAAGCTGACAAGCCCGCGCCCGCGCAACGCGTCAAGCCTGCGCGAGACAACCTCGCGCACCGATCCTATGGCTGTCGCGATTTCGGCATGGGTGGATTCGAGCACGCCCCCGGCATCGGCGCAATCAAGGATGTGGCGCGCCAGACGCGCTTCCACCCGGACAAAGGCCACTTGCTCCAGCGTGCGCGTCACATCAGCCATGCGCGCGCCGAAAGCCCGGAACACGCCGTCGCGGAACGCGGGCGACACATCCATCAGAGCACGGAAATCAGCCGCAGGAAGCAGTGCGATGTCAATGTCGGTTTCCGCGACCGCTTCGCCTGAATAGGCTTCCCCACCCAGCAGGCCGAGCGTGGTCTGGATGCAGCTTGTGCCGGGTCCGACGGAATAGAGGCGCAATTCCCGCCCGCCCTGCCCCGTCAAATGCACGCCCACGCGGCCTGAAAGCACGAAGACGAAGCCCGGCGGCTGATCTCCCGGCCGGAAAAGCACGCTGCCCGCAGGCAAAGCCAACCGCTTCACGCGCCGGAAATGCGGCTCGAACTGCGCAGGAACAAGGTTTGGATAGTTCCGTTGAAGAAGGCCGACCAGTTCGGCGCTCATCTGCGTCTCCTTCCAAAGCCTGCGGCCAAAGGCGGCACCAGTTTACCGCCAAAAAGCACGCTTCAACCGCTCCGTTTTGGTCATTCCGTCGTCACTCTGACGGCCCTGCCAGAATGCGAAAGGATATTGAAAGGCTTACCCGACGGATTTTGCCAGTATCCCGGGGGACGGCAAGATACCGGCCGACATGGCAACGCCAATCATGATCAATGCGCCACCCGCCCATTCGACCGGTTCAATCGTGTCACCAAGGAAGATCAGGGCGGTCAGAAGCGTCACCACAGGGATAACCATGATGAACGGGCTAACCGACGACACGGGGTTGCGCTTCAACAGACCATACCAGATCACATAGGCGATCACGAAACCGATGATGGTGTTGTATGCGAGCCCCGCCCAATGGATCGGTTCGGCCGTCATGACGGCATTCCATTGGCCCGATTCGAACAACAGCGTCATGGCCGTCAGCTGGATCGCGCCATGCAGGGATGTCCGCTTCAGCAACAGGTCGCTGCCATCCCGCGCGTAGCGGGCGATCATCGCCTGTCCGATGCCCCACGCCGCCGTTCCGGCCAGCATGGTGAGCGTGGGCAGGACGGGCGGAGTGTCATCGGGCAAGCCGATGATGATGGCAACGCCGATGAACGCGATCCCGATGGGGATGAGCTTGGCCAGCCGCACCGGCTCTGTCGCCAACGCCCAGGCGGCGAATATGGCCATCGGCACTTGCACCTGGCTGAGCAACCCGCCAACCGACGCCTCCAACCCGGACAACCCCTTGAAGATCAGAGCCGATTGCAAGGAGACCGCAAACAACGCGATCAGCGCGGCGCGCGGATGGCTGGTTGTTGGCGTGCCGCGTTCGCGAATGGCCATCACGAGAGCCGTTGCCCACAGCGCCACGGCCATCAGGAACACTGGCGGAAACTGCACCATTGTCGCCTTGGCGAATGTGAGCCCCGCACCCCAGGCGGCTGTCACGCCAAAGGCCAGGCCAACATCCTTCGGGCTCATCAATGGCCCGCAAACGCGATGAGCGTTCGCACCGGAACACCGAGCGCCTCGATCTTGGAGCGCCCGCCAAGATCCGGCAGGTCGATGACGAAACAGGCGGCCACCACCTCGGCCCCCATCTGCTGCAACAGCTTGGTTGCCGCTTCCGCTGTGCCGCCTGTGGCGATCAGATCATCGACGAGGATGACCTTCTCGCCGGGCCTCACGCCGTCGCGGTGCATCTCCATTTCGTCAACGCCATATTCGAGGCTGTAGGCGATGCGCACCGTGTCGTGCGGGAGCTTTCCCTTTTTGCGGATCGGCACAAAGCCTGCCGACAATTGATGCGCGATCGCTCCGCCCAGAATGAAGCCGCGCGCCTCGATGCCGGCGATCTTTTCAACGCGGGTCCCGGCGTAGGGGTGCACGAGCTCATCGACCGCGCGACGGAACGCGCGCGCATCGCCCAGCAATGTCGTGATGTCCCGAAACAGGATCCCGGGCTTCGGGTAGTCCGGAATGGTGCGGATGGCACCGAGCAGTGTTTCTTGCACAGTCTGGTTCATGATGCCTCGTCCCGCGGTGGCCGCTCCCTTTCTGGCAAGCGGCGGGCGTATTGAAAAGCGGCAAAAGCGGATGCTCCAATGAAAAAGGGCCGCTGTGCGCGGCCCTTGGATCTTCATGGTTCAGGCTTGGCTGACCGCTCAATGCGCGACGGAAGCGAACACGCGGCGTTTCAGCAGGTAGACCATGCCCGCAAAGACGGCGAGGAACACCATGACCCGGAACCCCGTCTCCTTGCGCTCTTCAAGCTTGGGCTCTGCCGCCCACATCATGAATGCGGCAACATCCTGCGCCATCTGGTCGACAGTGGCCGGCGTGCCGTCATCATAGGAAATCAGGTCATCCGACAGGATGTTCGGCATTGCCAGCGCCGGACCGCCTTTGAAATACGGGTTGAAATAGGTGCCTTCGGCGATCTGGTCGGCATAATGCTCCGGGATCTCGTCCGTGTAGCCCGTCATCAGCGAGTAGATGTAATCCGGCCCGAGTTCGGCATACATCGTGAAGATGTCGAACACGAACCAGGGGAAACCCCGCTCCACCGCACGCGCTTTTGCCAGCAGCGAGAAATCCGGCGGGTAGGCGCCATTGTTCGCGGCCTGTGCCGCCTCCTTGTTGGCGTAGGGTGCCGGCCACCTGTCGGACGGGATGGCCGGGCGCTCGAACATTTCGCCATCGGCGTTCGGCCCGTCCATCACGGTGTACTCGGCTGCCAGCGCCTTGATCTGCTCCTCCGAATAGCCAAGGTCAGCGAGCGTGCGGAAGGCCACGCGGCTGATGGCGTGGCAGGAGGAGCAGACCTCCTTGTAGACTTTCAGGCCGCGCTGCAACTGCTGCTCGTCGTAGTGACCGAAGGGACCGGCAAACGTCCAATCCACATGGCGCGGCTTGTTGATCGGATAGTCACCCGCAGCCTGCGCAGCACCGGAGACGGAGAGCCCCATGACAATGGCAGCGGCGAGGGCTTTCAACTTGGAAATCATGGTCAGCATCCTTACTCGGCGGGCATGGCAGCGGGTGCCGCGCCGCCTTTGCTCTTGGTTTTCTCCAGGACTGCTTCTGTGATGGAGTTCGGCAGGCGCCGCGGCGTTTCAAACAGTCCGAGCAACGGCATGATCACCAGGAAGAACGCGAAGTAGTACAGCGTCGAAAGCTGCATGGCCGGAATGTACCAGCCTTCCGCCGGACGCGAACCGAGCCACCCGAGGAACAGCGCGTTCACGACGAAGAGCCAGAAGAACATCTTGTACCACGGGCGATAGGCCGCCGAGCGCACCTTGGATGTATCGAGCCAAGGCACGACAAACAGGACCAGCACCGCGCCGAACATGGCCAGCACGCCGCCGAGCTTGGAGTCGATCGGCCCGATGTTGAAGGTGATGGCGCGCAGGATCGCGTAGAACGGCAGGAAGTACCATTCCGGGACGATATGTGCTGGCGTTTTCAGCGGGTCGGCTTCGATGTAGTTGTCGGGGTGGCCGAGATAGTTCGGCATGTAGAAGATGAAATAGGCAAACACGAGCAGGAACAGCAGCATCGCGAACGCGTCCTTGACGGTCGCGAATGGCGTGAACGGCAGCGTGTCTGTCTTGTGCTTGACCTCGATGCCTGTCGGGTTCGTCTGGCCGGTAACGTGCAGCGCCCACACATGAAGGATCACCACGCCGAGGATCATGAAAGGCAGCAGATAGTGCAGCGAGAAGAAGCGGTTCAGCGTCGGGTTGTCGACGGCGAAACCGCCAAGGAGCAAGGTTTGCAGCCAGTCGCCGATCACGGGGAAAGCCGTGAAGAACCCGGTGATGACAGTTGCGCCCCAGAACGACATCTGGCCCCACGGCAACACATAGCCCATGAAGGCGGTCGCCATCATCAGCAGGAAGATGATGCAGCCAAGGATCCACAGCAGTTCGCGCGGCGCCTTGTAGGACCCGTAATAAAGGCCGCGTCCGATATGCAGATAGACGGCGATGAAGAAGAATGACGCGCCGTTCATATGCATGTAGCGGATCATCCAGCCCCAGTTCACATCACGCATGATGTGCTCGACCGACGAGAACGCGACCGCCGTGTTGGCCGCATAATGCATGGCCAGCACGATGCCCGTCGCGATCTGCACGATCAGCATGATCGAAAGGATGCCGCCAAAGGTGTAGGCATAATTCAGGTTGCGCGGAACCGGATAGGACACGAAGGAATCATGCACCAAGCGCGGCAAGGGCATACGCGCGTCGAACCATTTTCCGAGACCGCTTGTCGGCTGGTAGGTTGAATGTCCGCTCATATTGGTTGTGCTCCCTTGGGTCAGCCGATGCGGATCTGGGTGTCTGAAAGGAATGTGACGGGCGGAACCGGCAAGTTCTCGGGTGCCGGGCCTTTGCGGATGCGCCCTGCCGTATCGTAATGCGAGCCATGGCAAGGACAGAACCACCCGCCGAACTCACCGGCCTGCCCAAGCGGCACACAGCCAAGATGGGTGCATACGCCAAGCTGCACGATCAGCGATTCGCGGCCCTCGCCGGCACCGCGGTTGGCGTCATCGGCCGGGGCATCGGCTGCCAAATTGGCGTTGCGCGCGATAGGATCTTTCAGGTCGGCCAGAGCGACCGCCTTGGCCGCTTCCACTTCCTCGGGCGTGCGGTTGCGCACGAAAACCGGTTTGCCACGCCATTTGGCCGTCATTTCCATGCCGGGCTCAAGTGACGAAATGTCGATTTCGATCGTGGCGAGCGCGAGCGCCGAGGCGTCCGGCTGCATCTGGTCGATGAACGGCCAGGCCACCGCGCCAACGCCCACCGCGCCCATCATCCCGGTCGCGATCAGCAGCATGTCGCGGCGGCCACCATCAATCTGTTGTTCTTCCGACACGGAACACCTCGTCAGCTATCGGCGCGAATGGCGCCGTTCCTCGACAACGGAAGCGGGGAGCCCAATGCCCCCATCTCCATAATCCATGGCTCCTTAGAGACCCGCCAAACCTGTGTCCATATGCCATAAGGCGAGCGGGCAGTTTGTCGCGCCCGGCTTCCCTCGCGGCAATGGCCCTCAGGCGGCGAGTCCGAGAAATCCGCCCGATTGCCGCTTCCACAGCGACGCATAAAGCCCGCCTCGCGCAATCAGCGCCTCATGGGTGCCATCCTCGATCACGCGGCCGCGATCAATCACCACCAGCCTGTCCATATGCGCGATCGTCGACAGGCGGTGCGCGATGGCGATCACCGTCTTGCCTTCGGACAGTGCGGCCAGATTGTCCTGGATGGCCGCCTCGACCTCCGAATCGAGAGAGGATGTCGCCTCATCGAGAATGAGCACCGGCGCATCCCTCAGCAGCGCGCGCGCGATGGCGATGCGCTGGCGCTGGCCGCCCGAAAGCCGCACGCCGCGCTCGCCGATATGGGCGTCATACCCCGTGCGTCCCTTGGCATCCTTCAGCGCCATGATGAACTCATGCGCGCTGGCGCGGCGCGCCGCCGCTTCCACCTCGGCACCCGTCGCGTCGATGCGGCCAAACAGGATGTTGTCGCGGATCGACCGGTTCAGCAGCCCCGGTTCCTGCGTCACCACGGAAAACTGCGCCCGCAGGCTCGCCTGTGTCAGTGCGCGGATGTCGCGGCCATCCAGCGTCACGCGACCGCCCTGCACATCATGCAGCCTAAGAATGAGCCGGATGATCGTCGATTTGCCGGCGCCGGACGGGCCGACGAGCGCCGTCTTCTCCCCCTTCCGGAACGACAGCGACAAATCATCGATCACACCCGAATCGCGCCCATAGTGGAAGGACACGCGCTCAAATGTGATTGTCTGCGACAGCGGCGAAGCCATAGCGGCATTCGGCGCGTCCTCAAGCGTGATGGGCTTGGCGACCATCTCCATCGCGTTCTGCATGGTGCCGAAATTGCGCATCAGCGCGTTCAACTGTGTCATCAGCCGCCCGAGCAGCAGGTTCAGCCGCAGCACAAGTCCAAGCGTGAACGCCACAGCACCGACGCTGATGGCGCCTGTCAGCCACAGATCGATCGACAGCGCAGCGATGGCAGCGATCATGATGCCCGACAGAACCGCAAGCGAGACGCGGACGCCGGTGAGGTGCCGCGTGAACGGCATCAGTTCGGCGCGAAACCGGTCAAAACCGTCCTTGATGTAGGCGTCATTCTCGGCGTCGCGGCCGAGCAGCTTCAGCGTCTCGATATTGCCGAACGCATCGACCAGCCGCCCCTGCACCATGGCCGCCGCCTCCGCGCTGGCCTTGGAGTGGGCGCGGATGCGCGGCAGGAAATGCCGCGCCAGCAGCGCAAAGCCCGCCAGCCACACGACAACCGCCAGCGCCAGCCGCCAATCAAGCGAGCCGATCAACGCGATGGTGGAGATCGCGTAGATGATGACAAACCAGACGACTTGCAGCAGCGACACCATGAAGTCGCCCGCCGCCTGCCCGCCCGACCACACCTTGGTGGCGATGCGGCCGGAGAAATCATTCTGGAAGAATGTCAGCGTCTGGCGCGCGACGCGCGTGTAGCTCTGCCAACGCACCAGATTGAAGAAACCGGGCACGATGGCCTGCTCCTCGGTCAGCGCGACGAGGCTGACGACAAGCGTGCGCACCAAGAGCACGATCACGGCCATGCCGATCAATTCCGGGCCGTTCGCCGCCATCAGCCCGTCCCAGCCGCCGGATGAGGAGGCTGCATCAAGAATGTCCACAATGCGGCCGACAAACCAGAACAGCGCCGCTTCCAGAAGTGCCACCAGCCCACCCAGAACCAGCATGGCAGCGAAGGCACCGGGCGCCTGGCGGACGAAATGCGTCAGGAAGGCGAGCGTGGTTGCGGGCGGCGCGCTGGCCGACGGACGGTAAGGGTCAATCCAGCGTTCAAACAGGCGGAGTGTGGCGGTGATCATTCCCGCCACATAGGCCGGTCAGGCGGGATCGGAAAGCCCATGGGGAGGGCGGAATGGTGATCGTGGACGGCCTTCATCCTTCGAGGCTTTCTCCCTTCATGGTGAGGTGCGAGTGCAACGAGCCTCGAACCATGAGGGAAAAAGCACCTCAGGACGATGGCCATGTAGAAATCAGCCCTTGAGCTGGAAACACAAGTGACCCCATCACTCCGCCGCCTCGCGCGCTTCGGCATCGGCGCGCACCTGCGCGGCCTTGGCCAATTCCTCGGCATCGTCATCCATGGCGATGAAGCCGCCTGACTGGCGCGCCCAGAGATCGCCGTAAAGCCCGCCCGAAGCGACCAGTTCCTGATGCGTGCCTTGTTCCACGATGCGGCCCTTGTCTAGCACGATCAGCCGGTCGAGAGCCGCAATCGTCGAAAGGCGGTGCGCGATGACGAGCACTGTCTTGCCTTCCATCAGCAGGAACAGATTGTCCTGGATGGCCTGCTCCACCTCGGAATCCAGCGCCGACGTCGCCTCGTCGAGAACGAGGATCGGCGCGTCCTTCAGGATGATGCGCGCGATCGCGATGCGCTGGCGCTGCCCGCCGGACAGTTTGACGCCGCGCTCGCCGACATGGGCGTCAAGCCCGGTGCGCCCTTGCGGGTCCCGCAGGTCCTGGATGAACTCCCACGCATTGGCCTTTTTCGCCGCCGCAATCACCTCGTCTTCGGTCGCGCCGGGGCGGCCATAGGCGATGTTGTCGCGCACCGACCGGTGCAAGAGAGACGTATCCTGCGTGACGACACCGATGCGCGCGCGCAGGCTTTCCTGCGTCACGTCGGCGATGTTCTGACCGTCGATCAGCACGGCGCCCCTCTCGACATCATAGAGCCGGAGCAGGACATTGATCAGGGTGGACTTCCCCGCTCCGGAACGGCCGACAATGCCGACCTTCTCGCCCGGCCGCACATCTAGAGACAGGTTCTCCAGCACGCCCTTCGATTCCCCATAATGGAAGTCAACGGCATCGAAGCGCACCGCGCCATCCGCAACGACAAGGTCGCGCGCGGCAGGTTTGTCGGTCACGCCGCGCGGCTTCGACAGCGTGCGCATGCCGTCTTCCGCCATGCCGATATTCTCGAAAAGCCCGGCCAGCTCCCACATGATCCAGTGGCTCATGCCTTCGAGCCGCAAGACAAGTCCAATGGCGACTGCGAGGCCGCCCGCCGTCAATGCGCCGCCGATCCACTGGCTGATGCCGATGGCACCCACGGCAAACAGCAGCGCCGAATTGCCGAGATCGAGCCAGATGTTGAGGTGCGAGCCATAGCGCATCTGCGGATGCACAGTGCCCATGAACTCTTCCATCGCCTCCTTGGCGTAGGTCTCTTCGCGCCTGGAATGCGAGAAGAGCTTCACCGTCAGGATGTTGGTGTAGCTGTCGACGACACGGCCGGTCATCAACGAGCGCGCATCGGACTGCTTTTCCGAAATCTCGCTCATCTTCGGCAGGATGATGCGCATCATCGTGACGTAGTAGGCAAGCCAGCCAAGGAACGCCGTGACCAGCCAGCCGTTGAGGCTCCAGACGAGGATCAGCGCGCCGCCGAAATAGACAAGCACATAGACGAACACATCGAGCAGTTTCATCACGCTTTCGCGCACGCCCAGCGCTGTCTGCATCACCTTTGTCGCGACGCGGCCGGCAAACTCGTCCTGATAGAAACCATAGCTCTGCCCGAGCATGTAGCGATGCGCCTTCCAGCGGATCAGCATCGGGAAATTGCCGAAGATCGTCTGGTGCATGAACAGCGTGTGCAGCGCCGAAATCACGGGCAGGAACACGAGGATGACAAAGCCCATCGTCCACAGGGTGGCGGCATTGTCGGCAAGGAAGGTCTCGCGGTTGGCCGTCGAGAACCAGTCCACCACGTCCCCGAGAAAAGAGAAGATGACGATCTGCGTCGACGAGATCGCAGCGGTCAGCAGCGTGATGATGGCGACGAACGGCCAGACATCCCGCGTGTAATGCCACAGGAACGGGACCAGCCGATTGGGCGGCTGCAGCGGCTCGGCGGCCGGAAACGGATCGATCAATCGCTCGAAAAAGCTGAACATCGGGAAAGTCCAAACAAAAAAGCCCGACGGCGCTTCAGCCGGACCGGGCATACATAGGAGAGACGTGCGCGTTGCCGCGCGATTGGCGCTGCCATAGACCTTTACGCGCTTTTAAGGAACCCGGATGACCGAACTGTGACGGATGCTCCTGCCAACGCCATTCCGACAAGGGCATTTCGCATCGCACTCTACCAACCTGACATCGCAGGC
>JALOTE010000047.1 GCA_025458045.1 Rhizobiaceae bacterium
ATGACCGTCGCGGTGCAGGATGCGCTGGAACTCCGCGCGTCGCCTCGGATCGACATACCATTCCAGCGCGATCGCATCGGTGTGCGTGCGGTTGACGCTGTCAAGCATTTCTCGTTCGCTGGAAAAGCCGTTGAGCCGGACAAGGGCGCGATTGGCCGAAAGCTGCTTGCCGTCAATCGAAGACCGGTACACGCCCTCCGACAGATTGTTGATCAATTGCTCGCGGTCCCGCGCGAGTGCGCGGTGATGGCGCAGGCGCAGCACGGAATAAATGAGGAGCGCAGACGCCAGGAGCGTCAGGCAGGCCAGAACTTCCGTTGCAATGATCCAACCGTCCATGACACCTGTTCACACAATCCGGCGCATTCTCCGCCGAGTGTCAACAGATAGACGACACTCCTTTCACATCGGTGAAATGCTATCCTGACGTCAGCGCGAGGCTTCGGGTATTTGCTGACCGTGGTTAATCGCAACTGAAACTCTGGAAAAGGCGTGTCGTTCTGAAACAAGAAAGGCGGCCGCAACGGCCGCCTTGTGGCTGTTGCATTTTTCTTGCGCTACCAGTTGGGCGCGGGCGGCAATGTGCGTTGCTGCGGCTCGTCCTTGCAGTCGCGCATCAATTCGCAAGGGCGTCCAAGCGGCATGCCGTCGCGGTCATTGCGGGCGACATCGTTCAGCCAGAGATTGTGCTTGGCATTGTCGCCCTGCACCCGGTCGGTGCGCTGGATGTCCTGCACGTCAAGGCCGCGGTAACCCTCGCGCTCCGGCGCAAGGAACAGGCCTCGATTGCCGGCCGAACCGCCACCGCCGCCCGGCGTCGCCGCCATGGTTTCGCTGGAGACAGGCAACTGGCCGACCATCTCCTTGCGGCGCTTGCGCGCCTCCTCCGATTGCGGATCATTGCCAAGCGCCGACCCGTTCGACGACGAAGCACCGGCACCCGGAACCTGGAAGCGCGAGCCCCCGCCCGCCCCGGCGCCTGCCCCATCCGGCACCGGCAATGTACCGGATCGTGCCACGTCACCCGGCATCGGCACCGACGCGTATTCTCGCGGATCGACGAAAATCGTCGTCTGGTTGCGCATCGGGTCGAGCGTGTCGAGGTCGTCCGGATTCTGGCCGTTTTTCAACATCTCCTCGCGCTGGGCGCGGGTCAGTGTTGGCTTCTGTTCTGCCGGACGGCGCTCGCGCCGTTCAGTCTGGCGCGCAGGGGCCGAAGCGGTTTCCACCTGCCGGGGGCGGCTGCGTACCCTGGGCTGGGCGGGCGCAGGTTCGCTTGCGACCGGCGTCTGCGCCGGAATCGGCTCGACCATCGGCGGCGGCACCGCGCCGGGCGCGACGCCTTCCGTGACATAGCCGGGCACGCCGCTGTCTGCGCCGTAGACGCCAGAAATGTTGACGCCGTCATTGCGCCAGACCACCTTCGGCTCATGCATCAGCGCATCCGGGTCGAACGTGATGCGGTAGCCGCGAATGATCGAGACCAGTTGCTCCTCGTTCAGATCGCTGCGGCAGACGCGCATGCGCACCGACATCTCCGTCTTGCGCGAAGACATGAAGCCGAACGCCTTTTTCTGCTTCATCTCGCCTTTGACATTCTGCCAGCCCAAAAGGCAGTTGAAGCCCATCTTGGAGCGGCCGAGCGCGTAGCCATATGTGCCATAGGCGTTGGATTCCACCGAGGACACGATCTTCATCGGCACGCCCCATGTGAACTCCTTCATGTCGGAGCGGATCTGCTCGGCACGCGTGTTGCGCACCTGGATGTATTCGCCCGATATGCGGTCGTCGGACGAGGCGCTTTGCGTGACGCGGATCTCGACGCGGTTTTCGCCATCGGCTGCCGCCTCGCCCTGAAGGACGACAATCTGCTCGACGCCGTTGGCATAACGCTTTTCACGCACGGCGATCGGCTGGCCGGCCAGCCACGGCATTTCGACAAAAGCCCGCGTCAGCGGCTTTTCCTCGCTGATGCCATATTGATAACCATCGAGCGGTGTCGGCGAAACGACGGTCGCCGATGTCAGTTGGCGGTCGATCGGCCATGTCGTGCAGCCGCCGAGAACCAGTGCGGCGAACGCGAGCAGAGAAGCGTTCTTCGACGCCTTGCGAACTGCGCTGTCGGTCATTTCAGTCTCCCTGTTGCGGCGACGCCGCGACGGCTGTCGGCGGTCGACAATTGCCGGTCGATCGCCTTCATCAATGCATGGGCCTCGTTGCGGTAGCCGAGATGGTAGAGCGACCAGGCGCGCAGCATCATGAGGTCACGCGGCTCCGAGGTGCGCTTGCGGCGCTCGTCCAGCGCATAGAGCGCCGACTGGTAATCCTTCTGGCCATAGGCGGCGCGCGCGCGCTGCGTCAGCACCTCGATGTCGAGTTCGCGGCGCTTGTTGGGGTCCAGATTGGCATTGGCGGCATTGAAATGCGCCTCGTTCGTCTTGCCGTTGCGCAAGTTTGCCAGCGTTTCGCCATAGGCCGCGACGCTGGAGCCGGAGCGCTTGCGCGCCGCCTCGAAGGCTTGCTCCGCCTCTGTCGGACGGTTTGCGCCCATCAGGCACCAGCCGCGCGTTTCATAGTCCTTGGCGGTCGCCTTGCCGGACTGGATCAGCTTGGCGGACAGCGTGAGACAGCCGATGTAGTCGCCATTGGCCTGCATGCGGGCGAGCGTGCCGGAGCCGCCGCCGCCCGCCCCGGACGATTGGGCCGCCGGACGCTCTGTGCGGGCAGGGCGCGCGGCAGGCGTCGAGCGGGTTTCGCCCTGTGTCTCGCGGCTTGGGGTCTGCGTCTGGCGGCGCGGACGGTCCTTGTCATTGGAGGATGTCGTGATGCGGTCCACCTCCCATGGCGCGATCGGGCGGCCGGTCCCCTCGATGCGCTCGACCAGGCGCTGTTCGTTGATGCGGCGGTCCTCGATGGAATCGAGACACTCCTGATCCTCGATGCGGCCTTCCTCCTTCAGGCGCTCCTCAAGCTTTTCGCGCCACTCGCGATATTCCTCGCTCTCGTAATAGATTGTTTCAATCGGCGTGTCGTTGCCGCAGGGCGTGAACTCGGTCTCCGCGATGAGCGGATAGACCGGCCCATAGATGCGCTTGTACTCCTCGAAGAGGTCAAGGTCGCGCGCCGCGCGCGCAACCAGCACCAGGCCGTAGGCGCCCGTGTCGGTCTCGTCCCAGGTCACGGCCTGGCGGAACCATTCATGCGCGGTGCGCAATTGGCGGATATTGTAGGAATACCAGCCGAGCGCTTCGGCCCCTTCGCCGCGCTTCAGTTCCAGCGTCTTTTCGGCATATTCGCGCAGGAATTCCGGCTCGAATTTCTCCGGCCGCTGCGGCAGCATGTAAGGCGCGCCGAGGTTGATGTAGAGGCGGCCCAAATCCTCAGACAGGTTGCGCCAGCTTTGCGCCTTGCGGAACGCGGTCAGCCATTCGCCCTTGTGTTTGAGAGCCAGAACCTTGCCTTCCAGCACCTCGGGGTTCTGGTTTTCCTCCGGCATCAGCTCGAACCAGCGGTGCGCCTGTTCCCAGTCCTCGATCTGGAAGGCGCTCCAGGCGAGCAATTCGATGTCGGCCTGCGCATTGTTGGCCGCCGCCCGCTCCATGAAGGAGCGCAGCCGGTCATCGAACCGCTCGGGAAGTGTCTGTTTGGTGCGCAGCGAGGCTTCCAGCAGACCGCGGATCAGGCCGTCCTCGATGACGCCGAGATCATCGACGGCGGACACATGCTTCAAGAGCTCGTCGATGAAGCGCTCCAGATCCTCGGCCGTCAGATAGACCGATGCCTTTTGCAAGGTCGCGGCCTTGAGCGACGCATTGACCGAGACGGACAGCGCGCTGCGGAACGCCTGGATGGCGGCCGGCTTGTTCCCGGTTTCGGCGAAGGCCTGGCCTGCAAACCACAAGAGCTCCACATCATCGCCATTGATCAGGCCCGGCTCGGCATTGATGCGGGCAAGCGCCCCGGCCCAATTCTTGGCAGCCATAAGCTTGGCCACTTCCGTGCGCGCCTTGCGCTGGCTGATCTTCTGCAACAGCACCGGCGAAGGCTGCCAACCCGGATCGGCGGCCTTCATTTCGGCGATGCGCTGCTCCAGCGCCGCATCGGCATTCTCGCCATAGAGGTCCCACAATTCCTGCTCGACGACGCTGCCATCCGCAAACAGGTCGCGCGGCGGGATCCAGCCCGGATAGAGCGTCTGGATGCGCTGATATTCGCGGCGGTAGCGGTCATGCTCGCCGTTCTTCGCGTAATAGCGCAACGCTTCCAGATCCGGTCCGCGCGTGGGCAAGGCGAGATCGGCGACAGGGGGGGCGGCGGGCTTGGCCGCGTCGGCCGCCTGTGTCTGGCCCTGTTGTGCTTCGGCCCCCGCTTGCGGCGCGGAACCGGCGGCAGCGGGTGGTGGCGGCACGATGATCTGCTCGGCCGGGGTCACGGCCAGCGGCTGGGCGGACTGCGCCGATGCCGGCACGGCGCTCAGGGATGCGCAGGCGAAGGCCAGCGCCAGCGCGGTCATGGGTGACGAAATTGCGAAGCGGCGGATCAGGACACACATTGCGGAAAACTCTGGCGGACGGCCATCAGGGCAAGCAGTTGCAGCGTTGCCGGATAATAATTCGTATCGAGCGACTGGGTCAGCGATTGCGGGAAAGTCGCGCCCCGCGTGACGCAGCCATAGAGCGCGCGGATCGCCTCATAACCGGGATCGACAAGCGCATCGCGCAACGCACGGTCGTTGACGCCGACCGTGTGGAGCGGGCCTTCAAACGCAAACCAGTGCTCGAAACCCGCGCGCAGCACGCGGCGCGAGCCAGGCCCTGTCATCGCGAGGTAGAGCGGGATGCGGATCGCATTGTAGCTGAAGCCGTCATCGAAGCCGGGAGCTGTCGAAAGAGCCCCTTTTGCAGGGTCAAGCGCCATCCAATCGGGCGGCAGTGCCGCCGAGAAACTGCTTGAGGCGACGATCAGGTTCCAGCCGCTTTCCGCCAGGCCTGTCCAGAATGGCGCTGGCGCCAGTTCGGCCAGGCGCTGGAATGCCGGAAACACCCAATAGGACAGGTTGACTACAGGGCGGCCGTCGCGCTCTTCGGCCGAAAAGCCCTGGCGGCCGGGCATGATTTGCAAGCCGAATGGCGGCAGATCATAGATGGTCGCTTCAAGGGCCGTCACGATGGCGCGCGCGCGCGCCGTGTATTCGTCACCGAAGCCGGCGGCACCGGCTTCCGCCAGCGCCCAGGCGATCAGGATGTCGCCATCGGTCGCGTTGTTCGGATCAGCGATCGCGCCTTTCGGCTCGGCGGTCGTCACCGAGGCCGGCTGCCATTTCCACGAACCGAGCCCGTCATCGCGGATGTACATCTGCGCTTCCGTGAAGGCCCAGATGCGCTGGAACACCTCGCGATCACCGGCGGCGACCGCAAGCAGCATGCCATAGCCCTGGCTTTCGGTGTGGCTGATGCCGCCATTGACATTGTCGATGACGCGGCCGTCCGGCGTCACGAACTGGCCGACATAGGACGCCCACAAGGCCTGATCGCCCGCCAACGAGCCGGCGACGGGCACAGACTTGGCCGCCGCCGGGGCGGCAGCCAGAGCAAGCGCCACGGCCGCGGCCATGATCGCCGCCAGCATCGCGCGCATGCAGTTGATGCAGCCCTCAGCCATGTTCGCCCGTCCCGGTCACATGGCCATCCTGGCGACCGTTGCGCATCAGGAAGCGGTTGGCGGTGAAGCCGCCGATGATCAGCGCTCCGATGAGGCCGCCGACATAGACAAACGGGTTGTTGGACAGCCAGCCGGCGATGACGAGGCGCATGTTGCCAAAGGAGCGCGCGCCGAGGATGCCCGCGCGGTCGGACGGCTGCCCTGCATTGATGACTTCGGCTGTCTTTGACGAGAAGCCGACGGCGATGCCGTTCACATCCGAGATCGGTTCCGGCCGCAGGAACCGCGCCAGCTCGGCCGACAGTGTCACGGCGTCAGGCGCGGTCACGACTGTCCAGACGCCGCGGGCCGAGGGCGACAGGTTCTGGGCCACGGCCAGGCGCGAGTCACCCGGTTCGAGGCTTGCTGGAAGCACCTCGTCGCCTTCCTTGATCCCGGCCTCGGCCAGCATCGAGGCAAGCTTTTCCTGCCAGCGGTGGAAAAAGGAGACAATGCCGCCCTGGTCGTCGGTTGTCGTCCACCGCTCGCGGAAGCGGCGCAGCTCCGCTTCCGGGTCGGTCGTGCCTTCGAGCACGGCGGCATCGGCCGCTTCCTGCGCCAGGGCCGCGATCGAATTGGTGGGCAAAGTGTCAAGCGCGGGCGCGCTTTGCGCGGCTGGCGCATCGGGCGCTTCGAGTGCCGCCCAGGCCGAACGCAACGTTTTGGCGTCGAGTGCGGGCATCAGATCCGTGACACTGGCAGGCAGGGTCGTGAGCGCGCCGACAATGATGGCATTTTGCTCGTCCCCGCGCGGCAGACCGGTTTGCAGACGGAAATCCACCGGCTGGCCTGCGGCCGAGGCAAGGTGCGCCAGCATCGAGGCCGCGGCCGACAATGTCGCTTCCTCACGGTCGGTGAGGAAGATTGTCGCCGGTTCCGTCGAGGAGGACGACACATAAGGGAAGCCGGAGCGCAGCGTGTTGCCCAGATCCGGCAACATGCCGAAATGGGCGATCGGCGGCATGATGATGGTCGATTCCGGCGACAGCATGAAGCGCGGCTCGGCATCGGCCCCGGTCAGCGCCATGCACTCGGGCGTGTCGCTCTCGCGCGCCAGATGCGCCTCGATCTCGACCGTGTTGCGCCCGGCCTTGAAGGCCGAAAGCGCCAGCTCGATCTGTTTGTTCTTCAGGACGGCCCCGCGCGAATTGCCGAGCGCGATCGACGTGCGGGTGACGCCATTGACGCGCACCGTCAGCGCCGAACGCGATGACAGGCCGGAGACATAGGCGCCCGAGAGGTTGATCTTCACGACGTTGTAGTCGGCCGGGTAGAAGTCCGGCGACAGGTTGATCTGGAAGGACCGGCGGTAGAGCCGGCCGGAGAACTCCTCGTTCTGGAAGCCGAGCGCGCGCAATGTGGTGCGGCGGCCCTCGAAAATGCGGGCTGGCGAGAACATGGCCAGCGTTTGCAGGCCGAGCGGCGTGCCGTTGACTTCGCCGACGGGCACGGTCTTGCGCATCGTCTCGCGCGTGATCTCGCCTTCGAGGATCAACGCGACGAAGATCGCGCCGGTTTCAGGTTCCGAGATGATGTGGAACGGGCCGGGCCCTGTCAGCAGATCGGCAAGATCGGGCGCGCGGCCCTTCAGTTCGGCGATGGAACCGACGAACAGGTCGATGCCGGGGCCGAAGCCTTCGCCGATCTCGATGACGGGCGAGGCGAAATCACCGGCAAGCGCGATCATCTGCGCCAGATCGAAGGCGTTTTGCACCTGCGCATCGCTCGGCCGGTCGGGGAGAAGCGCGCGCAGCCTGACCTTGCCGTCCTCCGACGGAGTGACGGAAGGCAGATCGGCGAGTGAACGGACCAATTGCTCGGTGCCGTCTTTCAGGAAGCCCGTCGCGGATTCGACGACGTCGGTCCACAATTCATAGGTCGCATCCGGTGAGCAATCGACGCGGTGGCGCTGCACTGCCTTCACCGTGATCGCGTTGTAGCCGAGCGCCATCAGTTGCGCCGGTATCTCGATGTCGACCTGGGCCGGCTCGACCGTCGCCTGGATCGGCGCGCGATGCACCTGCTCGCCGTTCACATACACCTCGATGAACGAGCCTTCCGGCATGATGGAGACGGCGTTCATGTAGGCGAGACGGAACACAGCCGGGCGGCCAAGCATCGCAGCGCCGGCGTAGAACGGCCAGGTCCGGCTGTCGCTTTCCCCGGAAAGGCGCGGCCCCAGCGGATGTGGCGGCAAATGGTGCAGATGCATGCCGACCAGCCGGTCTCCGGCGGTGGCCCCCGTGTTCCCGCTGCCTGGCAGCACGGTGGGGCGAAGGCGCTCCAGTGCTTTCAGGATGTTGTCGTAGCCGCTGGGCCCGCTGGTCGTCGCGGAGGCCGACTCTGCGGCTTGCGCCGCGGCAGGCCGGCAAAGGCTGGTTGCCGAGACACTGCACAGGCACGCCAGAACGAGGGCGCGGCAGATCATGCTGTTGCGGTTCGGCATCATGGCAGCGGGACCTCGCGGGCGGGCGCGGCAGCCGGTTTTGGCTGAGGAACCGGTGCGGCAGCAGGGTGATGCGGCTGGCCCGTGGCGGATGTGAGCGCCAAGGCCCGCGGTTCCGGGCGTGCCGACGCCGATGCGATCTGCGCCACATCCTGCGGGGCAAGCGCCGGCGCGGAAATCTGGATGCGGGCTGACGACTCATGCAGCGACGATGGCGTGGGCGAAACCGCTGCGGGGTGCGGCGCAGGCGTCGGCGGGCGCATCGGCGTGGCAGGCATGGTCGTCACCGGCTGGCCGGAGGCAAACGGGCTGACAGGCACGGCGATCCGCGTCGCCGGGGCGACCGCGGGTTGCGGCACGAAGTGTGGCGCAGGGAGCGGTTGCGCCACAGGCGGCACCGGCATGTGCGGCGCCGGGTTCATCATCGGCTGCATTGCGGGCGCGGAAAGCGGGAGCGGGGCCGGGTTGACGTGGTGCGCCATCGCGGGATTCTGAGCGGTCTGAGCAGAGGGCAGAGCGGCAGCCTGCTGCATCAGGGCAAGAGCTGGCGCTTCGGCCGCGGCAGGAGCAGGCGCCTGCGTGGCAGGCGCGACCGCCGGTGCATGTGCTGGTGCATGTGCTGGCGCAGGTGCTGGTGCTTGGGCGGCTTTCGGTGCCGACCAGCGCTCGGCGGCTTTTTTGCGCAATTCGGCGGTGGCCATGGTCGCCCCGCGGAAGGTTTGGTGGCCTGCCCATTTGAGGAACTGCCAGGTGCCCTGCGCCACCTTGATCTCGGGCACGCGGCTGGCGCGGTAACGGGCGAGCGCTTCCGCATTGGGGAACATCAAAAGCGCCTGTGCGCGCCGGTCGAGCGCGTTTGGCTCATGGAACTCAAGTCCGACGCGCGTGCCTTCGCCCGCCGGTTTCACCCAGCGGATGGTGACGTTGAACGTGTGCAGCACGCGGTCGTCGGCGCGGCGGCCCTTGGCGAGCGCGAGCTTCACCGTCTGGCCCACCATGTCCTCGCCGAGGCGCACCGACGCGCCTTCCATTTCCACGCACAGGCCGCCGATGGCGATGTCCTTGATTTCCCCGGTCATGCGCGCGCCGCCCAGTTCCATCACGGCGTTCACCGGGCCGCCGGCATAAGGCATGCGGTAGTGGCGGCGGCGCTGCTTGCGCTCCGCCACCGCGCCAAGGCCAAGCCCGGCGATGATCAGGTTGAACAGCGCCCAGAAGCCGACGACGTAGAGCAGCTCGTTGGTGCCCTGCTCCTGCATCATGCGCCATCCGCCGACGACCACCGTCAGCAGGAGAAGGCTGAACATGCCGAGGTGGAACCAGCCGGAATCCGAGAAGAAATCCTCTTCCAGCGTTTCGGCCTTGTTGGTCACGTTGAAGGACGGCGAGCGCGGCTTCAGCACGACCGAGATGATGGCCCGGCTCAAGTGCCAGCTCTGCACATATTCATAGAGTTCCGACATCCACGGCCAGCGCACAGTGCCGAAAATGTAATTCTGCATCATCGACGAGGCGGCGAAGGCAAACAGCGTGAAGGCGAGAAATTCGTCGAAGGAGGCGTTGTAGATGTGCAGGTCGAACAGGATGAAGAAGGCTGGCGCGATCATGAACATGAAGCGCGACAGCGGGAACAGCCAGTTCAGCATGATCGACAGATAGGCGAGCCGCTGCGGCATGGAGAGGCCCTGCTTGAAGGCAGGCCGCTTCAGGATGAGGATCTGCAACATCCCCTGGCACCAGCGCGAGCGTTGGCCGATGAAGGAGGTGAAGGTTTCCGGCTGGAAACCGGCGATCATCGGCTCGTCGACATAGGCCGAATTCCAGCCGCGCGAATGGAGTTCGACGGCCGTCTCGCAATCCTCGGTGATGGTGATGCCGGCAAAGCCGCCCACGACATTGAGCGCCGTGCGGCGCAGCACGGCGGCCGAGCCGCAAAAGAACGAGCCGTTCCATTTGTCGAGGCCGCGCTGGATGATCGAATAGAACATCTCGTTTTCGGACGGCATCGTGTCGAACGAGCCGATGTTCTTCTCGACCGGGTCGGGGTTGAGGAACTGGTGCGGCGTCTGTACCAGGAACAGCTTCGGGTCCGCCTGGAAATAGCCGACTGTCTTTTGCAGGAAGTCGCGCGATGGCGCATGGTCGGCGTCGAACACGACGACGATCTCGCCATTCGTCACCTTCAAGGCCTCGTTCATGTTGCCGGCCTTGGCGTGCTCGTTTCTCTGGCGTGTCAGGTAGTGGACGCCCAGCTCCTTGCAGAAGGCCGAAAACTCCGCGCGGCGCTTCTTTGCGCCTTCGCGAACCTTTGGGTCCTTGTGGTGGTTGCAACGGAAATCCGTGCCGCCGTCGTCCAGCATGTAGACGTTGAGCTTGTCGGTCGGGTAGTCAAGGTTGCGGGCCGCGGCGAGTGTCACGCCGAGGATTTCCAGATCCTCGTTGTAGGTTGGCACAAAGATATCGACCGTCGGCCAGTTGGACGGATCGCCTTGCAGCACTTCCTTGCGGCGGCGGATCGGGTCGGCGACGACAACCATGTTGATGGCCAGCATCGACACGGAATAGACCTCGGCCATGAACAGGAGCAGGCCGGGCACGAAGTTCCACGGTTCAGACACCGGCGGCAGTGTCGATGTCACGCGCCAATAGAGATAGCGGAACACGATGACCGTGCCGATCAGCAGGAACATCTGCCGCCAGACGCCCTTCAGCTTGAACGCCTTGATCGCGCCCATGATGGCGACGCCACCCAGCGCGAACAGGAACTGCGCCTGGAGGCCGACCGGCTGGATGATCGCCACACCGATGATGGTCGCGACCGCCGCCCATGCGAGCGATGTCATTTTCTTGGTCATCAATTGCCCTAACCAAAAACTGCGGACGCAGCTTGCCCTTTGGTTCTGGCCGGTTGTCGCTGATTAGTGTTAAGGGCCGCCCAAGCGTTATGGTTAACGGGGGGTATTGTTGCGCCGCACACGGATGCCGAGGCGTCTGCGTCGCAGGCAAACCGCCTACAGCTTCCGCAACGACACCTGGCTGATCAGATGATCGGAACCTTTGCGCAAGATCAGGTCGGCGCGGGGCCGTGTCGGCATGATGTTTTCGCGCAGGTTCTTCAGGTTGATGTCACGCCACAGGCGCTCGGCGATCGCCAGCGCCTCCTCCTCGTTCAATTGCGCGTAGCGATGGAAAAACGAGGCCGGGTCGCGGAACGCCGTCTCGCGCAGCCGCATGAAGCGGGTGACGTACCAGTTGTGGATGTCGTGCTCGTCGGCGTCGATATAGATTGAAAAGTCGAAGAAATCCGAGACCATCGGGACTTCGCGGCCGTCCGGCGGCAGGTCGCGCACCTGCAGCACGTTGATCCCCTCGAAGATGAGGATGTCGGGCTGGGTCACCTCGACAAAGGCATCGGGCAGCACGTCATAGCTCAGATGGGAATAGACCGGCGCCTTCACATGCGGCTCGCCCGCCTTCACGGAGGAAAGGAACCTCAAGATCTTGCCGCCATCGTAGCTTTCGGGAAAGCCCTTGCGCTCCATCAGGCCTTCGGCACGCAGCACGGCGTTCGGGTGCAGGAACCCATCGGTCGTGACAAGCGCCACTTTCGGGCTGTTCGGCCAGCGCGCCAGCAATTCCTTGAGCACGCGCGCCGTGGTGGATTTTCCGACAGCCACCGAGCCGGCGACACCGATGATGAAGGGCGTCTTGCGCTTGTCGGGCACGTTCAGGAATGTGCGGCGCTGCCAGAACAGCCATTTCGACGCTTCGACATGGGCCGACAACAGGCGTGAGACGGCAAGGTAAATCCGTTCGACCTCGTCAATGTCGATCGGGTCGTTCATGGAGCGCAATCGGCGCACCTCGTCGGCGGTGAGCGTCAGCGGCGTGTCGGCGCGGAACTCCGCCCATTGGGCGGCTGAATAATGCCTGTAGGGCGAAACGGCGGACGGGCCGTCCGGATGCACGGCAGGCGCGCCGATCTTTTCGCGGGACTTCGGCAGCATCTCGACTTTCTTGTCCATCACGCCCCCTCACCGGGGACGGGATGCCTTTTCCGCGACACCGCCCCGCCCGGTCCGTCGTCCGAGTTCGCCAAGCACCTCGGCCAAAGGCACCTTCGCGATCTTCAGCACGACCAGCAGATGATAAAGGAGATCGGCGCTCTCGCCAACAAGACCTTCGCGGTCCCCACGCACGGCGGCAATCACGGCCTCGACCGCCTCCTCGCCCATTTTCTGCGCCGCCTTGTCCATGCCGCGCGTCATCAGTTGAACGGTCCAGGACGAAGGATCGCCGGAGGCGGCGCGCGCCGCGATCAGCGCTTCGAGGTCTTCAAGCCGGAAATCCGTCGTCGGTGCCGCCATCTCAATCCATCCTTACCGGAACGCCTGCGGCATTCAGCGCAGCACGCGCCTGCCCGATCGAATAGGTGCCAAAGTGAAAGATCGACGCCGCGAGCAGCCCGGTCGCACGGCCTTGCGTCGCGCCCGCCACCAGATGCTCCAGCGTGCCGACGCCGCCTGACGCGATGACTGGCACCGGAACAGCGTCGGCGACGGCGCGGGTGAGCGCAAGGTCATAGCCAACCTTCGTTCCGTCGCGGTCCATGGAGGTGAGCAGGATTTCGCCCGCGCCCAGCGCCACGACCTTTTGCGCGAATGCCACCGCATCGATGCCGGTCGCCGTGCGGCCGCCATGGGTGAAAATCTCGAACCGGTCCGGCTCGCCGGGGCTGCTGACGCGCTTGGCATCAATCGCGACAACGATGCACTGGTTGCCGAACTTGTCGGCCGCCTCGGCGACAAAATCCGGGTTGGCCACCGCCGCGGTATTGATCGACACCTTGTCGGCCCCGGCGAGCAGCAGTTTGCGGATGTCCCCGACAGCGCGCACGCCGCCGCCGACCGTCAACGGCATGAAGCAGTGTTCCGCGGTGCGCGCGACGACGTCATAGATCGTCTCGCGCTTGTCGGACGAGGCGGTGATGTCGAGGAAGCAGAGTTCATCCGCACCGGCGGCGTCATAGGCTTTGGCGATCTCGACCGGGTCGCCTGCATCGATCAGGTCGACGAAGTTGACGCCTTTGACGACGCGGCCGTCCTTCACGTCGAGGCAGGGGATGATGCGCGTCTTCAGCATGGGACGGCCGCGAAACTGTGATTTTGCCCGTTCCTGCGGCACTGCGGCCGCGAACGGCGCGGGCCGTCCTTCACGTCGAGGCAGGGGATGATGCGCGTCTTCAGCATGGGACCGCCTTAACGGCGGTGGGCCCGTCAGGCAATCCCGGCGTAAAGCCGGAGCAGATCGAGCGTCATGCCGAGGCCGGGCAAATCCACGGTTGCAGCATCGTGCATGTCAGGCTCGCCGAAGGCGCCGTTGTCACCGCGTGACCAGACCCAGATCCGCATCTGATCCTGTGACAGGACAAGGTAGTGCAGAAGAGCCGGAAGTGCGGTATACTCCATCACCTTCGGCCCGAAATCCGTCGCCGTCGTTGACGGTGACAGGATTTCGGCAACGAGAAGCGGCTCGGAGGTCGCTAAGGCCTTGCCGTTGTCCCTCATGGCCTCGATCATCACATCCGGAAACCGGATGCCACGGTCAGTCCGCACCGCGAAATCCGCCGATGTCAGAGCGTACCGCGCAGGGTCGAGCGCCCCCCCAATTGCAGTACAAGCCGCATCGCCAGACGTGCATGATTGGCCGTAACATGGATCGTCATCTCGACGACACTTCCGTTGACGAATTCGCGCTTGCCTTCACGGCTTTCGTTCCAGCGCAGAAATTCGTCCGGCGTCGCCGGCAACCGTCCCGATGTGGCGGCATGTATGTTCATGCGCGAGGCCTACCAAGTTCAAGCTTCAACGAGAAGCTTCAAAGGCGTCGCTGCCAGCCGCCGCCGCCGGAACCGCAGGCGAATGCAGGTTGCTTGCCCTGCCCGCACAGGGGATCCAGCCAGCCGCAGCGACCGGTGCGCGCATTGACACCTTTGGACTTTTGGGGAAGTTTGCCATCACGCGCTTGGTGCCTTGGGAGGGTGCCGTTCGCGCGGATGACCGCCGTGGACGATGGGACACCACCGCCCCTGCGCTGCGGAACCGCCAAACGCCTCGGGAGGGCTTTCATGCTTACACGCAGACTTTTCATTGCGGCCACCGCCGCGCTTTCGCTTGCAGCTTCGGCAAGCTACGTCCACGCACAGGACAAGGGGCTTGTCGGCATTTCCATGCCGACGAAATCCTCAACGCGCTGGATTTCGGACGGCGAGTCCATGGTCAAGGAATTCGAGGCCAAGGGCTATGCGACAGACCTGCAATATGCCGAGGATGACATTCCGAACCAGCTCGCCCAGATCGAGAACATGGTGACGAAGGGCGCCAAGGTGCTGGTGATCGCCGCCATCGACGGGACCACGCTGTCCGACGTTCTCAAACGGGCAAGCGAAGCGGGCGCAAAGATCGTCGCCTATGACCGGCTGATCCGCGACTCCGCCAATGTCGACTATTACTCGACATTCGACAACTTCAAGGTTGGCGTGTTGCAGGCGGAATCGCTTGTGGCCGGCCTGAAGGAGCGGTTCCCCGACCAGAAGCCATGGAACGTGGAGCTGTTCGGAGGCTCGCCGGACGACAACAACGCGTTCTTCTTCTACGATGGCGCGATGTCGGTCCTTCAGCCGATGATCGACGCCGGCGAAATCGCCATCGCATCGGGCCAGATGGGCATGGACACGGTCGGCACGTTGCGCTGGGATGGTGCGGTCGCACAGGCCCGCATGGACAACCTTTTGTCGGCAAATTACACCGACAAGAAGGTTCACGGCGTTCTGTCGCCCTATGACGGCCTGTCTCGCGGCATCATCTCGTCGCTGAAGGGCGTGGGTTATGCCCCCGGTCCGGAAATGCCGATTGTCACCGGTCAGGATGCCGAAGTGGCATCGGTGAAGGCGATGATGGCAGGCGAGCAATATTCGACCGTGTTCAAGGACACGCGCGAACTCGCCAAGACGACGGCTGAAATGGTCGATGCGGTGATGTCGGGCGGCGAGCCCAAGATCAACGACACCACGACCTACAATAACGGCGTCAAGGTCGTGCCGTCGAACCTGCTGGTCCCCTATTCGGTGGGTCAGGGCGACATCCAGAAACTGCTGATCGACTCCGGCTACATCAAGGCCGAAGAACTGCAGTAAGCTGCGCCAGATCCGGCCCCGCACATGGCTGCGGGGCTGGACTTCATTTCATCGTTGCGCGTGTGCCACCCGGCGCGACATGAACCGGGCGCCGCCCAAAGCTGAACCGGACGCGCGGGAGGCGCGTCATCCCCATGCAGCCCATTCTTGAGATGACCAACATCACCAAGACGTTTCCGGGCGTGAAGGCGCTGACGGATGTCAATCTGACGGTGATGCCGGGGGAAATCCATGGCGTTGTGGGCGAGAATGGAGCCGGCAAATCAACCTTGATGAAGGTCCTGTCCGGCGTCTACCCGGCAGGCAGCTATGAGGGCGTGATCCGCTTCGAGGGGCGGCCGCGCGCGTTCCGCGCCATCTCGGATTCCGAAGACATCGGCATCATCATCATCCATCAGGAACTGGCGCTCGTTCCCCTGCTGTCGATTGCGGAGAACATTTTCCTCGGCCAGGAAACCGCCAGGGGCGGCGTCATCAACTGGTTCGAGGCGTTTTCAAAGACACGCAAATTGCTCGATCTGGTTGGCCTGAAGGAACACCCGAACACGCTGATCACCAATATCGGCACCGGCAAGCAGCAACTGGTCGAAATCGCCAAGGCGCTGAACAAGAAGGTCAAGCTGCTCATCCTCGACGAGCCGACCTCCTCGCTCAATGAGCGCGATTCCGAGGCACTTCTGAACCTGCTGCGCGGCTTCAAGCAGCAAGGCATTTCATCGATCCTGATCACCCACAAGCTGAACGAGATCGTCGATGTCGCCGACCGCATCACCGTCATCCGCGACGGAAAGACGGTGGACACGTTGGATGTGACCGAAGGCGGCATCGACGAGGACCGCATCATCAAGGCGATGGTCGGCCGCGACCTGACCGACCGCTATCCGCCGCGCTCTGTCGCCATTGGCGCGCCGGTGCTGGAGGTGAGGAACTGGAACGTGTTCCACCCGCAGCATTCCGACCGGCATGTCATCAAGGATGTCTCGCTCACCGTGCGGGCAGGCGAGGTTGTCGGCATTGCCGGGCTGATGGGGGCCGGCCGCACCGAGTTCGCCATGTCGCTGTTCGGGCGCTCCTGGGGGCAGAAGATTTCGGGCGAGGTGCTGATGCACGGCAAGCCGGTCGATGTCTCGTCGATCCCCAAGGCGACGCAGGCGGGCCTCGCTTATGTGACCGAGGACCGCAAGACCTATGGCCTCGTGCTGATCGACCACATCAAGCACAACACGACGCTTGCCAATCTGAAGGGCGTCGCCGCGCGCGGGGTGGTCGATGAGGTGCGCGAACTGCAGGTCGCCAACAAATACCGCAAGGATCTGCGCATCCGTTCGTCCGGCGTGTTCCAGACCACGATGAATCTTTCGGGCGGCAACCAGCAGAAGGTGGTGCTCGCCAAATGGCTGTTCTCCGGGCCGGAAGTGCTGATCCTCGACGAGCCGACGCGCGGCATCGATGTCGGCGCGAAATATGAGATCTACGGGATCATCAACGAACTCGCCGCAAGCGGCAAGGCCGTGATCGTGATCTCGTCGGAAATGCCCGAACTGCTCGGCATCACTGATCGCATTTATGTCATGAACGAAGGCCGCTTCGTCGCAGAAATGCCCGCGCGCGAGGCGAGCCAGGAAAAGATCATGCGTGCCATCATGAAATCATGGGAAGATTGACGATGAGCCAGATTGTGACCGAGGCCGCCGCCAAACCGGACATCATGCGCTTCGTGAAGGCGAACATCCGCGATTATGCGCTGCTCCTGTCCCTGCTCGCGATCATGATCTTCTTCCAGATCACCACCAACGGCATCCTGTTCACACCGTTGAACATGACCAACATCATCCTGCAAAACAGCTACATCGTCATCATGGCGCTGGGCATGCTGCTGATCATCGTGGCGGGCCATATCGACCTGTCGGTCGGCTTCCTGTCCGGCTTCATCGGCGCGATTGCGGGCGTGCTGATGGTCAACAATCCGTTCTGGCCGCCGGAATGGCGCATGGGCACGGTGCCCGCCGTTCTGATCTGCCTGTCGGTCGGCGCGGCCATCGGCGCGTTGCAAGGCTGGTTTGTCGCGAAGTTCCGCATCCCGGCCTTCATCGTCACGCTGGCCGGCATGCTGATCTATCGCGGGCTGATGATCGCGATGCTGTCGGGGCGCAACCTCGGCCCGTTCCCGGACTCCTTCCAGGCGATCTCCAACGGCTATGTGCCGGATTACCTTGCCTTCATGGCGCCGGAAGGCCTGCATCTGTTCACGCTTCTGGTCGGCGTGGTCGTCACCGCGCTGATCATCCTCGCCAATTGGCGCTCGCGCAAATTGGAGGAGGAGCACGGCATGGCCGAAGAGCCGATCCAGCTCTTCCATGCGCGCAATGTCATCATCGCCATCGCGTTTCTGGGCTTCTCCTGGATCATGGCCAACCATCGCGGCCTGCCGAACGTGCTGATCACGATGTTCGCGCTGGTTGCGCTGTTCATGTTCATCACCACGCGAACGACATTCGGCCGCCGCGTCTATGCCATTGGCGGCAATGAGAAGGCGGCAAAGCTTTCCGGCATCAACACCGAGAAGGTGACGATCGCGATCTTTTCGATCATGGGCGCCCTGTCGGCGCTGGCCGGGCTTGTCTATGCCGCGCGGCTGAATTCGGCGCAGCCCAAGGCCGGTTCCGGGCTTGAACTCGATGTCATCGCCGCCTGCTTCATCGGCGGCGCGGCCGTCACCGGCGGCGTCGGCAAGATCACCGGCGTGGTGATCGGCGCGTTCATCATGGGCGTGATGAACAATGGCATGGGCATCATGGGCATCGGCATCGATTGGCAGCAGGTCATCAAGGGCGTGGTGCTGATGCTCGCCGTCTTCCTCGACGTGTACTACAAGAACAAGGGCTGAGACAGGCGGAAGGCGGCATTCGGCTTCATGTCAATCTGAATGGCAGTCTGTCGCCGTTCAGACAGGCGCCGCCCCAAATTCTTCGCATCGCGTTTGGTCGCATCGCATATCGGCAGGCTTGATGTTGGCAGGCTTG